>NZ_CP108538.1:3386730-3694615 GCF_035994185.1 Streptomyces sp. NBC_01217
GCGGAGCACGCCGAGGCCCACCCTGGCCCGGCCGCCCAAATCGCGGCGTACCAGGGCGTGTTGCTCCAGGGTGGCAAGCAGACGGTAGACCACGGTCCGGTTGACACCGAGTTTGTTGGACAACTCGGTGACGGTCAGGCCGTGGTCGGTGTCGGCGAGCAGTTTGAGGACCCGTAGTCCCCGGTCGAGCGTCTGGGAGGTCTCCGCGGTCACGACGCCCTCTCCTCTTTGGTGAGCGGCGGCGGCTGATTCCCACGGGATGTGTGCCACCGGTCCCAGCGGCGACGCACGGAGAGGCCGCCGGCCTGGCCAAGGCAACCGGCTGCGCTCCGCGGCGGCATTGCCACGGGGCGTGCATTTTTGGGGACAGTAGCGAGCCAGTCCGCTCAGCGGAAGACCTCGTCCAGAATCCGGGCGTCGGCGAAAGCGGAGTCGCGGCGCAGAACCATAAGCGCCGGTCAGCGCGGCGCCGGCCGAAACCTGGACGTCTACGCGCGTCCAGGTCGAAGGACGGTCCGGCGCCGCTCTGCACACCAGATGCGAACCGTCGTTAACTCACTGTGAACGACTGCTGAACATTTTTTTCCGTTCACGAGCACCTCGCAGGCCCTGATCGCCTTCGTCGCCGGGTCGCGGACGGTGCAGTCGAGGGCGAGAGTGCCGTCGAGTCCGATGACCCGGGTGACGTACGAGTCCGAGGTCTGCCTCCCGTCCGCGGTGCGGCCGGTCACCGCGACCGTCGCCACGGGGGCGAAGCCCCGGCCGGTCACCTGGACCACCGTGCCGACGGGCCCCTCGCAGGGCGAGAGCGCGAAGGACGGTCCGGCCGGGACGGTCTCGTCCTGGACGGTGAACGCCGCGTGGATCCAGCCACGGTGACCGTACCGGCGAGCGTTCCGCCGGCGTTGATCCGGAGCGTGGAACCGCTGATCCGTCCGCTGTCGCAGGCACTGCCGTCGGCGGCGCAGAGCGCGGCGGCGGCATGGTCCCGGTCGGCCGGTCGCCGCCGGAGAGGGCGATCGTCCCGCCGGGCTCGACCTTCGCCGCGTCCGCGCTGAGCGTCGCGCGGCCACGGTTCCGTGCGCGGCCACGGTTCCGTGCGTGGCCACGGCCAGCCGGCCCGCGGCGTTCGTCCGGTAGCGATACGCCCGGCAGCCGCACGCGATCCGCACGAACGACGCCGGCCCGGGACGAGGACCGCTGTCCCCGCCCCGGGCCGGCACTTCACAGGAGTCGGCTCACGTCATACGCGTGGCCCACTCCTGCACCTTCTTGATCCGCTGCTGAATCTGCCCGGCCGTGGCCTCCGCACTCGGCGGCCCGCCGCACGCCCGCCGCAGCTCGGTGTGGATCACTCCGTGCGGCTTGCCGCTCTGATGCGTGTAAGCCGACACCATCGTGTTGAGCTGCTTGCGCAGTCCGAGCAGCTGCTTGTGCGTGACCACCGGCCGCGACTCGGCCGGCTTCTCCAGCAGATCGGCGTCCTCGGCCGGCTTCTGGCGGCTGTGCGCGATCTGCCGGGTCTGCCGCTTCTGGAGCAGCAACTGCACCTGGTCGGGTTCCAGGAGCCCCGGAATGCCCAGGTAGTCCTGCTCCTCCTCGCTCCCGGGGTGTGCCTGCATGCCGAATTCGGCACCGTCGTACAGCACCCGGTCGAAGACCGCGTCGGATTCGAGGGCCTCGAAGGGCAGCTGCTCCTCGGTCTCCTCGTCCTCCAGCTTCTCGGCGTCGGCGAGGAGCTTGTCCTCCTCCGAGAACGGGTTCTCCTCGTCGCTGCCCTTCTTGGGCTTGTCGAGGACGTGGTCCCGCTCGACCTCCATCTCGTTGGCGAAGTCGAGGAGCATCGGAATGGTCGGTACGAAGACGGAAGCGGTCTCGCCGCGCCTGCGCGAGCGCACGAAACGCCCGACGGCCTGGGCGAAGAAGAGCGGCGTGGAGATGGTGGTGGCGTACACGCCCACAGCCAGACGCGGCACGTCGACGCCCTCCGACACCATGCGGACCGCGACCATCCAGCGCGAACCGTCCTCGCTGAACCGGTCGATGTTCTTCGAGGCGGCCTTCTCGTCGGAGAGGACGACGGTCGCCTTCTCACCGGTCACCCGCTTGAGGATCTTGGCGTACTCGCGGGCCGACTCCTGGTCGGTGGCGATGACGAGCCCACCGGCGTCGGGGATGCCCTTGCGGACCTCGGTGAGACGGGTGTCCGCGGCCTTCAGCACATTGGGGATCCACTCCCCGGTGGGCGACAGGGCGGTGCGCCAGGCCTGCCCGATGGCGTCCTTGGTCATCGGCTCGCCGAGCCGGGCGGCGATCTCGTCACCGGCCTTGGTGCGCCAGCGCATGTTGCCGCTGTAGCTGAGGAAGATCACGGGCCGGACGACGCCGTCGGCAAGCGCGTTGCCGTAGCCGTAGGTGTAGTCGGCCGAGGAACGCCGGATGCCGTCGTTGCCCTCCTCGTACACGACGAAGGGGATCGGGTTGGTGTCGGACCGGAACGGCGTACCGGTGAGCGCGAGCCGCCGGGTGGCCGGGTCGAACGCCTCCTGGCACGCCTCGCCCCAGGACTTCGAGTCACCGGCGTGGTGGATCTCGTCGAGGATCACAAGGGTCTTGCGCTGCTCGCACCGGTTGCGGTGCAGCATCGGCCGGACGCCGACGCCCGCGTAGGTGACCGCGACGCCGTGGTACTCCTTGCTCAGCGGACCCGCGCTGTAGTCGGGGTCGAGCTTGATCCCTATCCGGGCCGCTGCCTCGGCCCACTGCTTCTTGAGGTGCTCGGTCGGCGCGACGACGGTGATCTGCTGCACGACGTGGTGGTGCAGCAGCCATGACGCGAGGGTCAGCGCGAAGGTGGTCTTCCCTGCGCCGGGCGTGGCGACCGCGAGGAAGTCGCGCGGCTGCTCCTGGATGTACTTCTCCATGGCGCCCTGCTGCCAGGCTCGCAGCTTGCCGGCCGTGCCCCAGGGGGCGCGGCCGGGGAAGGCGGGTGAGAGGTGGTGGGAGGCGGTAGTAGTCACGGTCTCCGGTTCGGGTCTCTCGGGTACGTGGGGCGCTGTCCGTAGGACAACCGGGCCACCCTACCGGCGCGCCGCGCGGAACCTCGTACGAACGGACCGAGGCTCCGCGCGAGTGCGACTCAGCTCACACGCCCGCGTGCAGGGAACGCAGGCGCCGAGCGATGTGCCCGACGTCGTCGAGACTGCCCATCGCCACTTCGATGACGAGCTTGTACGACTCGTCCTGATCGACGTCGACCATGTCCGAACCGTTGAAGTCGAGGAACACGACTGTGCACATCCAGGCCATGCGCTTGTTCCCGTCCACCAAGGGGTGGTTCACGGCAAGCGACTGAAGCAGTGCGGCAGCCTTCTCGAAGACATCCGAGTACGCCTCGATGCCGAACATCTGGGACTGGGGGCGGTGAACCGCCGAGCTGAGCAGCCCCAGATCGCGGACCGCGACCTGCTGCCCCCCACAGGCGAGCTCCGCCAGGTCCAGGACCTCCTGGACCGTCAAGTACTTCACTACTCCCCAAGCCTCCGAAGCAGGTCGGCGTGACGCACCGCGTACTTCGCCCCGAGCCTGCGGACCTCGTGCCGGTCCGTCTCCTGTTCCAGGTACCGATCAATCGCCTGAAGCACTATGGCGTGCATGCTCCGCCCCTCCTCTTCCGCGCGGAGCTTGAGCGCCTCTTGCTGGTCGTCACGCAGACGCAGATTCATAGCCATACCAAAAAAGTACCACCACTGGGGCCATCCTGGTACCAACTAACGCTGTCGCACCCGCCCCGCCACCCACGCCCCCACCAGCGCAACCCCCGCCATCGGCAGGAACACCACCGCGAACGCCACCGGATGGGAACCGGCGCCCCCCGCCTCCGCCGCCCCGTGCACGGCCCCCACCGCGCCGCCGCCGAGCGCCGCGAAGGCCGCCCCGCCCGCGGCCAGCAGCAGGACGTTGGACAGCCCGTCGGAGATCTGGAGCGCGGCCGAGTTCGCCCCCGCCTCCTCCGGCGCCGACAGCTTCAGCAGCAGCACGCTCGTCGAAGCGATCACCATGCCCATGCCGAAGCACCCGAAGGCCCAGGCCACGGCCACGGTCCAGACCGGCACCGAGTCGATCAGCACCGACGGCGCGGCCGCGATCGCCGCGGCGACGAGCACCATGCCGCCCACCATCAGACGCTCCCGGTACGGCTCCAGGCGCGGCCGGGACTGCACGTACGAACCGAGCGCCCAGGTCCCGCCCCCGGCCGCCAGCGAGAGCCCGGCCAAGGTCGGGCTCAGCCCGCGCTGGGTCACCAGCATCAGCGGTACGAACGACTCGGCGGCGATGAACGACCCGGCCGCCACCCCGCGCAGCAGCACCACCGAGGGCAGCCCGCGCGCCGCCCGGCCGGTCCCCGCGGGCAGCAGCCCACGCACGGCGGGGACGAGCAGAGCGAGTCCCGCGACAGCCGGCACCAGCGCAATCCAGCTCCGCTCCTGCCCGGCGTACTGGAGCAGCCCCGCCCCCAGCGAGATCCCGAGCGCGAGCAGGATGCGGCGCCGGTCGTACGGCTCGACGGGCGCCGCGGGATCGGCCGGCCCCGACGCCCGGCGCCGGATCGCGGGCAGCGCGAGCGCCAGCGGGAACACCACCAGCACGGGGATGCCGGTGAAGACCCACCGCCACCCCAGGTGCTCGGTCACGCTCCCGGCGGCGAGCGGCCCGACCACCGACGGGATCACCCAGCTCGCGGCGAACGCGGCCATGATCGACGGCCGCAGCCGCTCCGGGTAGGCCCGGCTGATCACCACGTACAACGCCACGATCACCAGCCCGCCGCCAAGCCCCTGGACGGCCCGCCCGGCGATGAACATCCACATGCCGCCCGCCGTACCCGACAGCAGCAGCCCGGCCCCGAACGCGCTGATCCCGGTGGCCAGCGGCTCCAGCGGCCCACGCCGGTCAGCCCACTGCCCGGACAGCACCATGGCGAACAGACTGGTGGTGAAGTACGCCGAGAACGCGAACGCGTAGAGCGGGATCCCGTGCAGCTCCTGGGCGGCGACCGGCATCGCGGTCCCCACGGCGGTCGCCTCGAAGGCGATCAGGAACACGACGGAGACGATGCGGACGCTGAGCGCCCTGTAACTCCGCCCGAGAACCCCTCCGGACTCGGTGGACGGGACCGGTATCGCCGCTTCGACGCCGACACCGGTGTCTCGTGGTTCCAGGGCACTCATGAGCCCAAGAGTAAGGGGCAAGATCTCCTTTGGCCCCTGTCGCGGGACGGTCCACCGCTGGTCCGTTGGTCGTAGGACCGCGGATCGAATCGTGAACGCGGTATGGCAGTCGCATTGCACCCCGCCCCGCGCCCTTGAGCGACGACCACACCCGGCCCTACGGTCGAACCACAACGAGGAACACACGGCCGTGTGCCCGAGTGGTTGAGGGACTCGCCTGCAAAGCGAGTTACGCCGGTTCGATTCCGGTCACGGCCTCCAGCCGCCAAGCCCGCCCAGCAGGCGCCACATGCGCACCGGGCGGGCTTCGGCATTTCTTCAGGAACAGTTCCGGTCCTTCAGCGCGGACGGCACGAAACCGTTGATGAATCCCTTGAGCGCTTTACGACACCCGCCGACCTCCTCGTATACGGGCGCGGATTCGCGGAGCCCGACAAGGACGGCACACTTTGCACCGCCCTTCGGCCCGGCGCCCTTCCCCAGCCTGAGGTACCAGTGCGCGTCGGCGAAGGGGCTCGGTCCACGCCTCGGCCTCCCTCGCCGGCCGCCCTGGCCAGATCCCTGACCCCACGACGGGCGGAGACGTTCGGATCCCCCTCCCCCATCGCGTCGATCACCGTACCCACGATCTGCTCACCCAGAAACTGATGACAGCGGGCGAGATCCTTGGGCACATCTGGTTCACCTCAAAAACCATTGCCGTGACATCACGCAACTAAGCCGAAGCCTTTGGGGACGGAGGGGTACTCATGCCTTTCTTGAACGGCCTCAATACGGGCTTCTCCGGCAGGCCGCCGTTGTTTTCGCATTGGAGTTCCTTCGCCACGGCAAGCGACGCGCGGTGGATGATTTCCAGATTGGCATCACGCAATTCGCGCGTGTCAGGCGCCCTCTTGTTCCCGCGCCCGAAACCCCCCGCGATGCGCAACGGGGTCTCCTCCGACCCCTTCAGGTGAGGACTGACACACTCGAAATAGAGCCCCGCATTGCCGCGTCCGACCTCGGACAGCTTCCCCATGGGATAATAGTCAATGTCGGCGGAGGGGCGGATGTCTCTCACATCCTGAGGGGCATACATGGAGAAACTCAGCCCCCCAACGTCCCCCTGCTTGCCCCCTTTCGGATCCAATACGCACAGCTTGTCACCACCAGCCCAACTATGGCCGGACGCATACCCCTCCTTGAGCGCCTCGACGACATCCTGCATCCCATGGGCCCCTGATCTGCCGAACACCGTGGCGTCCGTAACAGACTCGACCTTCTTCGCCATCGGCCCCGCGAACAACCCATCACAGACCTCCTCCGCCCCGACATACAAAGGCCCCTCGGGCTCCTCGGGCCTGTCCGAAATACACCCCGCCGCCCCGACACCGAAAACCAGCACAAACACTGCTATCGAGAGCGCGCTTCCCCCACGCACAGACTTTCCGACCTTCATTCTCGCGTTTCCTGCCTCTTCAGTGTGCATCAGTCGGTTTCCGGGGCGCTGCCCTGTTGATTCTCGCGGTCATTCCCTGTGGCATAACCGATCCTCATCGACTCCAGCATGTCCTGACGGAACCCTCTGTCCTCAGCAGTGGTGTGCCGGTCCAGGAACTGCTCCATCGGAGCCTCCGCCATGGCCTCACCCGAGGAGTAAATCTTGTCCCGCTCCTCGTCGGTGAGTTCCTCGACCTTCTCCTTGTGTTTGTCCACAGAGTTGTCCGAAACATCCCCGATGACCTGACCAACGGCCTGCTCCACCGCGCCGATGCCCGTGTCGGTCGCCAGCGGAATGAGTACGGCGGCCGTGCCCACCGCAGCGGTTGCCGGAAGGAAGGCAACGCCGGCTGCAATGCCTGTCGCGGCGCCGAATTCCACCCAGCTCGACCGTTTGGCAACCGCCTTCTCATAGTCTTCGTGCGTCTTCATATTCGTGGCCTCGACCTGGTCCGCACGGGACTGGTCGAGCATGCCCTGGACCTCGGCACCAACGTGCACCGTCGACCGGGCTGCCCCCTGGTCGAACTTTCCGTCCGGACCGACCAAAGACTCCAACAGACTGGTTGAGTACACCTGCTCCGCCTTGGACAGCGTGGCGTACGCGTCCGGATGCTGTCCCAGGGTGCTGAGGAATTTGCGCACGGGATCCCGGCCGTTCCTCTCATCCGACTCCGAGAAGTCGAGGTGTCCGTCCGGGTTCTTGCTCGGCGCGAAGATGCTGTCCGGGTGATTCTTGTCCAGCGACCAGTTGATGTCGTCGATGTACCCGGCGCCCATGGTGCCGAGGCTGTCCGCCAGGGCCTCCTGATGCTTCAGCAGTCCGGCGTCTGCGCCGTACTTCTCCATCACCTGGCGCATGACCTCCGCGTTGTCCGCATCCCGCACCACACTCGCGTCCGGATGACCGTACGGGTAACCGAGGGTTGCGGACTCCAGGGCGTGTCCAAGAGCATCCGGCATGAAGTCAGCCGTCCCCTTCGCCCCCTCCTGGGCCCCGCTTTCGGCATCCGGGAAGGACTCCCACTTCTCGTTCGCGAAGAAGTCGAGGTACTTCTCGACAGGGTTGCCGTGCTCGTCCTTGCCCAGGTCCGCCTGCGCGCCCTTCTTGACCGTGCCGTCCTCGTTGTAGGCCGTCGGATCATCAGTGAAGAAGTGCTTGGCCGCGTCCGGGCTGTTTCCGAGCGCCTCCAGCATGGCGATGGCCGGGTCGTAGCCGGCGCCGTTGATGCCGGAGGGGTTGAACGGATTCGTGAGCAGACCGTTCAGCACCCTGGTCCCGGCGAACATGCCCGGGTCCTTCTGGTGCAACTGGGCCACATGCTCGGCGATCGGGTTCAGAAACTTCGCGTCGTAGTTCCCGTAGCGCATGATGCCGCCGAGCAGTTGGTAGCCATATGCGGCGTCGTAGCCGTAACGCCCCGCCCCAACTGGGACGCGCTCCGTACCCAGCTTGCGCAGCTCCGGCCCCCACTCGGCGGTGAAGTCCTTGTCGTGGGACGCGGTGGCCAGGTTGAGTCCCAGGTTCTTCTGGAGGGCCTGGACGTCCTTGAGCCGCTCCTTGTCGACCTTTCCGTGCTCGTACGTATCCGTCGAGAGCTGACCGAAGAACGCGAGCGACTTCTCCGGGCCGAGCTTCTCGTAGAAGCCCTTCGCGAAATCGGGCGAATTGCCATTGTCGTGAAGCAATTCATTGAGCGCCCGCAGCTCGGTGTGTGTGATATCGCGGCCCTTGGTGGCGAGTGCCGCGGCGCGGGCCGCCTCCTCCTGGTCCAGGTTTTCGTACTTCGGCGCACTGAAGTCGCGGCGCCCGGTGACGTTGGCCTCAAGGGCGTTCTTGAAGGCGGCGTCGGTATCGTTGCAGTTGTCAACGATGAGGTCGATCTTCTTCTGCCAGGCCTCGATCGTCTTCTTCTGCTGGCCCAGAATTTCGAAGTAGTCGGGATCCTGGTTCGGCGAGATGCCGGATTCTTCTATCGGGTGCCGTGCCGTGACCTTGCCCTTGGCGTCGACATGGATACCGGCCGCGGGCCCCTCGTCGTCCCTGATACCGATCAGGTCGTCCTTGGCCTTCTTGATGGCCGTGTGAGCGTCTTCAAGGATCCGCTTGACGCCCTTGGCCTCGGCCGCGGCATCCTTGAACTCCTTGGCCGTCTTGCCGATGAACCCCTTGGTGACGCCCGCGTTGACGCCCTCCCACTCGGCCTTGTCCGCCTTGGCCTTCATGCCGTCCTGAGCGTCCTCGGCCAGCCGGTCCAGCTTGGCGACCATTTCCGACCAGTCATCGGCCGCCGTCTTCAGCTTGGTCACAGGCGCGTCGACGATGTCCTCGAACTTCAGCATGTACTGGTTCCCCCGCGTACTACTTCAGATACTCGTTGAGCTTGGAAACAGAGAGCAGATCGCCACCGATCTGGACATCGTCCTTCGCATGGGCGGATTTCGTGTAGTCGAGATGGTTCGAGATCTGCGAACAGGCGTCGAGCAGGGTATGCAGATGCGTGTTCCACCGGTCGTGGACCTTCAGAAGTGCGGATCCACTCTCGAAGCTGCCGTTGGTGAGCGCGATCGCCGCATCGAAAGTCGAAGGCCGGGCGTGGTCGCCGTCCTTGGACAGCCGGGTACGCAGGTCGTAGGCATCATGTCCGATTGCACCGAGGTCGTCCCGATTGACAGCCAGGTCCGGGGCAGCGGGGCCGCTCTGCCCTCCACTGCCACCACCGGTGCTGTTGAGTCGCATATCGACCCGTTGCACCGATTCCGCCCGAAGCGCCGCCCATTCCGCGTCGAACGTCACGTTTTCCCCCGTATCCACATCCCTGGCGCTGCCGAAGCCTCGGCTCCGCATTCATCAACCACCCACGCTATCCAGTCGGATCCGCCCGCGGGAGCCGGGGGTCGGAGCCGGGGCCGAAAATGAGCGACAGCCTCTTCTCCACACCCCCGGCACCATCTCGGCTCGCCCGGTGGCAAATTGGGACTGCACATTCGCGTGGAAGGAGGGCCCGAGATGCCCGCAGCAGTGCCGTTGCCAATCGAAATCCGCCCCCCGGAACGCCGATTCCCGGCCCGTCCGAAGAAGCCGACGCTCACCACCACCACCGGGGCGGGGATCTGACGATGGGGCGCCTCCGGGACACATACATGGGCACCAAGCACCCAGCCAGTGACGTCGCACCGCTTCCCGCCCTGGAAGTCCGGGCCACACTGCTCGCGCTCAACGGCACAGACGTGCCGTTCGCCGTGCGCAACGCCCGCCCTGAGGAAAAGGCCGATCTGGTCGCGGAGTGGCGGATCCTGCTGCCTGCCGTGGGTTCCGCCTCCTCCCGCATACAGCTGGAGCGGACCCTCAAGATCCGCATGCGTCTGGTCCACACGAAGCGCGAGGTGCGGAGCCTCGACGAGCAGTGGGAGAAGACGCGGATCGGGGATCCATCAGGGCCTGCCGTATCGCGCAAGTACGGTCGCGGCCCGGCGCCCACGGTCTCCAAGGAGTGGACGTACGAGCGAGGGCCCGACGGCCACCGGCGCAAGGTCGAGACGTTCGGCTTCGACTCGCAGGAGATGAAGAATCCCCTGCGGAACGCGGTCCTCAACGCGGGATGGACCTGGCGCGGAGTGCTGTTCAAGCTCTGACCGGTCTTCCGCCGGCGCCGCGCGCCGGAACACCGCTGCATGACAAAAGAGCCGCCCGGCCGCTGACACACCAGGCATCCTCGGATGGGAGGGGACCTACCAAATCACCGGAGGTACGGTCAGGCTCGGCTTACTGGTCATCTCAATGCTTGTCGCGATGCTCGCCCTGGCTGTGGCTTGGACGACCATCGGAATCCACGCCCTCCTGCTCGGCCGCATGCCGGGTCGCCGGCTTCAGCGACATGTCCGACAGCCCAGGCTCTGGGGAGCGGGTGCGCTGCTCATGGTGCTCAGCTTGTACGCCCACTCGCCCTCACTTCTCGCCATCGGCATCGGCCTCGTCGCGTTGGGGCATGTGGTGAAACCAACGCGTTGAATCATTCCGTGCGCGCCGATACTCAGTCCGCCTGGGCTGCCGCACAGATACTTCAGCACAGCTCCGCCGCATCCATCACCCGTGCCCGGTCGAGCCCCGCGAGCACCGCGTCGACCGTCTGCTCCACACTCTGCCCGGTCGTATCGAGCCAGAGCCCGATCCGCGGCGTCTCCTCCCGGAGCACCCGGTCCAGCGACTCCACCGTCCACCCGGCCCCGTAGCCGCTCTTGCCCCGCCCGGCCTCCCGTTCGGCAACGGCTCGCGGCTCGGGGGCGAGCACGACCACGTACAGCGGCCGGGTCCGCACGCGTTCGACGTACGCGGCCAACTCCTCCCCCAGCACCACGTCCTGCATCACGACGGTCCACCCCCCGCCCGCGTACGCGTCGGCCGTCATCGCCGACAGCCGGTACCGGAGCCGGAGTTGGGCGAGAGCCTCCTCGTACGCCCCCGGCACCATCTCGGCCCGTCCGGACACCACCATCCGCCGGAAGACGTCCCCACGCACATGAACGGCCCGCGGCAGCCGCTCGGCGAGGCCCTGGGCAACGGTGGACTTCCCCGAGGCCATCACGCCGGTGATGACGACAACGGCGGGGCCGGGGTCAGCAGTTCGCGACACGCTCACGGTCAGCCCTCGATGGCATGTGCCAGGAAGGCGGTCCAGGCGGCGGAGGCGACGGCGAAGGTGGGGCCGTCGGTGACCTTGGAGTCGCGAACGTGGACGGCGTGAGGGCAAGCGGCCACCTCGACGCATGCCTCGCCCTCGTTATTGCTGTAGCTGGACTTGCGCCAGTCGTAGGCGACTTCGATACAGGCGCCGCCCTCGTTGTTGCTGTAGCTGGACTTGAACCAGGAGAGCTCGGGCCCGGTGGTCACAGTTGTCTCGCCTTCGTTTCGATGATCTCCGCCGACTTCCAGGGGGTGAGCGCCTGGGCCCGCAGGATTCCGAAGAGGTCGAACGTATCGCCCACCTGCTCCGGCCTGGAGATCAACCTATCGCCGCCCTGGCTCTCCGCGAACACCAGATTGCGGCCTTCCGCCGTGCACATCAACTGCATTGGCCCGTTCAATCCCGCGTGCGTGTGCTGATCCGCAGGCATCACCTGCACCGTGAGGTGGTTCATCCGCCCCATGCAATCCAGCAGATGCAACAGCTGCTCCTTCAGCACCGCAGCGCCGCCGAGCGTCCGGTCCAGGACCGACTCCTCGATGACGAGCCCCACGTGTGGCGGAGGCGTACGCATCAGCACCGCCTGCCGTTCCAGCCGCGCCTCGACGTGCCGGACGACCTCGTCCTCGGTGTAGGCGGGTTTGCGTGACCGGTACAGGGCGTACGCGTACGCCTCCGTCTGAAGCAGCCCCGGAATCAGCATCGTCTCGTACGCGCTGATGACCCGCGCCTTCCGTTCCAGCCGCGCCCAGTCCAGGAACTTCGCCGGGTACTTCTCCTCGTCGATCAGCTCGATGCACGCCTTCAGCGCACCCCCCGCGACGAAGACCCGGTCCGCGTCGGCCAGTAACTCCAGCGTCGGGATGCGCTCCGCCCGCTCGGCCGCACCCATCAGCGACTCGGAGATCAACAGCCTGTCCGCAGCGTCCTTCTGCGTGAGCGCCGCCCGTACCCGGTGGATACGGATCAGTTCGCCCACAAGCCTCCGCACCTGTGACGGCTCACCACTCGTCCCCACAGTCACCACCACCCTCACTACATCCCCTCGATGTGGACCGCGTCCTCCTGGTCACGCTACGCAGCCATCGGAATCCTTGGGGTCATGACGAGCAAGGAACTCCCCGAATGGGTACCCGCCACCGGGCACCAACTCCACCTGACCGGCATCCACTTCGACGCGATCCGACTGCGGGGCATACGGGGCGAGGCGGTGCTGCACCACCTCGGAACTTTCACCGAGGGCGAACCGGGCCCGGTCGTACGGGAGCTGGCGGGCGGAAGGTGGATGTACTTCCTGATCCCGCCCGGGTCGAGCAAGGAGTACGACTGGCCGCCGGGCGCCAGATGCTTCGGGCCGGCCGCCAGGGACCAGTACGTGGGAATCCCCGCATCGACCGGCAACACGTACCCACTGAGTTGGCGGTGCGGGGCGCCGCAGCAAGGGGAGTTTGTGGACGCGGAGTTGCTGTACGGGTTGGTGATGGCTCAGTTGGCCCCGGAGGAGGGGTGAGACGGGCGCGGAGAGGACCGCACGACCGAATCGGCAGACGTACTGTCGGCCGAACCACCGGCGCAGATCGCTCCAGCTCGCCTGATCGCGCGAAGTCCCGTTCGCGCTTCTAGGCTGTGCAGTCGTACTGCTCGGTGAGGTTGTCGATGCCCTCCAGGAGGATGGTGCGGCTTTTGGAGATCAGAGCTGCCGTGTCCCAGTTCTCCTTGACCAGGACGCCCGGGGCGATCTTCAGAGTCACGGTGACGTGAGGGGCGCTGGTTCCCATGGGTCTGGCGCAGGAGGCGGGGAGCTGGACTTCGCTCTGGCGCGGCCCGATCCAGCCGGACTGCCCGCCGCCGACCGGGGTTGCGTCCTTGGCGGGCTTGTTGAGGGTGTCGGTCGGCCGCACGTCGAGGGTGTACTGAAGCCGGTCCGCCGCGTCCCCTTCGGGGTCCCGGTTGACGAAGCAGATGGTGGAGAAGACCGGGTCCGACGCCTTGGACGCGGATCCGTCCGCCGTCTCCTCGTCGACGGTGAGGCGGCCTCCGTTGCCGTCGTTCAGGAGACCCGCGGTCTTTTTGGTGAGCATGCCCAGGCACAGATTGCGTGCGCGCAGGTCCTTCAGCGGACTGGGCCACAGCTGGACGGCGGCCACGACGGCCGCCGCGACCACGAGTGCGGCTGGCAGGATCAGGTACTTCCGGTTCATCGCTACGGCTGGCCCATCTTCATGTCGGCGTCCTTGATGCCGCTCTGGTACCACTGCTGGGCAGTCGGCTGAAGGCCGTCCTCGTACTCGCCGGGGCTCACGTCCAGTTCCGACTCCTTGATCCCCTTTGCCATCGCTGTCCCCCGCAGCATGGCGTACATCTGACGCTCGCCGTTGTCGTAGTGGTTGATCATGTTGTTGCGGGTTTCGGCATCGACCTTGGCGTTCAGCTCGTTCATGTATGCGGCCGTGCCGACGTCGACCGTGCGCTGGATGGCGTCGCCAGCGATAGGGATGGCTGTCAGGGGCGCGCCGATGATGTGGTAGTTCATCATCTTGTTCCAGCCGTTCGCGTCCTTCTGCGCCTGGCCGAGGTCGTAGATGATGTCGCCTCGCACACCGTCGATGTGGCCCAGTACCGCCGCGGACTGCTTGATCCAGGCACGCAGCTCGGGGTCCTCCTTCCGGTACGAGTCCGCCGGGAAGCGGTCGAGCCCGTCGGCGATGACCGTGCTCTGCGCATTGTGGATGACGCCGAAGGCGTTCGGGTCCTCGGCCGTGGACCGGATGATCCGGGTGAGGGCACCCCGATCGATGTCGAGGTTGTTGAAGTCGGTGGGCCCGTCCATGCTCTTGCCAAGTATCTGGTGCACGTCGGAGGCGTAGTCGGCGATCATGTCGCCCATGGGCACGCGCATGGGGAGGGGGACGGCGCTCTGGTCCTTCTTCGTCGCCTCGGCGTACTCGTCCATCACCCGCTCGAAGATCGCTGTCTGCGCACCGTCGTGGTGGGCGGGAATGGGGTGCAGAGGGGTACCCGGCGCCCGGCCGGTCGCCGCCGCCTCCAGCGCTGCCCCGAACTCGGCGCGAGCCGAGGTGTACTGGGACTCGGGCGGCATCTTGTTCTCGACGTCTCCGCCGGGCCAGTGCCGGTCTTCCATGAAGTACTTCAGATTGTCCGTGGTGTTCGGGTCGAAGTAGTGGGTGGAGGCGGACGGGTTGCGGCTCATCGCGTTCAGCAGGCCCTTCATCGGGTCCTCCTGCGTCCCCTGCCAGTTCTTCATGACGCCGTCGTACGCGTCCTTGTCGTTGGTCTCCCACTCGCGGATGGAGTCGCCGACCTCGGTCAGGAAGGCTGCGCTGTAGACCGGGTCGTCCTTGTCCTTGCTCCAGGGGGAGGACCCCTTGACGTTCGGGTCGTACGTCGAGTCTCCGGCGTCGGCGGCCATCAGGTGAGTGAGGGCGTTCCAGCCCGCAGCCCCGCCTTTGAGCGCCCCGGGGTGCCGGTCGGGCAGGCCGTTGCCGTCGCGGGCCATGGCGACGAGTCGGTCGGTCCAGGCGGAGGTGACGCCGCCGGGCGACCCGATCGGGGAGTCGGGGCCGGTGGCGGTGGCGGTGGCGGTGGCGGTGGCGGTGGCGGTGGCGAGGCTACCGGACAGGGCTTTGTAGAGGCGGGCATCGGTGGCGGAGACCTGGCCGTCGCGGCCACCGCCCTCCAGGCCGCCGGCGAGCAGCAGCAGCGCCTCCTGGTCCTCGCGGCCGTTGTAGCTGAGGTTCTGCATGAGCTCGGCGGAGAACGCCGGCGAGTCCTGCCCGCCCTCGACGAGCGTGAGAAGCCGCTCGCGCTCCTTGCCGTCGAGGTAGTCCCACCGGGCGTAGAGCTTGGCAGCCTCGCGACCGTTCTCCGCCTGCTGCTTCTCCTCGGCACGCATCTTCTTGGCGTCGGCGACACCGCCGAGGTCCGTGCTGCCGAAGTCGTTGGGGTGGTTCCGGATCAGCGCCCGCAGACCCCAGGCACAGAGCTCATCGACCTCGTTGGCGCGCTGCAGGATGCCTTCGAGCTTGCTGCGCAGTGCGTCGAACTGCGCTTCGGTGGCGATGGGTTCAGTGCTGTCCTTGGACCTGTGGTCGGGGTGGACGCGGTGACTGAGGACGCCGTTGGGGTAGATGGTGATGCCCGGCGGCGGGTTCTCGTAGGTGTCCTTGAGGTCGTCCTGGGCGAACTTGAGAAGGGCGTGGGCGTCCTTCAGGAGGTCGCGTACGGACTCGGCCTCGGTGACGGCGTCGCTGAACTCCTTCGCGGTCTTGGTGACGAACTCCTTGGTGACGGTGGCGTTCTCGCCCTTCCAGGTGGACTTGTCGGCCTTGGTCTTCATGGCCGACGCATCGGTCTGGAGGGCCGTCAGCTTGCCGATCATCTCGGTCCACTGGGTGGCGGCGGTGTCGAGCGGGCCGAGTCTGGCGTTGAGGAGCTGCTCGAAGGTGGGCATGGCGGCAGCTCCTTACCGAAAGTACTTGTCGATCTTGGAGGCGGAAACGGACGCATCGGCCCCGGGGGCGACGGGCCCGACGATGCGCATCTGTGCCTCGATCCATTCGTCATCGGCCTTGCTTGAGGCCTTCGTGTAGTCGAGGTGGTTGGAGATGTGCGCGCACGCCTGGAGGAGGGTCTTCACCTGCGTCTCCCAGGTGCGGTTCACCTCGGCGAGCGCCGCGCCGGTTTCGAAGCCGTCGCCCTTCAGGCTCGTGCCGGCGGTCTCGCTCGCCGCGTTCGCGTGCTTGCCGCCCGGTTCGAGGCCGTTGAAAAGCCCATAGGCGGCGTGGCCGATACCCCCTAGCTCGTCGTCCGCGACCACGTAGTCGGCCGATCCCTTCGCCGGCGTCGAACCGCCGGTGCTGCCGGCCTGGTTCAGCCTCATGGCGACGGCCTTCTCCGCGGCCCACTCGTCTTCGAACGACATCGTCCACAACCCCGTGTTCCTGAACAGAAAGTTGCCCCGCACGCCACGCTACCCATGTGATCAAACGATCCGCGACAGGCGATCAATCATATGTACGGGTTCTTCATGGGCCGCCCAACTGCGCTACGGCCTCGCGCTGGACGAATGCCTCCCGATCGCCACCGGGATCACCGAAGGAGCCTGCCGCCCCCTGGTCAAAGACCGGCGCGACATCACCGGCGCACGCTGGCCTCTCCCGCGCCGAGGCGGTCCTGAAACTCCGCGCCCTGCGCAGCAACGGCGACTTCGACGTCTACTGGGTCCGGCACGAGAAGCAGGAGCTCACCCGCAGCCACCAGGCCCGCCACCTCCACACCTGATCGGCAGAACCCTCATTGGATCTGCACCCAAATGAGAACGACTTCAGTTGCGCGACCCATCGCCGTGCGGAGGGGGCGCGTAGGCGGGGTGCGTGGGCTGCTGCTGCGGCTGGGGTTGCTGGTAGGGGTACGGGTACGGAGGTTGGTGCGGGTACGCGGGCGGGGCTGCTGCGGTGGCCTTGCGGCGGCGGGAGCGGATGGCCAGGGCTGCGGCCACTACGCCGATGAGTGCGACTGCGCCGATACCCAGGCCGATCCACAGACCTGTGTTGCTGCTGTCGTCGTCGTACGCCGGTGCTGCGGCAGCGGGCTTGTCGGCGTCCTCCGAGCCTCCGGTCGCCTTGGAGGGCTTGGCCGAGGGGCTGGGGGTCTCGGCCGCCGCCAGATCGGGGAGCGGGTACACGTCGGCCGGGCCGGGGTCGCCCGGGGTCTTCAGGGCGATGCGGGGGCGGACCGCGCCGTACCCGACGTAGTCGTTGCGCTTCGCACCGCTGGTCGGTCCGCCTGCCGTGTTCAACATGACGCGGAGGACCTGGTTGTTGGTCCAGTCGGGATGCTTGGACCAGATGAGGGCGGCGGAGGCGGAAGCGATGGCGGTGGCATCGCTGGTTCCGCTCGTCTTGCACAACTGGGTTCCACCTGTGCAGGGGTGGACCATGTCGATTCCGGGAGCCGAGAGGTCCACTTGCGCACCATGCTGAGATTCTTCGGTCTTCTTGGCGTTCCTGCCAAGCGCCCCGACGCCGACAACACCGGGAGTTGCTGCTGGATACTCCAGCCCATTCCCCTTATCCCCAGCATTTCCCACTGCAGCAAAAATGAGCGACCCTTTTTCGATCGCATATTTCACTGCATCCGAAATCTCCCGTGAGCCAATTTCGTCACCTTGCGAGATATTGATAACCTTGGCACCATTGTCCACTGCGAAATGGATACCTGCAGACACATCCTCGCTAAAATTCACACTCCCCGTGGCGCCATTTACCCTTCCAGTGTCGTCCCTTAGACGAATTGGCAGGATTTTTGCTCCCGGAGCGAGCCCGAATGCACCATCACCTCCGCCCGACTTTCCCGTTCCTGCGATCAGGCCAGCCATGGCCGTTCCGTGGGAGTCATAGTCGACCCGTTCGTCACCGGGCGATCCAGGCGCCAGATCCAGCCCCTTGAGCACCTGTCCAAGAAGGTCAGGATTTGTGGCATCCACACCGGTGTCGATGACTGCAACCGTCACATTTTTCCCGGTACTTGACTCCCACATCTGCTCAGCCTTCATGGTGTCCAGGTGCCACTGCCTTGAACGCACAGAATCTGCAGATGCAGGGACCGCTCCAACCAGTAGCAGCCCCAAAGCGGCGGACGCCACAGTTCCGAAGCGAGAAACTCTCGCGCGGCTACTACTGGTATACATGCAATCCCTTTCAATGAATTCGAGCCATTCAGTCGATCACTGGGGGCACTACACGCCGCCCGTTGGGCTGCCAGGTCTCCTCATCCTCTGTGAGGTAATCCGGCCTCTCTTCCCGCTCATTACGACGGGAATCACCCTGGCGCTGCGGAGTAACTGCGCCCGCCCGTCCTGCCGGTCCCCCAGCACCCACCCCCTCAGTTCCCCGCACCAAACCGGTGCCGCCTGGAGTGAAGGGGCGAGCGCTCGCGCGTCCAAACTGCTGTGAGCGGCCACCCACCACTCCACCGGTCTCACCCGCCAGACGTCGACCGCCGACAATGCCGCTTTGACCGCCACCGATGCCGCCCGCACCCATACCGTGCCCCATTGGCGCACGGCCGGATTGGGTTCCCTCGCCCCCGATCACGGTGCCGCGAGGAAGGCCACCCGTCGGCCGACCGGAAGTCTGCGGAGCCGGACGGCCACCAACAATGCCGTCACCGCCTGCTGGTCGGCCGAGCGGCCCGATGCCCGGACCTACCCTGCCGGCCGAGGTCACTGGCTGGCGCACACCTCCCGGATTCCTGCCGCCGCCAGTCGTCGCCGGTGGCGAGACGGGGCTCGTGCTGACGATGGGAGGAACTGCCCCAAGTGCAGGAGTACCAGTGCGGTCGGCCGTTCCTCCGCTGGGCACAGCCGGGGGAGTCACCGGCGTCACCGCTGACGTATCCGGCAACACAGCAACGCTGTCTATGTCCATACCTACCGGTCGCGACACCGCATGAACTGCCGATGAGGGCGTGCTTGCCGTCCCGGACTGGGTTACTGCTCCGCCTTCCGGCTCAGGACCGCGCACAGACGCAGTGGCACGGCCCACATGACCCTCTGCAGCGCCGGATGCTCCTCCATCCCGTTGCAGATGCTCTCCACTTCCCGCCCTGTCTCCGGCACCGTCCGGCGCGATCACCTCCGGCATGGCCGGAAATACCGGCTTCTCCAGAGACGCCATCTGCAACGACGAGAAGCTGTACGTCTGCGACAGCCTCCGCATCTGCGCGGCCGCATCTGCGCGGTTCCTCTGCCCGGACTCGATCAGCGTCTCTGCGGACTTCTTCTCCACTGCCGACGCGTCCGGGTCGTTCCGTGCGGCGAGAGCTGCCTCCAGCTTCGCCTGCGCGCCCGCTTCCGTCCTAGGGATCGATGTCTGCGCCGATGCAATCGCATTCGACGCCTCACCGAGCCACTTCGAGACGCCCTCGCTGTAGTCCCCAAGGCGCAGCGTCGCGTTGGCCAGGTCCGCGCTCCATGTGCGGAAGGCGTCGGCTCCTTTGCCCTTCCACTCCACCCATTGCGGACGGACCTTCAAGTCCTCGGCGATCTTGCGGATCTCGGAGGCCGCGCTCACCAGACGGTCCGCCGCGGCCTGGATCTCGCCGCTGTTGGCGTGGTCCAGCCAGTCCAGCATCTCCTCGTGAGTCTTTTTGTCGAAATCCGTACCCATGACGCCGTCCCTCTTTCCCCGTCCCCGTCAATCGCGTGCAGAACACACCGTCGTCGGCATCAATAGGCGCCGTCGGACGTGTCCAATGGCTTTTCCTGCTTGGCCGTGGACTTGTGCTCCTGCTTCGCCGCAGCGTCCGCCGCGGCCTGCTCGGCCTCGTGGTGGGCGATCGTGCTGCTCTGGATCGCGCGCATGCGGTCGCGGACGTCCAAGTCGACGTTCTCGTAGCCCTTGTGGGATGCCAGGACCGCGATGCTCATGCCCTCGATGGAGTCGGACAGGAGTTGGGACAGCCCTTCCAGTTCCTTGACGACCTTGTAGTACGCGCCGTGGAGGCCGTCCGCCTCCGACCACTCGCCCTTGCCGCCGCCGAACCGGCCGCGCCCCATCGTGTCCTCGCCGACCTTCCCCGGGCCGGCCGGAGATGTCTTGAGGTCGCGCAGGAGTTCGTCTATGCGGTCGCGGAATTTTGTGAACGATGAAAGCTCGGTGACCAGTTCGCCCACTGCGTTCTGGGCCGCCGCGACGACGCCGCCCAGGACGCCCGGTGGAAACGCTGGTGATTCCGTTCCCGGATCGCTCGGTCGCACTGCACCCTCCCCCGTTTAGCAACAGCCGATTACCGCTTCGGCCTCAGCTTCGGGGTTCACCTTAGTCAGCGGCGGTGACTGTGTGCATCTCCGGGTTGCATCTGCAACCCGGATCGCGCCAACCGTGCGGGGATCAGGACTTGGGGGCTGCCACTGCCGCCTGGGGTCTGATGGGGAGGCGGTTTATCGGGCGGCCGGTGGCGGCTCGTACGGCTGCTGCCACTGCTGCGGGGGACGTCACCACGGGGATCGCCGAGGCGGGCTTGGCGCCGAAGGGGGCGACCACGTCGCGTTCCTCGATGAGTTTGACGATGCGAATGTCCGGTGCGTCCAGGGCTGTTGGCAGGGCGTAGCCGGTGAGGTCGGGGTGGCGGATCACGCCGCGGGCGCTGCGGAGGTTTTCGGTGAGGGCGGCGCCGATGCCCTGGGTGATGCCCGCCTCGATACGGGTCGCCAGCTGGGACGGGTTGAGGACGCGGCCGACATCCTGGGCGACCGCCATCTCCACGACCCGTACGGAGCCGAGTTCGATGTCGACGTCCACCACCGCGCGGACCGCGCAGAAGGCGAGGCCGACGAAGGCGTCGCCCTGGCCGGAGTCGTCCAGGGGCTCGGTCGGGTGGGGCCGGCACTGGGCGGTGGCCCAGAGTTCCTTGCCGTCCATCGCCTCCGTGACCGTCGTGGACAGCACCCCGTCGTACGAGGTGATCTTGCCGCCCGCGATCTGCAGCAGCTCCGTGGACATGCCGAACTTGTGGGCCAGGGGCTGGAGAAGCTGCGTACGGACCATCTTGGCGGCGCGTTCCACCGCTCCCGCCGAGACCCAGGTGTGGCGGCCGTGCGTCGCCGGGCCCGCAGGGGGCTGGTCGGTGTCGACGGACGCCACGTGGACCTCTTCGATGCCCAGGGTTTCCTGGACCACCTGACGGGCGAGCGTCGAGAAGCCCTGGCCCGTCTCGACCGCGGCGCAGATGACCGTCGCGATGCCGTCGTGGACCCTGACAGTGGCCGTGGAGACCTCGTCGGCGCCCTCCGCCCCGAGCATGTGGACCATGCCCAGCGCATAGCCGACGCCCCGGCGCACCGCGCCCGGCTCGCCCGCGCCCTCCGGGCCGCCGGGGAGCAGCCAGTCGTCCTCCGGGGCGTCCTTGGGAAGCGTGGGGAGGGGGAAGTCCCGTACGGACTGCAGGAGTTCGGACACCGGTGCCGGGCAGGTCACCGTCTGGCCCGTGGGCAGGATGTCGCCGGTGGACAGGACGTTGCGCAGGCGCAGCTCCGCCGGGTCGATGCCCAGCTTGGCGGCCAGCTTGTCCATCTGGCCCTCGTACGCCGCGCAGACCTGCATCGCGCCCTCGCCACGCACATGGCCGGACGGCGGGTTGTTCGTACGGACCGCCCAGCCCTCGATGAAGGCGTGCGGTACGACGTACGGACCGCAGGCGAACGCGACCGCCGCAGCCAGCGATTCGGACGAGGCGTCGGCGTACGCGCCCGCGTCGAGCAGGATCTGTGCCTCGACCTTCACCAGCCGGCCCTCGGCGTCCGCGTGGTGGCGGTAGCGCAGCAGCGTCGGGTGGCGGTGGGCGTGGCCGAGGAAGGACTCCTCGCGGGTGGCGGCCAGTTTGACCGGGCAGCCGGTGCGCAGGGCGAGCAGTCCGAGCGGGAGCTGGAAACCGGGGTCCTCCCGGTCGCCGGTCGCGCCGGGGACTCCCGTGACGACGATCTTCACCCGGTCCGGTTCGAGGCCGAAGCAGGCGGCGGCGAGATCGCGGTCGGCGTGCGGGTCGGTGGAGGCGGTGTAGATCTCCACGCCGCCGTCGGGGCGGGGCACGGCGAGCCCGGCCTCGGCGCCGATCGGGGCCGGGTCCTGGCGGCCGATGCGGTACAGCCCGTCGACGATGACCTCGCCGGTGATGTCCGGGTCGCCGTAGCGCAGCGGGATGTGCCGGATCAGGTTGCCGTCCGGGTGCAGGGGCTCGGCCTCGAATGCCTTCTCCGGGTCGGTGACCGGTTCGAGCACCTCGTACTCGACTGCGATCGCCGCGGCGGCGAGCCGGGCCGTGTCCGGGTGGTCGGCGGCGACCGCGGCGATCGGCTCGCCGTGGTGGCGCACCAGGTCGGAGGCGAAGACCGGGCGGTCGACGACCCTGCGCCCGTACGCACCCTCCCCGGGGACGTCCTCGTGCGTGACGACGGCCCGTACCCCCGGCATCCCGACAGCACCGGAGGTGTCGATCGACAGGATGCGGGCATGCGGGTGCGGGGAGCGCAGGACGGCCGCCCACAGCAGGCCCTCGGCCCAGAGGTCGGCGGCGTACGGGAAGGTGCCCTCGGTCTTGGCACGCGTGTCGGCGGGCGGGAGGGAGGCGCCGATGCCGAGTGCGGGCGGTTCGGTGTCGGGGCCCTCGAACGGCGGGGTGGTGATCCGTGTACTGGTCGCGTTGGCAGCGGTGGCTGCGTCGTTGCTCACGCCATGCCTCCGTCCTGCGGGTGCGGCTGGACACTACCGGCGCCGGGGGCGGCCTGGTGCGGGATGCGGGCCTCGTCGGGGCCCGGGGACGCCGGGTCCGGCGAGGCGAGGTCGGTGAGCGCCTCGCGGCCCGCGATGACCTCGTTCACGGCGTCGAGCACGCCCCGGTAGCCGGAGCAGCGGCAGAGGTTGCCGCAGAGCGCCTGGCGCGTCTCCAGCTCGCTTGGGGCGTGGTTGCCCTCCAGCAGGTCGTGGACGGTCATGGCCATGCCGGGGATGCAGAAGCCGCACTGGACGGCACCGCACTTGGCGAGGGCGCGCTGGACGTCGGACGGCTCGCCGTCAACGGCCAGGCCTTCGACCGTACAGACCTCGCTGCCCGCCGCGGTCGCAGCGGGGACCAGGCAGGAGGCGACCAGACGGCCGTCCACCTGGACGTTGCAGGCACCGCACTCGCCCTGCGAGCAGCCGTCCTTGGCACCGGCAAGGCCGAGGCGCTCACGGAGCACGTAGAGCAGCGACTCGCCGATCCAGGCGTCGGTGACGGGGCGGTCGGCGCCGTTCACATGCAGGACGTACGAGGCGGCAGGGTGCTCACTGGGGACGTCGACGGGCTGGGAGTCGAGGAGCTGGGAGTCGACGGGCTGGGAGTCGGGGAGGTCAGCTTCGGGGAGGTCGGTCTCGTCGGGTTGGGCTTCGAGCGGCTGGGATTCGGGCGGGGTGCTCTGGAGGGGTACGTCGGGGGGCGTCGCGGTCGTCGTGTCCGGCTCGAAGTCGGCCGCCTCGTCCGCCGGGATCTGTGCCAGGTCCACGCCTGGAGCGGGGGTGTCCGCGGCAGCGGGCTCCTCCGGTGCCGCCTCGGGGGCCGAGTACGACACGGAGGACGTCACGGGAGGCTCGGGCTCGGGGTCCGCTGCCGGCTGCTGGGGCGCCCAGGGCGCGGGCGCACCGCCCGGCAGCGTGGCCGGCGGAGTCCGGTCCGCGTACCACTGGGAGGCCAGGGCCGAGGCCGCGAACTCGCCGGACTCCTCCGGGAGGTCACCGTCGGCGACCGGAATCGTCCACTGGCCGGTGTGGCCGACGGAGCCGGCCTGCCCGCCGGGGTCGGTGTGGCCGCCGTGGTCGGTGTGACCGCCGTGGTCGGTGTGGCCGCCGGGGTCGGTGTGACCGCCGTGGTCGGTGTGGCCGCCGTGGTCGGTGTGGTCGGTGTGGCCGCCGAACTCCGTGGGCTCGGTGAAGTTCCACTGGCCCGTCGCCGCCGACGTCTCCTGGTACTGCTCCTGCTGCTCCTGTGCCTGCTGCTGTTGCGCCTGCGGGTACTCGTACCCGTACTGCGGCTGCTGCTGGTTCGCGTCCGGCCAGTGCACCGCGCCGGGGGCCGGCTGCTCCGCTCCCGTACCCCGCTCCCGCTCCTGCTGGCTCTGCGTCTGCACGACCCAGCTGCCCGTGGCCGCCGGGTCGAGCCCGGCCGCGGGGGTCAGCGGCACGATCATCGGCGGTACGTAGCCCTGGCCGGGCGCGGCCAGCGGGATGTTCGCCAGGTCCTCCGGCGGCAGGTGGACGAAGGCGGTCGCCTCGGCGTCGTACTCGCCGCTCTGCGGCGTGGGCTGCCAGCCACCGTGCTGCGGCTGCTCCCGCTGTCCGTGCTGGTCGTTGTGGTCCTCGTTGCTCACGACAGTGCCCTCCCCAGCGCGCGTCGGGCCAGCGCGGCGACGGTCCGCCGCAGATGCAGTACGGCGGGGGACAGCGGTGGCGCCTCTCCCCCGTCGGCGGGCGGTGCCTGGTCCGGGATGCAGGCCGCGGCGACGTACTCGCCGAAGGCGGCCAGCGCGTCGGGTGCCAGGCCCCGTTCGCCGTCCCAGTCGATCAGCGAGGCGATCCAGCGCTCGGCCTCCAGCGGCCGCAGCGGCATCGGCGCGATGGCGCCGACCGCGCAGCGCACCCCGCGCCGGGCCGGGTCGAGGACGATCGCGACGGATGCGGTGGCGCGGCCGGGGCCGGTGCGGCCGGTGGCCTTCAGGAAGACCTGCGGGGCGTGCAGCAGCGGTACCCGGACGAAGCCGATCAGTTCGGCGGGTTCGAGCATGTCGCGGCCGGCCAGCAGGTGCGAGACCGGGATCTCGCGGCGGGCGCCGCCCGGGCCCGCGATGACCAGCTCGGCCTCCAGGGCCGCGAGCACCGGCAGGGCGTCACCGGTCGGGGCAGCGGTGGCGATGTTGCCGCCGAGCGTTCCGGCGTTACGGATCTGGGGCGGGCCCGCGGCACGCGCCGAGGCGGCCAGGGCGGGGATGAGGGCGGCGAAGTCCGGCCGCCCCATGCGCGCGTGGGTGAGTCCGGCGCCGAGCAGGGCGTGGCCGTCCTGGTAGTGCCAGCCGCGGAGCTCGCTGATCCGGCCGAGTCCGACCAGCCCCGAGGGGCGCAGCAGCCCCTTGTTGACGGCCGACATCAGGTCTGTACCGCCTGCCACGGGAACGGCGGCAGGCATGGCTCCGAGCGCCGCCACGGCCTCGTCGAGCGAGGCCGGCAGCGTCACGGACTGCGTCGCCTGCGGTGCGTGCGTGGTCAACCCAGCTGCCCCTTCCCGGTGTCCCGGCTGTCCGGCTTGTTTCGCCGTACGGTACGTGCTCAAAGCCTGGACGTGGCAACTCTGGCACATCTTCCGATCGGACCGACGCGAGGGTCCGCGAAGGGTGCATCCGTCCGCACTCGGGGAGATACTCCCGATTCACCCCGCTTTGGCATGGAGTACGAATTGCCGCTCTTCGGCGAACCTTGTGCGGCTTGTTCCGTCCCGGTCGTTCCGTTCCAGGGAGAGCGCATTCCGGAGTGTTCCGTTCCGGCGAGGGAGAACGTTCCGGACATTTCCGTCCGGCGGGGGCGTGTTCCGGGGAACGGACACCGGCCGTCGCGCTCCCTGGGAGGGCGACGGCCGGACCCGGAGTGCGGCCGGGATCACACGTTCGGGGGCGGCCCCTCAAGAGGGCGCCCGAGGACGCCGGGGCGCTGCTGCCGGGGCAACGGGCCGTTCGGCGGCCGGTAGTCGACGCCGAGAGCGTCAAGTCGGGCGTAGTGCGGGGTCATTCGGCGCTCGAAGCCGGCGAAGTCCCGGTCGGCGGAGGCGGGCAGGGGCGACCAGGCGACCTCCGCGAACGCCGCAAGGCGCGGGAAGACCTGGTAGTCGACGCGGGCCCGGTTCTGCATGACCTCGGTCCAGACATTGGCCTGGGCGCCGAGGATGTGACGGGCCGCCTCCTCGGAGAGGCCCGCCGGTACGGGCTCGAAGCGGTAGACGTCCTCCAGGGTACGGATGAAGCCGATGGGCATCGGCTCGTCGGCGCCGCCGTCCTGACGGTGGTCCAGGTACACGTGCTGCTCCGGGCACATCACCACGTCGTGCCCTGCCTCGGCGGCGGCGATACCTCCCCCGTAACCCCGCCAGGACGACACCGCGGCGCCCGCCGGGAGGCCGCCTTCGAGGATCTCGTCCCAGCCGATGAGCCGGCGTCCGCGTGCGGTGAGCCAGGCGTCGAAGTGCTTGATGACCCAGGACTGCAGCTCGTCCTCGTTGGCCAGGCCGAATTCGTCGATCCGGGACTGGGCAGCCGGGGACTCCTTCCACTGGTCCTTGCGGCACTCGTCGCCGCCGATGTGGATGAACGGCGAGGTGGCCGCGGGGAAGAGGTCGAGGACCTCTTCGAGCACGCCCTCGAAGAAGCGCAGGGTGTTGTCAGTGGGGGCGAGTACGTTCGGGTTGATGCCCCAGGTGTCCCAGACGGAGAGGGTGGTGGTGTCGATGACGTCGGTGTTGCCCAGCTCGGGGTACGCGGCGATGGCGGCCTGCGAGTGGCCCGGGATGTCGATCTCGGGGACGACCCGGATATGCCGCTCGGCGGCGTACGCCACGATCTCGCGGATGTCGTCCTGCGTGTAGTAGCCGCCGTGCGGGGTCTCGTCCCACAGCTCGGAGGCCCGGTGGCCGTGCTTGGTGCGGGACCGCCAGGAGCCGACCTCGGTCAGCCGCGGGTGGCGCTTGATCTCGATGCGCCAGCCCTGGTCGTCGGTGAGGTGGAAGTGGAAGACGTTCAGCTTGTGCGCGGCGAGGAGGTCGAGATAGCGCAGGACGTCGTCCTTGGGCAGGAAGTGCCGCGCCACGTCGAGCATCATGCCGCGCCAGGGGAAGCGGGGGCCGTCCTCGATGTCCGTGACGGGGATGGCGGGCCGCGCGCCGGGGTTGACGGGTGCGCGGCGGAAGGCTTCGGGGCCCAGGAGCTGACGGAGGGTCTGGGCGCCCCAGAAGACCCCGGCGGGGCTGCCGCCGGTGATCTCGACGCTCCCGCCGGTCCCGGTGGACAGCCGGTAGCCCTCGGGCTCCAGTGCGAGGTCGATGCTCAGCCGGATGGTGTTGTCCCCGCCCTCGCTGCCCGGCGCCAGCGGCAGGCCGAAGGCGGCTCCGAGCGTGGAGCGCAGCCAGCGTTCGGTGTTCTCGGTGCCGTCCTGCGCGGAGATGGCCGTGGCCCGGTCCAGCAGGAAGCCGCGGCGTCCCTGGTGGCCGACGCGTACGGGCGCCGGGATCAGGCCCATGTCCGCGTCCACGGACGCACCCATGGCCGCGTCCGCGTCCGTGTCCATGCCCGTATCCGTATCCGTATCCGTATCCCTGTCCATGGCGTCAGTCCTTTACCGCTCCGCCCAGTCCCGAGACCAGGCGGCGCTGTACGAGTACGAAGAAGACCAGCACGGGGACGGTCATCACCGTCGAGGCTGCCATGATCCCTCCCCAGTCGTTCTCATCGGGTTTGAAGAAGACCAGCAGCGCCATCGGGAGCGTCGACTGGGAGGTGTCGCTGATGATGAACGACTTCGCGAACAGGAAGTCGTTCCAGGTCGAGATGAACGAGAAGACGCTGGTGGCCACCAGGCCGGGGAAGACCAGCGGGAAGAGGATCTGCCACAGGAAGCGGGTGCGGCTGGCACCGTCGATGTAGGCGGCCTCCTCCAGCGCGTCCGGGACGGCCTTGACGAAGCCGCGCAGCATCCAGATCGCGAACGGCAACGAGAAGGCGAGGTGCGGCAGGATCAGCGAGCCGAGCGTGTTCAGCTGACCGAAGTCCCGCATCAGGAAGAACAGCGGGATGGTCAGCGCCTCGACCGGCACCATCTGCGCGACCAGGAACATGATCAGCAGCGTGGTGCGGAAACGGAATTTGAACCGGGTCACCGCCGTCGCCGCCAGGAAGGCGATCAGCGCGGAGGCGATCACGACCGTGCCGGCGACGATCAGGCTGTTGAGGAAGTACCGCCCGAAGTCGTTCTGTTCGAAGACCCGGCGGAACGAGTCCAGGGACGGCGAGAGCGTCCAGGGGCGGGGGTCGGTGGACTGGATCTCACCGGCCGGCTTGAGGGCGGAGAGCACCATCCAGTACAGCGGGAAGGCGACCGCGGCGGCGATCAGCAGGGCCGCGGCCTCGGCGGCCAGCCGGCCGGGCCGGCGGATGCGCAGCATGCTCCGTGCGCTCACAGTTCCTCCCCCTGGCGCCGCACCAGGCGCAGATACACGAGCGTGACGGCCAGCAGGATCACCAGCATCACGACGCCGATCGCCGAGCCGAGGCTGTACTGCGAGGACGCGAACGCCTTCTGGTACGCGTACACGTTGAGCACCAGGTTCTGTCCCGCGATGCCGCCGCCGTTGGTCATGACATAGATCTGGGTGAAGACCTTGAAGTCCCAGATGATCGACTGGATGGTGACGACGACGAGGATCGGCCGCAGCATCGGGGCCATGACCGACCGCCAGATCCGCCACTGCGAGGCGCCGTCCAGCGAGGCCGCTTCGAGCACCTCGGTGGGGATCGCCCGGATGCCCGCGTACACCGTCACCATCACGAACGGGAACGAGCACCACAGGACTTCCAGGAGCACCAGGGCGAAGGCGCTGTAGCGCCCGTACGTCCAGGAGAAGTCGCCGAGCCCCAGCACCCGGTTGACCGGGCCGAAGTCGGGGTCGAAGAGGAACACCCAGACGGTGGACCCGGTGATCGCGGGGGTCGCCCAGGCGCCGAGCGCGGCCATCATCAGCGCGAGCCGCGGCAGGGCCCGGATCCGGGTCAGCAGGACGGCCAGCGCGCAGCCGACCAGCAGGGTGGCCAGTACGCAGGTGGCGGCGAAGACCACGGTCGCCAGGAGCACCTGCCAGAACTGACTGTCCCCGAAGAGCGTCGCGTAGTTCCCCAGCCCCTGGAAGGTGGTCGGTTCACCGCCGCTGACCTGGGCCTGGGTGTACTCCAGGAAGGAGATCAGGCCGAGCTGGTAGATCGGGTAGACGAGCAGCCCGCCGAGGAGGACGAGCGCGGGCAGGAGGTAGAGCCAGGGGGTCCAGCCGGAGCGGCGTGCGGGCGAGGCCGGGCGGCGCTGCCGGAGCGGGCGGGGGGACGCGCCGCCCGCTCCGGACGTGCTGGGCGCTTTGTACGCCGTGCTGTTCGTGGTCATCGTCAGCCCGCGTCGGCGAACGCCGCGTCCATCTTCTTCGCCGCGTCGTCCGAGGCCTTCGCCACGTCCTTGCGGCCGCTGACGATCTCCTGGAACATCGTCGGCAGGACCAGCGAGGAGTCGATCTGGCCCCAGCCCGGCGAGGCCGGGACGAACTTCGCGCCCGCGCCGAGCGTCTTGACGAACGGCTCGACGAACGGCGCCTTCTGCGCGACCGTCGTCCGCACGTCCGTGTACGTGGGCAGGAAGCCCATCGCGTCGAACATCTTCGTCTGTGTCTGCTTGCCGGTCAGGGACTTCATCAGGTCGACGGCGAGGGTGCGGTGCGAGCTGCTCTTCAGTACGCCGATGTTGTTCCCGCCCGCGAACGCCGGGGCGATGGAGCCCTCGCCGACGCCGGGCAGCGGCACCACCGCGTACTTGCCCTTGACCGATCCCGCCTCGACGGCCGCGTGGCTGAAGTCGCCGCCGATCGCCATGGCGGCCTTGCCGGAGGCGAACGCGGTGACGGTGGCGTTGCCGCCCATGGCCGCGCACTTGGCGGCCGGGCAGTTGTCGTCGCCGAAGAGCGAGGTGTAGGCCTCGATGCCCTTGCGGGCCTTGTCGCTGTTGATGGCCGCCTTGTACGTACCGCCGCTCCCGTCGGCCAGTTCGCCGCCGTTCGCCCAGATGAACGGCATCGCGCCGTAGGTGTACGCGCCGCCGACCGCCAGTCCGTACAGGTCCGGCTTCTTCCGGTGGATCTTCTTGGCGGTGGAGATCAGCTCGGCCTGGGACTTGGGAGCCTCGATCCCCAGGTCCTCGAAGATGTCGGTGCGGTAGTAGAGCGCCCGTACGCCGACGAAGAGCGGCGCTCCGTAGATCTTGCCGTCGACCGTCACCGACTGCTTGGCCGTCGGGTCGGTGTCCTCGGCCTCGTCCCAGGCGGCGAACTCGGCGCTCACATCGGCGAGTCCGCCGTCCTTGACGTATCCGGCGGTGTCCGTGTTGCCGTACTCGATGAGGTCCGGGGCGCTCTTCGGGTCGTTGAACGCCGCCTTGATGCGCTGGGCACGGGTGTCGACCGGTATGTACTCGACCTCGACCTTCGCGCCCTTGTGCGCCTTCTCGAAGCCGGCCACCGCGGCGTCGACGACCTGCTCCTTGGGCTTGTTGCCGACCTCCTGGAAGAGCCAGACGCGCAGCGTGCCGGACTTCTCGTCCCCCTTGGCACCGGTGTCGGAGGTCTGCGGCGCGCAGGCGGTGGCGGTGAGACCCGCCAGCACAAGCGCCGCGGCCGGGGCGGCAATTCGGGCAGACAGCTTCATCTGGGAACCTCTACCGGTAGGCGTTGCAACATACGCAACGTGCGTTTCGTTCTGCACAACTGGCAGGAGAGTAGGTCCGCACGCAGACGCCGACAAGTGGTCTCAATCACTCTGTGACCCGGTGATGCACCCCGTGCAACGCAAAAGGCCCCCGGAGCGCGCATCGATGCGCGCTCCGGGGGCCCGAAGCAGAAACGGCCGAACGGCTCCGGACTACTTCTTGTCCTTGCCGCCCTTGCCCTTGTCCTTGTCGCCACCGGCGCCCATGGACTCGTAGATCTCCTTGCACATGGGACAGACCGGGTACTTCTTCGGGTCGCGGCCCGGTACCCAGACCTTCCCGCACAGTGCGACCACGGGGGTGCCCTCCAGGGCGCTCGCCATGATCTTGTCCTTCTGGACGTAATGGGCGTAGCGCTCGTGGTCGCCGTCGCCGTTCGACACCTGTGGCGTCGGCTCTACGAGGGTGCCCGTACCTGCCCCGCGCTCGGGCTCAAGAGTGCTCATAACCGCCAAGGGTACTGAAAGCCCCGGGCTTCAGTTCAGCGAAGGGTCGTCCGGATAGGTGGCGATCATCGCCAGTTCGCTGCGCTGGCGGCGCAGGACCGCCCGCCAGAGGTGTTCGGGGCGCGGGAAGGAGACGTCCCCCGGCTCGGACTCGACGACGTACCAGGCGCCCTCGGCCAGTTCCGTCTCCAGCTGTCCGGGGCCCCAGCCCGCGTACCCGGCGAAGATCCGCAGCGAACCGAGCGCCGCGGCCAGCAGCTCCGGCGGGGCCTCCAGGTCCACCAGGCCGATCGCCCCGTACACCCGGCGCCAGCCCAGAGGGCCCTCGTCGCCGGGGATGACGGCCACACCGAGCGCCGAGTCGAGCGAGACCGGACCGCCCTGGAAGACGACGTCGGGTTCGCCGGTCAGGCCGGCCCAGGACGTGAGGATGTCGCCGACGCCGACCGGGGTCGGGCGGTTCAGGACCACGCCGAGCGAGCCCTCCTCGTCGTGGTCGAGGAGCAGCACCACCGCGCGGTCGAAGTTCGGGTCCGCCAGCGCGGGTGTGGCCACGAGCAGTCGCCCTGTGAGCGAGGACACCTCGGTCATGGCAGAAATGATCCCGCATCTTCGCTCCCCGCGGGGGCCAAGCGGGCCGCCCGGTCACCCGCGGGGCCCGAGCGCAGCTCAGGGCGCACGGATGCACGGGGAGCGCACGGCCCGGAGGGTTTTGCGGACGGTAACCCTCCGCAAGAGACGGGGAGCAGAGCGTGTTGTGGCGAATTCATGACGTTCGCGTACCGCCCGCACTCTTACGGAAGGGGGGCGGTCGGCCATTACTCTTTCGTTTGGCCCCCTGCCCGACCACTCCGGAACGCGAGATTCATGACCGGCACAGACGATGTCCTGCTTGTCCACGGCGGAACCCCGCTGGAGGGCGAGATCCGCGTCAGAGGCGCCAAGAACCTGGTGCCGAAGGCGATGGTCGCCGCGCTGCTCGGCAGCGGGCCCAGCCGGCTGCGCAATGTGCCCGACATCCGCGACGTGCGGGTGGTGCGGGGGCTGCTGCAGCTGCACGGTGTGACGGTCCGGCCGGGTGACGAACCGGGCGAGCTGATCCTCGATCCGACCCATGTCGAGAGCGCCAACGTCGCCGACATCGATGCCCACGCGGGCTCGTCGCGCATCCCGATCCTCTTCTGCGGCCCGCTGCTGCACCGGCTGGGACACGCGTTCATCCCCGGGCTCGGCGGCTGTGACATCGGCGGACGGCCGATCGACTTCCACTTCGACGTGCTGCGGCAGTTCGGCGCGACCATCGAGAAGCGTGCGGACGGCCAGTACCTGGAGGCCCCGCAGCGGCTGCGCGGCACGAAGATCCGGCTGCCGTACCCGTCGGTGGGCTCCACCGAGCAGGTGCTGCTGACCGCCGTGCTCGCCGAGGGCGTCACCGAGCTGTCCAACGCGGCCGTGGAGCCGGAGATCGAGGACCTCATCTGCGTACTGCAGAAGATGGGCGCGATCATCTCCATGGACACCGACCGGACGATCCGGATCACCGGTGTCGACCGGCTGGACGGCTATACGCACCGGGCGATCCCGGACCGCCTGGAGGCGGCCTCCTGGGCGTCCGCGGCGCTGGCCACCGAGGGCAACATCTATGTGCGCGGCGCACAGCAGCGCTCGATGATGACGTTCCTGAACACCTTCCGCCGGGTCGGCGGCACCTTCGAGATCGACGACGAGGGCATCCGCTTCTGGCACCCGGGCGGCGCGCTGAACGCCATCGCCCTGGAGACGGACGTGCACCCCGGTTTCCAGACCGACTGGCAGCAGCCGCTGGTCGTGGCCCTGACGCAGGCCTCGGGCCTGTCCATCGTCCACGAGACGGTGTACGAGTCGCGGCTCGGCTTCACCTCCGCGCTCAACCAGATGGGCGCGCACATCCAGCTCTACCGCGAGTGCCTGGGCGGCTCCGACTGCCGCTTCGGCCAGCGCAACTTCCTGCACTCCGCGGTCGTGTCCGGGCCGACGAAGCTGCAGGGCGCGGATCTGGTCATCCCGGACCTGCGCGGCGGTTTCTCGTACCTGATCGCCGCGCTGGCGGCACAGGGCACCTCGCGGGTGCACGGCATCGACCTGATCAACCGCGGCTACGAGAACTTCATGGAGAAGCTGGAGAAGCTCGGCGCGAAGGTGGAGCTGCCGGGCGGGGCGCTGGTCTGAGACGGGCGGCCCCAGGGCTGCTGACGGGGGTTCGGGGCGCTGCCCCGGGCCCCCGTTCCCGTCCACCGGCCGTGTACCGGCCCGTAGAGGCACAGAACGGGGCCTCTCGGGCCGGTACACCGAAGGGCGGTCACCCTGGCCGGGTGACCGCCCTTCGTCGCGCCTGTGGGGCTTACTTGCCCTTGGCGGCTTCCTTGAGCTTGGAGCCCGCGGAGACCTTCACGCTGTAGCCGGCCGGGATGTTGATCGGGTCGCCGGTCTGCGGGTTACGAGCGGTGCGAGCGGCACGGTGGGTGCGCTCGAAGGTCAGGAAGCCGGGGATGGTGACCTTCTCGTCGCCCTTGGCGACGATCTCACCGACGGTCTCGGCGAGCGCGGCCAGCACGGCGTCGGCGTCCTTGCGAGTCACCTCGGCGCGGTCGGCCAGGGCGGCCACCAGCTCACTGCGGTTCATGTTGTTACTCCCGTGTTCTTCTTGCCTGTGAGGCGTGAGATCGAAGCCGATGCTGCCAGGGCCCTCGGACAGTCCCCGGACCCGGGTCTGTCGTCAGACCCTCGCGCCCGATTACGCATCCTGCCCCCACCTGCGGCGGGAAAGCCAATCCGGCACCCTCCGGAGTCACACGAAAAGCGCCACTGCCTCGTCGTGGTGACGTTCCGTCGACTCCCCGAAAGCGGTCCGCAGCGATGCGGGCTCAGCGGGACTCGCCGCCCGCCCACCCTAAAGGGGCGTTTGGGGCGCCGCGACCCGCGACGCGCCGTACATCGGGCCGACGTGGGGGTGTACCGCGGCCGTGGGCGCCGTCGGCAGGGGCCGCGGCGGGTTCGGTGAGCGGCTGGTTCAGCCGAGGTCGCCCGAGCCCGTCACGGAACCGCTCGCGGCCTTCGCGGCTTCGCGGACGGCACCGGCGACCGCTCCCGCGACCCTGTCGTTGAAGACCGACGGAACGATGTAGTTCGCGTTCAGCTCGTCCTCGGCGACGGTCTCGGCGAGCGCGCCGGCCGCGGCGAGCATCATCTCCGTGTTGACGGTGCGGGACTGGGCGTCCAGCAGACCGCGGAAGACGCCCGGGAAGACCAGCACGTTGTTGATCTGGTTCGGGAAGTCGGAGCGGCCGGTGGCGACAACTGCCGCGGTCTGGCGGGCGATTGCCGGGTCGACCTCGGGGTCCGGGTTCGCGAGCGCGAACACGATCGCGTCGTCGGCCATGGCGGCGACATCGTCGCCGTCCAGCACGTTCGGAGCGGAGACACCGATGAAGACGTCGGCGCCCACGACGGCCTGCTTGAGGGTGCCGGTGACGGACTCGGGGTTGGTGTTGTCGGCGATCCAGCGCAGCGGCGAGTCGGCGTCGGCGTCGACCAGGTCCTCGCGGCCCGCGTGCACCACGCCGTGGATGTCGGCGACGACGGCGTGCTTGACGCCCGCGGCGATGAGGAGCTTCAGGATGGCCGTACCGGCCGCTCCGGCGCCGGACATGACGACGCGCACGTCCCCGATTCCCTTGCCCACCACGCGCAGTGCGTTGGTCAGCGCGGCCAGGACCACGATCGCGGTGCCGTGCTGGTCGTCATGGAAGACGGGGATGTCCAGGGCCTCGCGCAGCCGTGCCTCGATCTCGAAGCAGCGGGGCGCCGAGATGTCCTCCAGGTTGATGCCCGCGAAGCCGGGGGCGATCGCCTTGACGATCTCTACGATGGCGTCGGTGTCCTGGGTGTCCAGGCAGATCGGCCAGGCGTCGATGCCGGCGAAGCGCTTGAAGAGGGCCGCCTTGCCCTCCATCACCGGCAGGGCGGCCATCGGGCCGATGTTGCCGAGGCCGAGCACCGCGGAGCCGTCCGTCACAACTGCGACGGAGTTGCGCTTGATGGTGAGGCGGCGGGCGTCCTCGGGGTTCTCGGCGATCGCCATGCAGACCCGGGCCACGCCCGGGGTGTAGATCATCGAGAGGTCGTCACGGTTGCGGATGGGGTGCTTGGACGCCATCTCGATCTTGCCGCCGAGGTGCATCAGGAACGTACGGTCGGAGACCTTGCCCAGCACGACGCCCTCGATGCCGCGCAGGCCTTCGACGATCTCGTCGGCGTGCGAGGTGGAGCTGGCGGCGATGGTGACGTCGATCCGCAGCTTCTCGTGGCCGGAGGCGGTCACATCGAGGCCGGTGACCGAACCGCCGGAGGACTCCACGGCCGTGGTGAGCTGGGAGACCGCTGTGCCGCTCGCGGGCACCTCCAGCCTGACCGTCATCGAGTACGAGACGCTGGGCGCCGTTGCCATGGCCGAGTCCTTCGCTTTCCTTTAGCTTCTTTGCCGCGCGGCCGGAGCACTCGCCCCGGGCGCGCTTCCCGATCGTCGCACCTACTGGCTGGTACCCGGTAATGACTGCCACATTTCGGAAAGTATTTTCCAACATACGAGAGATGACCACTTCAGTGGAAGTCCCAACCGGTCCGCGGCCGCTTCCGACCGCTCTCGGCTGCTCCCGACGACGGGGCGGAACCAGCCAGGTCCGTAAACAAGAACAGACCCGCGCCACCAAAAGGTGACGCGGGTCTGTCTTCTCGGTCAAGCGGCACCGACCCGCCATGCTCGCCTCGCGGCAAGTGGTCGCTCGAAGCGACGAAGGTTGGGCCCGGGGGCTTGGATCGAGCCGGTGCCGACACCAGGCTAACAAAGACCCCGGAGAAGTGATTCCCGCGGGAGGGGCCGGTTCGAAAAACCGTCCCACCGGCGGTGCGCGCGTCCGCGCCCCGCCGCTGCCCGCCTCGGTCCTCCTCAGTCCCTCAGCAGGTCCGGGACACCGTTCTCGTCGGGCAGATCGCGCGCGCCCGAGACCACCGTGAGCTGCTGCGTCGCACGCGTCAGCGCCACGTACAGCACCCGCAGGCCGGCCGGGGACTCGTCCGCGATCTCCGCGGGCGAGACGACCACCGTGGCGTCGTACTCCAGGCCCTTCGCCTCCAGGCTGCCCAGCGCCACCACCCGCTCGCCGAGCTCGGCGAGCCAGTCGCGGGCCTGCGCCCGGCGGTTCATCGCGACGACCACGCCCACCGTGCCGTCCACCTCGGCCAGCAGCCGCCGGGCCTGCTCGCGGACCGAAGCCGCCAGATCGCCGTCCCGTACGGTCTCGAAGCGCGGCTTCACGCCCGTGGAACGTACCGCGGCCGGTGACTCCATTCCGGGCATCGCGAGCGCCAGGACCTTCGAGGCCAGCTCGGCGATCTCCGCCGGGCTGCGGTAGTTGACCGTGAGCGTGAAGCGGCGGCGCGGCCGGTTGCCGAGCGCCTCGTCGCGCGCGCGGGCCGCCTCGTCCGGATCGGACCAGGAGGACTGCGCCGGGTCGCCGACGATCGTCCAGGTGGCCGTCCGGCCGCGGCGGCCGATCATGCGCCACTGCATGGGCGTGAGGTCCTGCGCCTCGTCGACGATGACGTGCGCGTACTCCGTACGCTCCGCGGCCAGCCGCTCGGCCCGCTCGCGCTGGGTCTCCTCGCGCTGCGGCATCAGCTCCTCCAGGCCGGAGAGCTGGTCCAGCGGATCGAACTCGCGCTTCTTCCTCGGCCGGTGCGGGGTGCCGAGCAGCGTGTGCAGCTCGTCGAGAATCGCCACGTCGTGTACGGACAGCGGGCCGTTCCCCTCACTGTCGAGCCGCTTCAGGGAGCGGGCGAGGCGGCGCACCTCGCCCTGGTTGAGGACCCGGCGCGCCCAGCGGCCGAGCCGCTTCTCGTCGGCCATCGCGGCGAGCACCCCGCGCGGGGTGAGCTCGGGCCACCAGGCGTTGAGGAATTCGAGGAAGGGCGTCTCTGTGGAGACGTCCTCGTCGAAGGAGGAGCGCAGCTCGGCGACCAGCTCGGGGTCGGTGTAGCGGCCCCGGCCCGAGGACTTGTTCCACAGGGCGTCCAGAAGCACTCGGCGGGCGCGCGGGCGCAGCAGGTTGACCGGGGCGGTGCCGCCGAGGACGGACTGCCGGATGCGGTGCAGCTCGTCGGCGTTCAGCTCGACGCGGGCACCGAAGGCGACGACCCGCAGCCGGGTCGGGGTGGCCGGGGCCTCGTCGGCTCCGTCTGCTGCGTCTGCTCCGTCACCGAAGGAGAGCTGGCCGTCCTGGCCGACCGCCCCGCGGGGGGTGCCGGGCTGCTCCAGCGCCCCTCGGGCCGCCTTGCGCAGCACCTGGAGCATCCGGGAGGAGCCCTTGATCCGGGCGACGGCCGGATCGTCGTACGTGGTGGCACCCTCGACGCCGGCCGCCTCGTCGGAGAGCGAGCCGACCGCGCGGATCGCGACCTGCCCCTCCTCGCCCAGCGAGGGCAGCACGCCTTCGGTGTACGCGACGAGGAGCGGGGTCGGTGAGACGACGAGGATGCCGCCCGCGTACCGCCGCCGGTCCTGGTAGAGGAGGTACGCGGCGCGGTGCAGGGCGACGGCGGTCTTGCCGGTGCCGGGGCCGCCGGAGACCTCGGTGACGGAGGCGGCGGGCGCCCGGATCACCAGGTCCTGCTCGGCCTGGATGGAGGAGACGATGTCCCGCATGGTGTGGCTGCGGGCCTGGCCGAGCGCCGCCATCAGGGCGCCGTCTCCGATGACGGGGAGCTTGTCGCCGCCCAGGTACGCGGTCAGCTCGGGGCGCATCAGGTCGTCCTCGACCCCGAGGACCCTGCGGCCCTTGGAGCGGATGACCCGGCGGCGTACCACCCGGCCCGGATCCTTGGGCGTCGACCGGTAGAACGGCGCGGCGGCCGGTGCCCGCCAGTCGATGACCAGCGGCGCGTAGTCGGAGTCGAGGACCCCGATCCGGCCGATATGGAGCGTCTCCGCGATATCGGCCGTGCTGTCGTCGCGCACGGCGTCGTCGGCCGGCTCGACGGAGGTGAACGCGCCGTCCGGGCCGCGCTCGCCGTCCTTGCCGAGCAGCAGATCGATCCTCCCGAAGAGGAAGTCCTCGAACTCGCTGTTCAGCCGGTTGAGGTGTATTCCGGCCCGGAACACCTGGGCGTCACGCTCGGCAAGCGCGCCGGGGGTACCGACCTGGCCGCGCTTGACGGCGTCACTCATGAGAAATTCCGCTTCGTGGATCTTCTCTTCGAGGCGGTGATAAACACGGTCTAGATGTTCTTGCTCGACACCGATTTCCCGGTCCCGCATCGAATCGACAGCGGCATCCTGCGCGGCCACCGAGGCCCCCTTCTGACGTGCATTGGGCAGCCGTCAACCCTATGCGAAGCGGGGGCCGCCGCGCACCTGCCGCGCGTATCGAAATGACGCGGGCAGGGTCTCGATCAGGCGTCGACCTCCACCAGCCGCTCGCCGTCGAACGTACGCACCTCGAAGTGGTCGATGTCGCCGCGGTCCATGGCCGCGCCGCCGTGGACATAGAGCGGGTACTTCGCGCCCGGGTGCGGGGAGTCCTTGATGCCGTATCCCCATTTCGGTACGGACCAGGAGGTGACGACCTCCTCCTCACCGGTCTTGGACACGGCGATCAGGCTGCATTTCTCCGGCCCCGTGACGTTCTTGAGCTCCAGCACGGTGTGGGTGCCCCAGGCCTTCTTCTCCATGCCGATGGTGGCGTCGACCTTGGTGGTGGGGTCGGTGGCCCGCACCTTCTCCGTCATGTGGTGGAAGAAGGCGTCCTCGGCGGGGCTGGTGGGGTGCGGGTCGGCGGCCTGCGCCGAGGTGCCTTCGTTGCCGGTCGCCAGGACCGCGACCACCGGACCGCCGATGACCAGCGCCGCTGCCGCCGCCACCAGATACATGGAGCGGCGCCTGCGCCGGGCCCGCTTGACCGCCACCTCGTCGACCAGCCGGTCGAGCATGCGGGGCGCGGGCCGCTGCGGCACGTGCGGGACGGGGCGGGTGCCCGGTGCGGCGGCCGGGGACTCGGAGAGCATCGCGAGCATGGGTTCCAGGCCGGCGAACTCGTCGAGGTGGGCGGCGCACAGGTCGCAGCCGGCCAGATGTGCCTCGAAGGCGGAGGCCTCGGCATCGTCCAGAACACCGAGGAGATAGGCACCCGCTGCGTCGTGCCCAGGCCCCTCGACGGCTCCGCCGGGGGCGGTACGGCGGGCCGGGCCTGCGGGGCCACCAGGGCCGGAGGGACCGGTCGGCCGGGGCCCGAAGGGCTCCCACTCGTGGTCGCTCATGCCGTGATCCCCCTCTCTTCGAGTGCGAGCTTCATCGAACGCAGTGCGTAGAAGACCCGGGACCGCACCGTCCCGCTGGGTATGCCCAGCACATCGGCCGCCTCATTGACCGTACGTCCCTTGAAGTAGGTCTCGACCAATGCTTCCCGGTGGGCAGGGGTCAAATCGTCGAGCGCGTCCGAGAGCGTCATCAGCCACAGCGCCTTGTCTATCTCGTCCTCCGCGGGAATGACCTCCAGCGGCGACGGATCGACCTCGTGCGGCCGGGCCTGCCGGCTGCGGTGGCCGTCGATGACGATGCGCCGGGCGACCGTCACCAGCCAGGGGCGGACCGATCCGGTGGCCCGGTTGAGCCGACCGGCGTTCTTCCAGGCACGGATGAGCGTTTCCTGCACCACGTCCTCGGCGCGCTGTCGGTCGCCGGCGACGAGGCGGAGCACGTACGCGAGCAGAGGTCCGGCGTGTTCGCGGTAGAGCGCCCGCATCAGCTCCTCGTCGGGGACGTCGGAGGAGGACGGGGGCGGCTCACTGCGATGTCGAGCCCTGTGCGGACGGTCATCGGCCACGGCCGCATCCTTGCGCACCCGAACCTCCCGGTCGAGACCCTGTAGAGCTCCTTGGCCATCGAATACGGAGAGGAACCGCGATCCATTCAAACGGGTTCCAAGATTCTTTACGGTGTTCTCGGCCGCTCGCCCGCGCCCGCGTCCGTCACGGCCGCCGCCCGGCGCCGGTGCCGGGCCACCCGCTCCCGGTTCCCGCACACCTCGCTGGAACACCAGCGGCGGCGTCGGCCGCGCGAGGTGTCCAGGTAGAGACGGCGGCAGTTGTCGGCCTCGCAGCGGCGCAGGCCGGCCCGCGCCACGGGGTCGGTCAGCAGCTCCACGGCGTCACGGGCGACGGCTGCCAGCAGTGCCCCGCATTCGGGGTCGGCGCTCAGTGTCCGGACCAGCGTGCCGCTCGTGCCGCGTACGGCGCGCAGCCCCGGTGGCGCGGCCGCGGCGAAGGCGTTGACCCGTTCCAGGGCGCTCTCGGCTCTGCGGCCGCCGAGTTCGGCGGTCAGAAGGCTGTCGACGCCGGCCCTCAGCTGCCGGAAGCGCCCCACCCAGGTGTCATCCACGGCGCCGAGGTGGGTGCCACCCGGTACGAGCCCGGTGGCCACCAGCCAGTCGGCGAGCCGCTCGGCGCCGTCCAGCAGTTCGCACGCGCCCGAGGTGCCGATGCCGGTGGCGACCAGGTCCAGGCAGGGGCGGCCGGAGTCGAACCGCCAGTCGTACGAGCTCTTGCCCGCCGTCATGCGTATGTCACCGCCTCGGGGTCACCGGTGGGGTCCCCCCAGAGTGCCCCTCGGCGCGCCGCCCCGGAACCCCTGCCGCCACGCGGGTCGGTGCGTGCGCGAGCCCGTACGGTGTCCTGATGGAGGACGATCTCCGTTCCGCAAGCCCTGAGGCGGGCCCGCTCCTGCTCAGGCCGTGGCTGACCGACGACATACCTGCCCTGATCGAGACGTACCGCGATCCCGCGATGCACGCCGCGCTGCGCATGCCCGTCGCGGACGAGGCGGACGCGCAGCGGTGGCTGCGGGTGCAGCGGGAGGGCAGGGAAACCGGCATCCGCTTCAGTTTCGCGGTCGTCGATCGCGATCACGCCGACGAGCTGGTCGGGAACGTGGTGCTCAAGTACCCCGCACCGGGCTCCGGCAGCGCGGAGGTCGGCTACTGGACGGCGGCGCGGGCACGCGGGCGCGGCATCGCGCCGCGGGCGCTGGGGGCGCTCACCGACTGGGCGTTCGAGGCGTTCGCCGGGGACGGGCTCGTGCGGCTGGACCTGCTGCATCAGGTGGACAACAAGGCTTCCTGCCGGGTGGCCGAGAAGAGCGGGTACGACTTCGCGCAGGTGCTTCCGGCGCAGCCGCCGTGGCCGCTGGACGGGCACCTGCATGTGCGGCTGCGCGCCGGAGGCGTCCGGTGACCGTCAGCCGTTCGCGCCCGTCAGTCCTCCGTCGTGCAGGATCCGCTGGAACAGCCGGTGGTCGCGCCATTCGCCGTTGATGTGGAGGTAGCGCGGCGCCATCCCGTACTGCTCGAATCCGCACTTGGCCAGCACCCGCTGCGACGCCACGTTGTCCAGTACCGTCCCCGCCTCGACCCGGTGCAGGCCCAGCCCGTCCCTCGCCAGCTCGCAGATCCGTTCCACGGCGGCCGTGGCCAGGCCCCGGCCCGCGTGCTCGACATCCACCCAGTAGCCGAGAACCGCGCTGCGGAACACCCCGAGCACGATCCCGGAGAGCGTGAACGCGCCCACCGCGCGGTCCTGTTCGTCGGCAAGCACCCATGGCATCACCCGGCCCTCGTCGCGCTCCGCGAGGATTGCGGCCAGCCGTTCCCGCTGTCCCTGCTCGGTGTAGAAGGCGTCGGGCCGCACCGGCTCCCAGGGCCGCAGATACGCGCGGCTGCGGGTCAGGGACACGGCGAGGGAGGCGGCGTCGGCCGGGGTGACGGGACGGAGTCGTACCTCCGCGTCCAGGCGGTGGATGTCATTGATCATCCCCGCACGGTATCCCGGCCCCGGCTTTCCCCGGCCGCAGTTCTTCCCGGCCACCGCTCTTCGCGGCCTCAGCTCATCCCGCCCTCAGTTCGCCGCGTCCGGCGCGGCCAGGGCTGCCAGGCGGTCGAAGGTGCGGATCAGCCCCGCCCGGCGTATCTCCTTGTACTCCGGCTCGGGCTCCAGGCCGTCGATGGTCCGCTCCCACACGTCCATGAAGGTCTTCTTCCAGCCCTCGGTCACCGCCGCCTCCGGCACCGCCGCGCCGACGTGATGCCGCTCCGCGATCAGGCACAGCAGCTCGACGTTGCACGGCACGGCGACGCCCCAGTACGCGTCGGGCTCCAGACCGACCGGGTCATCCGCCATCGCCTCCTCGATCTCCGAGACGAGGCGCCCGGTGATGCTCGACAGGTGATCCGCGGCCGTGTCGCTGTCGAAATTCCCACTGCCCCAGGTGCCCATGAGGCCCCCCCTCCGCCGGTCGTTGGGTACCTGCCCAGTTCTAGCAAGCGCCACTGACATCGGGGTTGTCCGCCACCGGGTCCAGCGCCAGCCGGTAGCCGCGCTTGACGACCGTCTGGATGAGGCGGGGCGCGCCCAGGGCCGTGCGCAGCCTCGCCATGGCTGTCTCCACCGCGTGTTCGTCCGTGCCGCTGCCGGGCAGTGCGCGCAGCAGGTCGGCGCGGGAGACCACCCAGCCCGGACGGCGGGCCAGGGTGTGCAGCAGGGCCATTCCGGCGGGCGGCACCGGGCGCTGTCCGCCGTCGACGAGCACGGCGTGACCGCGGATCTCGACCCGGTGCCCGGCGACCGGCAGCGTATGTGCCCTGGCGGGGAGTTCCGCGCACAGCAGCTGGACGAGCGGGGCGAGCCGGAAGCGCTCCGGCTGGACGGTGTCGATCCCGCGGGCCCTCAGCGGCAGGGCGGTGACCGGTCCGACGCAGGCCACCAGGACGTCGTCCCGCAGCGCGCTCAGGAGCTCCGGGAGCAGCCCGCGCTTCTCGGCCCGGCCGAGCAGCGAGGCGGCGGCGGGGGCGCTGGTGAAGGTGAGGGCGTCCAGGCCCCGGGCGAGGGTGATGTCGAGCAGCCGGTCGAGCGGGGTGATGTCCACGGGGTCCACCCAGCGGTAGACGGGTACGGCGACGACCTCTGCGCCCGCGGCACGCAGCGGCTCGATGAAGCCGGGGACGGGTTCGCCGTGCAGTTGGAGGGCGATGCGGCGGCCCGCCACGCCCTGGGCAAGGAGCCGGTCCAGTACCTCGGCCATGGACTCGGAGCCGGGTGACCACGCCTCGGTCAGTCCGGCGGCCCGGACGGCGCCCTTGACCTTGGGGCCGCGGACCAGCAGTTCGACGCCGCGCAGGGTCTCCAGCAGCCGGTCGCCGAGGCCCCAGCCCTCGGCGGCCTCGATCCAGCCCCGGAAGCCGACCGCGGTGGTGCCGACGACCGCATCGGGGGCGGATTCGATGATTTCGCGGGTGGCGGCGAGGAGTTCGCCGTCGTCGGCGAGCGGCACGATCCGCAGGGCGGGTGCGTGCAGGACGGCGGCGCCCCGCCGCTCCAGCAGCGCGCCGAACTCCTCCGCGCGCCGTGCGGCGGTGACCCCGACGGTGAAGCCCGCGAGGGGCCCGTGCTCTTCGCCCTCGTGCATGTGGTCTACCCGGCTCTCGTCCCGCTGCTGCCCGATGATGCCGAGGGGCGAGCCTGCCAACGGTGCGTGACAGCGCTGGTTCACCCGTATTTCCCGGCCGTTACGTCACAGGACACCGGGCGGTCACCGGCACTGCTCCGGTACGGCTGAGCTGCGGCTTCGTGGGCGCGGGCGTGGTGGGACCGGGAGCGGCGAAGGTATACCGTCCCCGGTCACCGGGACCGCTTGCGCGCTCCGTTCGGCCAGAGCCTCGGTGCGCGCCCGGCCGCGATGTCCTCGACCCAGCCGGCCGCCGGGATCGTCAGCGCGAGCAACGGCCAGACGAGCAGCAGCGTCAGCTCCGAGTACGCGGCGCCGATGTACGTACCGAAGTGGTCGCCGACGTACGGGACGTTCCACAGCTCGTCGACGAGCGGTGCCGCGGTCAGGATCAGCAGGTTGTGCCAGAGGTAGATCGTCACGGCACGGTTGTTGGCGAGAGTGATCAGTCCGTCCCACCGGGCCAGCCGGCCGGGCAGTTGCCGCCAGGACGGTGCGTAGTGGAGCAGGATCACGCAGAAGCCGAACGACCACGTCGCCTGTGCGAGCGGGATCTCGTCGAGGTTCCAGCCCTCCTCGGTGAGGTGCCCCGAGGCCCACCACAGCCCGAACGCCATGAGGAACGCGGCGAGCGAGACCGTCAGATAGCGCGGGATCTTCTTCAGGAGGCCGTCGTGGTGGGCGAAGCCGAGGATCCAGCAGGAGCCGAACACCGCGAAGTCGAGTAGCCCCTCACCGGTCTCGCCGGGGACGGTGACCAGTCCGGTGCCGATCACGGCGGTCAGTCCGAGCGGGGCGAGCAGCGTCGGCCAGGGCATGCGGCGGAAGGCCTTCAGCAGCAGCGGCGAGGCGAGCACGAACCACAGGTAGGCGCGGATGTACCAGAGCGGGCCCACGGCCTGGTCGGCCCAGGACTGCTCCAGGAGGCCGCTCGGCGAGCCGTTCTCCCATGGGTACGGCGGGGTGCCGACGGGTAGGAGGTAGCAGCCCAGCTTGATGAACCACCAGATGCCCTCCTCCTTCACGGGCTTCCAGCCGAGCAGGAACATCACCGGAACGACGGCCGCCGCGAACGCCCACATCGGGGGCAGCAGCCTGCGGAGCCGGCCGCGGATGACGTCCCGTGCCGGGCGGGCCAGCGAGCGGGCCATCAGCGAACCGGCCAGGGCGAACATGACGCCCATGGAGGGGAACAGGATGGTCAGCCAGGCCCAGCCGAAGACATGGAAGACGACGACGCGTACGAGTGCGACGGTACGCAGCAGATCGAGATAGCGGTCCCGGCCGCCGCCCGACGCCCGACCGCCACCCGGCTCGGAGACGGCGCTCTGCTCGCGGGCGGACACCGGCTCATGGTCAGCGGCCGGGGCCTGTTGCGGGAGCCGCGCGGTGGAGTGGTGGCTCATGCGACCGGCCTCCGGTCACTGCTCGGCCGCGGCCGCCCCGGCAGGGCTCCGGGCGCCTCCACCACTCCCGTACGGCGCAGCTTCTGCCAGCGCAGCCGGCCGCCGGTGAGCGCCGTGATCCAGGACTGGAGCAGCACCACGTACATCAGCTGCCGGTAGAGGATCTGCTGGAGGGGCAGCGAGATCAGATGCGTCATGCGTTCCCGGTCGAGCCGGAAGGCGTACGCGGCGCAGACGGCCTGTACCGCGAGGACGCCGAGCCAGGCGAGGACGGTCTTCTGGGTGGGGCCGAAGACGAGTCCGTACAGCAGGAAGACGTCGATGAGCGGGGCGAGCAGCGGGGCGACCACCATGAACAGGGCGACGAAGGGCAGTCCGACGCGGCCGAAGCGGCCGGACGGGCCGCGTTCGACGACGGCGCGGCGGTGCTTCCAGATCGCCTGCATGGTGCCGTACGACCAGCGGTAGCGCTGCGACCACAGCTGCTGCACGCTCTCCGGGGCCTCGGTCCAGGCGCGGGCGTTCTCCGCGTAGACGACCTGCCAGCCGTCGCGGTGCAGTGCCATGGTGACGTCGGTGTCCTCGGCGAGGGTGTCCTCGCTCATGCCGCCGATCCGGTCCAGCGCCTCCTTGCGGAAGGCGCCGACCGCACCGGGGATGGTGGGCATGCAGCGCAGGACGTCGTACATCCTGCGGTCCAGGTTGAAGCCCATCACGTACTCGATGTGCTGCCAGGCGCCGATCAGCGAGTCGCGGTTGCCGACCTTGGCGTTCCCGGCGACGGCGCCGACGCGCGGGTCGGCGAAGGGCTGGACCAGTTCGCGGACGGTGGCGGGTTCGAAGACGGTGTCGCCGTCCATCATCACGACGATGTCGTGACGGGCGTGCGCGATGCCGTTGTTGAGGGCGGCGGGCTTTCCGGCGTTGCGCTGGCGGATGACACGCACCCGCGGCAGCCGCATCGCCTCGACGATGTCGGCGGTGCCGTCCGTGGAGCCGTCGTCGATGACGATGATCTCGACGGGATGGTCGCTCACGACCAGGGAGCGCACGGTGTTGGCGATGCATTCGCGTTCGTTGTACGCGGGCACGAGGACCGAGACCGGGCGGGTGAGCGCCGGTCCCCAGCTGAAGTCCCTGCGGCGGACCCTGCGGGCGTGCAGGAAGGACAGCAGCAGCATCAGCCCGAAGCGGACGAGGACGAGGACGCCGATCACCGCGAGCCCGGCCACCAGGACCCCGGTGACGTTCTCCGAGAGGTCCACGGCCTGGACGAACGCCTTGCCCTTCCAGAGCGCGAATCCGGTGACCGGGGTGTGCGCGCTGGGGGCGCCGAGGGCGGTGGTGAGGTTGGTGAACTCATAGCCCCGCTGCTGCATCCGCGGCAGGAACTCACCAAGGGCGGCGACGGTCTGGGACCTGTTCCCGCCGGAGTCGTGCATCAGGATGACGGCGCCCTTGCCGCCCTCGGGGGTGGCGCGCTCGATGATCGCGGGGACGCCGGGGCGCTTCCAGTCCTCGCTGTCGGTGTCGTTGACGACGGTGAGATAGCCGCGGCTGCCGACGTACCGGGTGACGGGCCAGGACTTGTTGTCCATGGCGTCGGCGAACGAGGAGTACGGCGGCCGGAACAGGGACGTACGGATACCGGCCGCGCCCGCCAGTGCCAGCTGGTTCTGGGACAGCTCCCAGTCGATGCGGGAGTGCGACTGGTAGGAGAGATCGGGGTGGTCGAAGGTGTGCAGCCCGACCTCGTGCCCCTCGTCGACCATGCGCCGTACGAGGTCGGGGTAGCGCGAGGCCATGGTGCCGGTGACGAAGAAGACGCCGTGCGCGTGGTGCTTCCTCAGCTCGTCGAGCACCTTCGGGGTCCACTCGGGGTCGGGGCCGTCGTCGAAGGTCAGGACGATGCGGTGGTCGGGGATGCGCAGCGACCCGGCGGGCCGGGTGGTGCTCCGGGCGTCGATGACCGGGCCGCCGCCGAGGATCGCCTCGGGTACCTGGTCGGTGGCCGCCGGGGGCTGGATCCGGTGGTCGGCGAGGATTTCGCTGTGTACGTAGCCGCGCAGCATCAGCATGGCGAGCAGGGCGACGAGGAGCAGTGACGGCAGCAGGTAGCGCATGGGCAGTCTGCGCTGCCGGATCCGCTTCCTGACGTTGCGTCTGCCCCGCGGGGCGGGGGAGGTCATTTACTCGGCGCTTTCTCGCTCTTGCACGGGGGGTTCCGGGGACTGAGCGGGCGGCGACGTGCTGTCCGCGGGCGGGGTCGGGGGTTCGGCGGACGGTGTCGCGCTGTCCACGGGCGGTACGGGGGCCGAGCTGGACGGACCGGGCTTCGTGCCGCCGCCGGTGCCGTTGTGCGCCTTGGGCGGTGCGACGGACGCGGAGGCCGAGGCGCCCTTGCCGGGGCTCGACGAGGCACTGGCGGCCGCGCTGCCCGAGGGCGTCACGCCACCGCCCGGGGTCGGGCCGGTGGTGGCGCGGCCGGACGGACTGCCGGGCGGGAGCGCCGCGCCGGTGCTGTCCGCCGGTGCGGGCGGCGCCTGGACCACGTCCGCGTTCTTGTGCCCTTCCTGGCCGGAGAGAGGCAGCCAGGGCGCGCTCGAATTGCCGCCGAGCACGGCGACGACCAGCGTCACCGCGTAACAGGCGCAGCCCACGGCGAGGACCCAGCCCAGACGCCTGAACGTCTTGCTGCGCCGGCCGCTCTCGTCGACGAACACGGGGTTGTCCGAGCCCTCGGGCTCGCTCGGCTGCGCGATCAGCTCGGAGAGCTGCCGGCCGAGGCCGTCGAGCTGGACCGTGACTTCGTTCGGCTCGTGTGTGTGCCCCGAACGGGCACCTTCACGCCAGGTTTCCACAGGTGTACGCACTTCCCCCACTCAAGGATCGGGTGCGCACGGCTGTCCGATTATGTGCTTCCGGACCGGGCCCCCACCCTGTCCGCGCCCCCATCACATTGCACCCGAGCGATGAATGTAGCGCATGCGAAACGTACTTCTGTCCCCCGATCAGGTGGTTTTCAACATGAGAGATGCATCGATCTCCGGCAGCCAGCTTCCGCCGGGCCGCACCATCCAGTCCTCCTCGGATCCGAGTTGAACTGCGGCTTTACGCAGGGCGTCGAGCCCGGGGTGGCGCAGCCCCTTGCGCCAGACCAGCAGGAGCGGCGAGAGCGGTACGGGACGGACCAGTGGACGCACCACGGTGTCCGGCATCGGGGGGAAGTCGACCACGCACAGAACGGGGTTCCCCGACTTCGCCATCACCCGCTGGAATTCGGCCACGCCGATCGCGAGGGGTGCGGGTGGCGCCAGCGAGATGCCCCACTCGGCGAAGAGCAGCCCGGCGAGGTCCGTCCACTCCTCGGTGCGCGGATTCCCGGCGCCCGCGTAGACGGTCTCATCGGTCAGCTCGTCCAGCGCGACGACCTCGTGCGCGGCGAGGGGGTGATCGTCGGGGAGCAGAACGGCCATCGGCTCGTACCGCACCGGCTGTACGCCGAGCCGTGCCCGGACCGCGGGGGCGAGCCCGGCGGCGCGGCCGAAGGAGACGTCGAGCCGCCCGGCGAGGATCTCGTCCGCGGCCCAGGTGAGCCCGCTCTCGAAGCGCGCCATCAGCTCGCATGCCGGAGCCAGCTCCCGCGCGCGGGTGAGCACGCGGGCGGCCGTCATGCCGTCGGTGTTGAGGTCGACGAAGAGCGGCCGGGCCGCGGGGTCGGCGAAGGCGGCGGCAAGATCGGCATGCGCCTCCAGCACCCGCCGGGCGTACGGAAGAAGCCGCTCGCCGTCGGCGGTGAGGGTGACCTGCCGGGTGGTGCGTACGAACAGTTCCGCACCCAGCTCGCGCTCCAGCCGGCGGATGTCCCGGCTCAGCGCCTGCTGGGCGATGTAGAGCCGGGCTGCGGCACGGGTGAAGTGCAGTTCCTCGGCGACGGTGACGAAGGCTCGGAGCAGCCGGGGGTCGGTGGGGGGATGCGTCGGGGTGCCCGGATCGGCAGCGGATGAGACCACACCCGGCAATTTACAACACAGATGCGTTAATCGGCACGGAGAAGGTGTTGGACCCCGCGGGCCGCACACCGCAAGGGTTGATCCATGCCGTACGAGAGAACCCCGCACGCCGACCCGATGCTCACCGTCTCAGGAAACCTGCTGGTCATCGCCCCGCGCACTGCCGCCTCCGGGGACCTGCCGGTCACCGCCGCCCCCTCCCGGCCCGCGTCCACCAACCCGTACCGCCGACTGCTCGCCACCCCAGGTGCCCGCGCCTTCACCGCGGGCAATCTCCTGGCCCGGCTCCCCATGGGCATGTTCAGCGTCAGCGCGGTGATCATGATCGCCGGTTCGCGCGGCTCGTACGCCCTGGCCGGTGCCGTCACCGCGACCGGCCTCGCCGCGACAGCGGTCGTCGCGCCCTGGACGGCCCGGCTCGTCGACCGGTACGGACAGGCGAAGGTGGCGGTGCCCGCCACCGCGCTCGCCGCGCTCGGATCGCTCGCGCTGCTGCTCTGTGTGCACTACGACGCCCCGGCCTGGACGCTCTTCGCCTCCTACGCCGCGACCGCCACCACGCCCAACACCGGCGGGATGTCCCGGGCCCGCTGGGCCCATCTGCACCGGGGCGACCCGGCCGCCCTGCACACCGCGAACTCCTTCGAACAGGCCGTCGACGAGCTCTGCTTCATGCTCGGCCCGGCGCTCGCCGCGCTGCTGTGCGCGGCGCTCTTCCCGGAGGCCGGAACCCTCGTCGGGGCGATCCTGCTCATGACCGGCGTGCTGATCTTCGCCGCCCAGCGCGCCACCGAACCTCCGGTGGCCCCCCGCACCCACGCGGGCTCCCCGCTCCGGGCCCCGGGCATGCCGGCCCTGCTCGCCGCCTTCCTCGCCACCGGCGCGGTCTTCGGCGCGATGGAGGTCGTCACGATCGCCCACGCCGGGGGCGCGATCCTGGCCCTCCAGGCGACCGGGTCGTGTGCGGCGGGGCTGCTGTACGGATCGCTGCGCCCGGCCACCGACATCCGGCGCCGGCTGCTGGGCTGCCTGGCGGGGATGACGACGCTGATGTCCCTGCCACTGCTCGCCGCCTCCTCGACCGATTCGCTGCTCGCCCTCGCGGGCGCCCTGCTGCTGGCCGGTGCGGCGACGGCCCCGACCATGGTCACCGGCATGACGCTGGTCCAACGCCTCACCCCCGAGAGCCAGTTGAACGAGGGCATGACCCTGGCCGTGACCGCGCTGCTCGGCGGGATAGCCGCGGGTTCGGCGACCGGCGGCTGGATGGTGGAGCACACGGGGCAGGTGACGGGCTATGCCGTACCGGTGTGCGCGGCAGCACTGGCGCTGGCCGTCGCGGCGGCCGGGGTCCGGGCGCCCCGGACCCGATGACGGGAACAAACAATGCGGCGGAGAAAGCGGGACAGAAAAACGAGGACCCCGTTGCCGGTGGGCAACGGGGTCCTCGTTCACATGGGAATTGTGGAGATGGCGGGAATCGAACCCGCGTCCAACGGTGCAGAATCAGGGCTTCTCCGAGTGCAGTCCGCTGCGCTTTTCTCGGCCCCGGCAGTCACGCGGACAAGCTGCCGACGGGCCCAGCCACTGTTTGATTTCCTTCCGGGCCCCGTGGCCGGGTCCAGAAGTTTAGATCCCTTGATGATGTCAGGATCCGGGTCGGGATCAACCCCGGGCTGACACTCCGCAGAGTCTTCGCTTAGCTGCTAATTAGGCAGCGAGGGCGAAGGCGGAGGAATCGCGCTTGGAATTGGCGATTATTGGTTGCGACATATGGTTTACGAGATCATTGCCGCTTCCTCGACTCGCTTCCCCTGCTTCGACATCCGCTGTCGAAACCGATCATCCCCATGTTGTTTTTTCAAAATGCGCACCTGCTGTGCGGTGCAGTGCCATCGTACGTGACCAACGCATGACGATGCCAGCCCATTCCTGCCGGCCCGCCCGTACGCCTCTCGGCCACGTCCGTACGCTCCCGGCTAGGCGCTGCGCTGACGTCGGCGCACGGCCGAGATGGCGCGGTTGGTCTCCCGCAGGTCCTGCTTCTCTCGCAGGGTCTGCCGCTTGTCGTACTCCTTCTTGCCCTTGGCGAGCGCGATCTCGACCTTGACCCGGCTGTCCTTGAAGTAGAGGGCGAGCGGCACGATCGTGTGCCCCGTCTCGCCGGACTTCGACTCCAGCTTGTCGATCTCCGCCCGGTGCAGCAGCAGCTTGCGCTTGCGCTTGGCCGAGTGGTTGGTCCAGGTCCCTTGCACGTACTCGGGGATGTGGATGTTGTGCAGCCACGCCTCGCCCCCGTCGATCTGGACGAAGCCGTCCACCAGCGAGGCCCGGCCCAGCCGCAGCGACTTGACCTCGGTACCCATGAGTACGACGCCGCACTCGTAGGTGTCGATGATGTGGTAGTCGTGCCGCGCCTTCTTGTTCTGCGCGATGAGCTTGCGCCCCGTGTCCTTTTCCTTAGCCATAGTGTGGCCATTTTCGCACTACGACCCACCCCCGAGGCCACTCAATACCATCTCGGCCCGCTGCTCGGCCCGGGAGCTGACCGCGAGGTCCGGGGTGATGCCCTGGCCGTCGACGCCGCGGCCCGCCGGGGTGCGGTAGTGGCCGACGGTCAGCTCGGCCACCGAGCCGCCCGGGAGCTTGCTGGGCATCTGGACCGACCCCTTGCCGAAGGTGCGCGATCCGACGGTGACGGCGCGGCCCCGGTCCTGGAGGGCGCCGGTGAGGAGTTCGGCAGCACTCATCGTGCCGCCGTCGACGAGGACGACGAGAGGGCGGACGGTGTCGCCGCCCGGCTGCGCGTACAGGGCGCGCTGCTCGCCGTGCACGTCGTACGTGGCGACGAGGCCGCCGTCCAGGAAGGCGGAGGCGGCGGTGACGGCCTCGGCGACCAGGCCGCCGGAGTTGCCGCGGAGATCCAGGAGAACCCCGGCACCCGCCGGTGCGTTCCGGACCGCGTCACGGACCTCGGCACCCGAGCCCTTGGTGAACGAGTCGACCTCGATCAGTACAGCTGTGGAGGAATCGGAACGGGCCGGTCCGATTCGCCGCACGGTGACGGGCTCGGTGGTGAGCGTGGCCCGGTGCAGCGTCTCGGTCCACAGGGCGGCGCCCCGCTGGACCCCCAGCACGACGGTGGTACCCGCGGCCGCCTCCGTACGGTCTCCGCGCAGCAGGGCGACGACGTCGGCGACGGGGCGCCGGTCGACCCGGTGGCCGTCGATCGTACGGAGCAGGTCGCCCCGCTCGATGCCGGCCAGGTCGGCGGGGCCGCCGGGCTGGACCCGGGCCACCTCGACCAGCCCGCCGGTGGAGCGCTTGGCGGCGAGCCCGACCCCGGTGTAAGAGCCGTCGAGTGCCTGCTCGAACTCCTCGTACTGGCGCTCGTCGTACACCGCGCCCCAGCGGTCGCCGCTGCGGCTGACGACCTCCTCGGCCGCCTCCTTGCCGGACTTGCCGTCGGCCACTGCCCGGGCGGCGGCCTCGGCCACCTCCTCGCCGTCGACGGTGGAGGCGACGGAACGGGTCGCCAGGTCCGGGGACTTCGCCCCGCCGTGCGGCAGCGAGCCGGTGGCCGCCGCGGTGGCCAGCACGGTCGCGAAGACCAATGTCAGGGCCGCCCCGCGGCGCACACCGCGGGGCCCAGGACATTGCGTGGGGCCGGACATGGCGACGAGTCTAGGACAACGCCCCTGAGGCGCACGGCCGGTTGGCCGCGCGCCACAGGGGCGCTTCTCACACCTTCAGGTACTTGCGGAGCGCGAAGAGAGCGGCAACGGCGGGCATCAGCAGCCCGATTGCCAGCACCAGGGGCAGCTTGGTGAAGACCGCGTCCCAGCCGATGAAGTCGATCAGGTTCAGCTTCGACTGGAGCGCCAGACCACCGTCGATCAGGAAGTACCGCCCGGCCAGCAGCATCACGCAGGCGAGCACACCGCCGATGAGACCGGCGAACGCGGCCTCCATGATGAACGGCATCTGGATGTAGAAGCCGGACGCGCCGACGAGCCGCATGATGCCGGTTTCGCGCCGCCGGCTGAACGCGGACACCCGGACGGTGTTCACGATCAGCATCAGCGCAATGACCAGCATCAGCGCCATCACGAAGAGGGCTGCCACATTCATGCCGTTCATCAGCCCGAAGAGGTTGTCCAGGATGGATCTCTGGTCCTGGACCGACTGCACCCCGTCACGGCCGGCGAAGGCGGTGGCGACGACCTTGTACTTCTTCGGGTCGTGGAGCTTGACCCGGAACGACTCCTGCATCTGGTCCGGCGTGATGTTGCTCGCCATGGGCGAGTCGCCGAACTGCTGCTGGTAGTGCTTGTACGCCTGGTCTGCCGACTCGTACGTGACCGTCTGGACGGCGTCCATCTTCTTGAGGTCGCCCTCGATCTGCTCCTTCTGCTCCTTGGTGACAGCACCCTTGGCGCACTTGGGCGTCGAGGTCACATCACTCTTGCTGCACAGGAAGATCGAGACGTTGACCTTGTCGTACCAGTAGTCCTTCATCGTGCTGACCTGCTCGCGCATGAGCAGCGCGCCGCCGAACAGGGCGAGCGAGAGGGCGACGGAGACGACGACGGCGAAGGTCATCGTGAGGTTGCGACGGAGGCCGACGCCGATCTCCGACAGGACGAACTGGGCGCGCATGGCGTCCTTTCAGTGCTCGATGCTCAGTGCTGGTAGCCGTAGACGCCGCGGGCCTGGTCGCGTACGAGACGGCCCTGCTCCAGCTCGATGACGCGCTTGCGCATCTGGTCGACGATGTTCTGGTCGTGGGTGGCCATGATCACGGTGGTGCCGGTCCGGTTGATCCGGTCCAGCAGCTTCATGATGCCGACGGAGGTCTGCGGGTCGAGGTTGCCGGTCGGCTCGTCCGCGATCAGCAGCATGGGACGGTTCACGAACGCCCGCGCGATCGCCACGCGCTGCTGCTCACCACCGGAGAGCTCGCCGGGCATCCGATCCTCCTTGCCGCCGAGGCCGACCAGGTCGAGGACCTGGGGGACGGCCTTGCGGATCTCACCGCGCGGCTTGCCGATGACCTCCTGCGCGAACGCCACGTTCTCCGCGACGGTCTTGTTGGGGAGGAGCCGGAAGTCCTGGAACACCGTGCCCAGCTGGCGGCGCATGTGCGGCACCTTCCAGTTGGACATGCGCGCGAGGTCCTTGCCCAGGACGTGGACCATGCCCTGACTGGCGCGCTCTTCGCGGAGGATGAGTCGCATGAAGGTGGACTTGCCGGAGCCGGAGGAGCCCACCAGGAAGACGAACTCGCCCTTCTCGATATCGAGAGACACATCCCGTAGAGCGGGACGGCTCTGCTTCGGGTAGGTCTTGGAGACGTTGTCGAATCGGATCACGGATGCACCACGGTCGGCCGGGAGTAGGTGTGCGTGACCATACGCGAACCGGGCTGACGCGTGCAGGCGAGCGTCCGAGGATGGGCGATTTATGGCGGAACGGCACCGGTGACCTGCGGGCGCGAAGCGCTACGGAACGGGTGATGTCCGGCGGGCCGCGCCGAATTCCGCGCGAGCTGGCACAGTGGTAGGGAACGTTTGCGTTTCCATGAGCGTTGTGCGGAGTGAAAGCTTGTGCGGCTCCGCCGCGCGGGAGGAGGAAAGCGCATGACCTATGACCGATTGGTGTGCGCGAACTGCGCGGCGCCCGTGAACGAGGGGCGTTGCCCCGTGTGCCGGGCAAGCCGCGCACGGCTGCAGCAGGAACAGGGGCAGGGAATGTTCGCGGGGCTGAGCCCTGTGACGCTGGTGGCCCTGCTGGTGGTGCTGGTGGGCGCGCTGGCACTGCTGGCGCACCAGACCGTGTAGCGACTGCACAGCCAAGGCCGTCCGCCCGCCTGCCGGAGCGTGTACGCGTACACAGAGGGGCCCGGGATGCCGACTGGCGGGTTCTAGCGATCCCCGCAACACCCTGGTCTTCAGGGAGTTGCGGGGATCGTGGATTTTGAGGGCTTGAAGGTGAGGTTCTTCGAGGCGCTGGACCGGGAGAACGGCAGTGTCGCGGGGGCTGCTCGGGTGGTCGGGGTGAGCCGTCACACGGCGGCCGGGTGGGCGCGGAAAGCCGGCGTGCGTGGGCGTGGGAAGCCGGGCGCGGCCGGGCATCCGGGGCGAGTGGAGTACGACAGGCTTCGCGCGTCCGGGGTCCGGCAGCGGGAGGCCGCGGCACTGGTCGGGGTCCATGAACGCACTGCGCGGGACTGGGACCGTGGTATCAGGAAGAGCAACGGCGCGCGCCTGCACCCGGACGGGCGCCGGATCGATTACAAGACCGGTGTGACAACCACCAGTGCCGCATCGCGGGAGCCGTCCGTTGCGGCGGTCGAGGCCGAGCTGCACCACCGGTTCCTGACGGTGGCGGAGCGGGAGTTGATCGCTGACTTGCGTCGTGAGGGTCAATCGCTGCGGGCGATCGGGCGAGCGCTGAGCCGACCGGCCTCCACGGTCAAGCGGGAGATCGACGCCCATTCGGTCGAGGGCGTCTATCAGCCGCACCGGGCACAGCGGGCGTGGGCGAAGAGCCGTCCGAGGCCCAAGGCGTCCAAGCTCGCTACGGACGGTCCGCTGCGTGATTACGTCGCCCACAAGCTGCAGCAGCAGTGGTCACCTGAGCAGATCTGTCACGCTCTGGTCACCGAGTTCCCCGACGACGAGAGCATGCGCGTGAGTCCGGAGACGATCTACCAGGCGATCTACGTGCAGGCCCGTGGCGGACTGCGCCGTGAAGTCGCGGCAGCGCTGCGCACCGGGCGCACCCGCCGCAAGCCGCACCGCAGCCCGGACCAGCGAACGCGCCGGTTCGTCGACGAGATGGTGATGATCTCCGAGCGGCCGCCCGAGGTCGCAGACCGGGCGGTTCCCGGCCACTGGGAAGGCGACCTGATCGTCGGCACCCGCAACGAGAGCGCGATCGTCACCCTGGTCGAGCGCTCCACCCGCTATGTCATGCTCGGCCACCTGCCCGGCGGGCACACCGCCGAGGAAGTCCGTGACGTGCTGGTGCCCCTGATCCAGACCCTTCCCGAGCACCTGCGCGGCTCGCTGACCTGGGACCAGGGCTGCGAGATGGCCGCGCACAAGCAGTTCACCGTGTCCACCGGTGTTCCGGTCTACTTCTGCGACCCGCACTCACCCTGGCAGCGCGGATCGAACGAGAACACCAACGGCCTGCTACGGCAGTACTTCCCCAAGGGCACCGACCTGTCCGTGCACAGCCCCGAAGACCTCGAACACGTCGCTCAGCAACTCAACGGCCGCCCACGCAAAACGCTCGGCTGGAAAACTCCAGCCGAGCGTCTGCGTGATCTACTGACGACCACGTAAGCCATCAGGTGTTGCGAGGACCCCGAGAATCTGCCACTGGCGTCCCGGGCCCCTCTGTGCGTATCAGTACCGCAGGCGGCCCTTAGGCGACCGTACGGCCGTTCACCAGGCGCGGCAGGATCCGGAAGCCGATGCCTCCGGCGATCATCGTCGCGGCGCCGACCAGCAGGAACGTGGTCTCGGCGGCACCGGTCTCGGCGAGCTCGTCCTTGCCCTTGCCCTGCTCGACCGGCTGGTTGCCGGCGGAGTCGGGGGTGGTGTTGTCCACGCACTTCGCACCGTCGAGGTCGACGGTGCAGGTGCCGGTGTCGCCACCGGTCGCGGAGCCGGAGGAGGCGCTGCCGGTGGTGCCGGAGCCGCCGGAGGTGCTGGTACCACCGGACTGGTTGCCGCCGGAGGCGTTGCCGCCCGTGGCCGAGTGGCCGCCGCCGGAAGCCGCGTCGCCACCGCCCGCAGCGGAGTCACCACCGCCGGTGGCGTCGCCGCCGCCGGAGACATCCTCGCCACCGGACACGTCGCCACCACCGGAGACGTCACCCCCGCCGGAGACATCCTCGCCACCGGACACGTCACCGCCACCGGAGACATCCTCGCCACCGGACACGTCACCGCCACCGGAGACATCGCCGCCACCGGAGACATCCTCGCCACCGGACACGTCGCCCCCGCCGGACACATCACCGCCGCCGGAGACATCGGCACCGCCGGACACGTCACCGCCACCGGAGACATCGCCACCGCCGGAAACGTCGGCACCGCCGGCGCCGTCACTGCCCTCGGAGGCACCGTTGAAGTCGTTCACCTGCACATTGGCGCTGACGGAGGCGTCACCGGCGTCCACGCCAATCCCGATGCCGACGGCCGACGCCGCACCCGCAGCGGTGAGCGAGGCGCCCGCGGCGATCACCGCACCCGCGGCTATCCGCGCGACGCGTACTCGCGTCTTCTTGGTCATCTGCTGCTACCCCCAGTAGCTGTTCTCGTCAATGGAGCAGCCATATGCGGGCCCCGGCGCTGCGGAGTTCGCTCCGAGCGGTGCCACCTAAAACCGTGGTCATGCCGCCCGCCCCCGTTCACATCCGTCCCAGACATACGCATGCTGTTCCAGCACCCTGTCCAGAGTTAAGGGCTACGTCAAGGCCGTTCCGTGCAATGCGCACCGTTTTGCTCGCAGTTGACCCCCATTCAGAACCACGACTGTGACGCACTCACCACGGCTCCTTCGTAACTCGGAACCCCAACTCCCCTTCGGGGGCCGCCCCGTGCCCGTCCCCGACGAAAACGGCGGTGCCGGAAACCCCTCGGGGATTCCGGCACCGCCGTAAAGACCTGGAACAGGCCGCCTACTTCTCCCGCTGCTTGCGCCAGCGGATGCCCGCCTCCAGGAAGCCGTCGATCTCGCCGTTGAAGACCGCTTCCGGGTTGCCCATCTCGTACTCCGTACGCAGGTCCTTGACCATCTGGTACGGGTGCAGGACGTACGACCGCATCTGGTTGCCCCAGGAGTTGCCGCCGTCGCCCTTGAGGGCGTCCATCTTGGCCTGCTCCTCCTGGCGGCGGCGCTCAAGGAGCTTCGCCTGGAGGACGTTCATCGCGGACGCCTTGTTCTGGATCTGCGAGCGCTCGTTCTGGCAGGAGACGACGATGCCGGTCGGGAGGTGGGTCAGGCGCACCGCGGAGTCCGTGGTGTTGACGCCCTGGCCGCCGGGGCCCGACGAGCGGTACACGTCGACGCGCAGCTCGGACTCGTCGATCTCGATGTGGTCGGTCTGCTCGACCACGGGCAGCACCTCGACACCCGCGAAGGACGTCTGGCGGCGGCCCTGGTTGTCGAAGGGCGAGATCCGGACGAGCCGGTGGGTGCCCTGCTCGACGGAGAGCGTGCCGTAGGCGTACGGCACCTGGACGGCGAAGGTGGTCGACTTGATGCCGGCCTCTTCCGCGTACGACGTCTCGTAGACGTCGGTCTTGTAGCCGTGCCGCTCGGCCCAGCGGATGTACATGCGCTGGAGCTTCTCGGCGAAGTCGGCGGCGTCCACGCCACCGGCCTCGGCCCGGATGTTGACCAGCGCCTCGCGGGAGTCGTACTCGCCGGACAGGAGCGTACGGACCTCCATCTCGTCCAGCGCCTTCTTGACGGACGCCAGCTCGGACTCGGCCTCGGCCAGGGCGTCGGCGTCGCCCTCGTCCTGGGCGAGCTCGAAGAGGATTTCGAGGTCGTCGATCCGGCCGCGGAGGGCCTCGGTCTTGCGGACCTCGGCCTGGAGGTGGGAAAGCTTGCTGGTGATCTTCTGCGCCGCCTCCGGGTCGTCCCAGAGGGAAGGCGCGGCCGCCTGCTCCTCGAGCGCGGCGATGTCCGCCCTCAGCGCATCCAGGTCCAGGACGGCCTCGATCGACCCCATGGTCGAGGAGAGGGACTTCAGCTCTTCGGAAATATCGACGACTGCCACGGGTCCAGCGTAACGGCTGTCGGCACGGACGTTCCTCGGGCCGCAGGATCACGACCCGGCGACCGGGTGCGGGACGCGTCCGCGGGCGGTATGGGGACGGCGTGCCCTAAAGGCCCCTAAGGCCCCTGAGGCCACCGGGGACCGCCTTGCCGGGGCTCACGGGTCAGGGTGTTCCCGGCGCCGAGTTCTCCGTGTCCTGGGCAGGTGCCTCCGTGTCGTCGCCGCCCAGTGCCAGCCAGCCGCCCACACCGAGGGCCACCACCAGCACCAGCGCCGCGGCACCCAGCGTCAGTCGGCGTTTGCGGACGGCCGCGGACTTGTTGCGGGCCGAGCCGGGGCGGGGGCTGCCCGGGGAGCGGGGGGCCCTGGCCGTGCCGCGGGGGCCGCCGGAGAGCTCGTCGGGGGCCGGTACCCGCATGCTCGTGTGGGTGTCCCGGTTGGAATCGGTGGACGAGCCGGGGACCAGCGGGACCGCGCCGCGGCGGCGGGGTTCCTCGGGTACGGGGGTGTACTGCTGCTCGTCGTAGACCGGGGGCTCCGGTTCGGCGTCCGGCTCGTCCACGTCGAGCGGTGGGATGCCGGCCAGGTGCGGGAGCTGCTCGCGCAGCCGGGCCGCGAGCTCGGAGGCGCGCAGCCGGGAGGCCGGGGCCTTGGCCAGGCACTGGACCAGGAGCTGCCAGAGTTCCTCGGGGATGCCCGGGAGCGGGACGACCGTCTCCGTGACGTGGCGGCGCAGCACCGCGCCGGGGTGGCCGCCGCCGAAGGGGGTGAAGCCCGCGAGGAGCTCGTACAGCACCGTCGCAAGGGCGTAGATGTCCACGGCGGCGCGCGGCGGGAGACCCTCGACGATCTCGGGGGCCAGATAGTCCGGCGTACCGATGATCTTCGTGGCCTTGGTGCGGCGCGGGGTGTCGATGAGCTTCGCGACGCCGAAGTCGGTGAGCAGCGCCGGGTGCGAGCCGCCGGGACCGAGCGGGCCCTCCATGTCGAGCAGGATGTTCTCCGGCTTGACGTCGCGGTGGACGACTCCGGCGGCGTGCGCGGCGGCCAGGCCGTCGGCGACGTCCGCGATGATCGCGACGGCGGCCTCGGGCGCGAGGCGGCGTTCGCGGTCGAGGCGGGTGCGCAGGTCCGTGCCGCGCACCAGGTCCATGACCAGCGCCAGGTCGTTGCCGTCCACCACGAGGTCGCGGACGGCGACGACATGGGGATGGTCCAGGCCGAGCAGGGCGGTGCGCTCCTGGACGAAGCGGCCCACGAGCTCCTGGTCGGACGCGAGGTCCTCGCGGAGCAGTTTGATGGCCACCGGGCCCTCGGGCCCGTCGCCGAGCCACACCGTGCCGGCGCTGCCGCGCCCCAGGATCTGGTGGGCGGTGTACCGGCTGCCGATATTCCGTGCCAAGACTGCTCCCTCAGCGGCTGGCGATGGACCGTCGCTCATGACCCCCGGTCGACAAAGTTACGCGTCGATCGGGGTGTTGAGTGCCCGGGTCGGCGCCAACCTTCACTTCTGCGGGCGAATTGCGGTGGAAACTGGCCCGCAGAAGTCGATATAGCTACAGAATTGATGATGTCGCGGGTGTTCAGGCGCCGTTGCTGCCGTTGCTGCCGCTGTCGCCGCCCAACTTCGAGACCCAGTCCGTGAAGCTGGAGACGGCGTCGCTGATCGCCTGCCAGTAGCTCTTGCCCTGGCCGATCCAGTCCTGCAGCGGGGTCAGTTCCCAGATCAGCCAGCCCGCGACGAACAGCAGCACCAGGGTGAACAGACAGCCCTTGAGGCAGCCGAGGCCGGGGATCTTCATCGGGTTGGCGTTGCCCTGCCTCGGCTCGCGGGGCTGGCGCGGCACCGGCTGCTGGGGCGCCGGCTGCTGCGGGGGCGCGTACTGCTGGCGCTGGGGCTGCTGCGGCTGCTGGTACTGGGGTTGCGGCTGGTACTGCTGCTGCCGGGGCTGGGGGTACTGCTGCGGCTGCTGGTACTGCTGATGCTGCGGCGGCTGCTGCCGTCGCTGAGGCTGCTGGGACTGCTGCTGCGGCTGGGAGCGCTGGGGCCGGCGGCGCAGCGGGTCCTGGCTCGGGTCGAGGTACTGGACCTGCGTCTGCTCGTTGCGGTCGCGGGCCGCCCGGAGCTGGGACTGCCAGGGGTGCGGCTCCTCGGGCTGCGGCGGGCCGTCCGGGTGCGGCGGTACGGGCGGCATGACCGTGGTCGGGTCGGCGTGCCCGCCCGCGCCCTGGCCCGGGCCGGGGGCGTGCTGCATGACGCTGGTCGCGGCGTTCGGATCGTACGAGCCCGCGTTGCCGGGCAGCACCTGGGTCGGGTCGGCCGCTCCGGGGGTCCGGGGCACGGCCGTCGGCGCGGGGTCGGGTGCGAGCAGGGCGCCCACGCCGTCGGCCGCCGCGATCTGGGCGGAGTTGGCGTGCACACCGATGCCGGCCGCGACGGTGCGCAGTCCGCGGGCCAGGTTCTCGGCGCTGGGCCGCCGGTCCGGGTCCTTGCTCAGGCAGCGCTCTATGACCGTCCACAGCGGGGCCGGGACGGTGGTGGGGCGGCGGGGTTCCTCGCTGAGGTGCCGGTGCAGGACTTCGAGGGCGGTGCCGCCGGAGAACGGCGGGCGGCCTGTGACCAGCTCGTACAGCAGGATGCCCGCGCCGTAGATGTCGACGGCGGAGGTCTGCGGGCGGCCCTCGGCGGACTCCGGCGCCACATAGGCGGGCGTGCCGACGAACTCATGGGTCCGGGTGAGCCCCGGGGAGTCGGCCAGACGCGCGATGCCGAAGTCGGTGAGCATCGGGTGCATCTGGCCGTCGCGCTCGTCGAGCAGGACGTTGGCGGGTTTCAGGTCGCGGTGGACGACGCCGTCGGCATGGCTGGCGGCGAGCGCGTCCGCGATCTGCGCGGTGAGCAGCGCGGCGGCGACCGGGGTGAGCGGGCCGTTCTCGCGCAGGTAGCGGTGCAGGTCGGGGCCGTCGATCAGGTCCATGACGAGGGCGAGGAGATCGCCTTCCACGACCAGGTCGCGGGTGCGCACGATGTTCTCGTGGGTGAGCCGGAGCAGCACGGAGCGCTCGCGCAGGAACCGCATCACGACGTCCGCGTCGTTGGCGAGCTCCTCCTTCAGGACCTTGATCGCCACGGTCTCGCCGGGCTGGCCGGCGACGGCCGCCTCGGCGCCCGCGGTCTCCCGCTGGCGGGCACGCCAGACGGTGCCCGTGGCGCCGCGTCCCAGCGGCTCCTCCAGGAGGTACTTGCTGCCTACCGGCCGCACGTCATGCGCTCCCTGCAGATCGTGGTGCTTACGGTGCTCCCGGATACACCCGGGAGTTCCGGCCCACTCTAGTGGGGTGACCGGCGAGGTCGGGCTGGTCCGCCCGGTTGCCTCCGCCGCACCTGTCCGCCGGCTCCGGGTGCCTCCTGGAAGGAGGTACCGGCCGGTTGCGGAACAAGACGCTCACACCGGGCGGATGGTTGCCGCACAGACGTGCGACGAACCTCTCCCAGCACCCTCCCGTAAGGAATCGGCCACCGTCGAGAACGTTCCAAGCAGGCACTTATGGGCGCACAGCCGACCTTTCAAGATCACTTAGCGGTGACCCCCGGGCGTGTTGTCAGTGGCAGGTGCGAGGATGCCTCCAGCACGGACTGTGGGCTCAGGGAGCCCTGCGGTGCGTGACGAACCTGTACCGGACGACGCGTCCGTGTCGGGTGGGGGGAATCACAGGGCGTTTCCCCTGCCCGGCGCCCCGCGCAGAAGGGACCGCTGACGGCGATGCAGATCCGGCTGACCGTCCTCGCGCCGCGCAGCGGCCAGACCCCGGCGCGCGCCTGCGACGTGCTGGTCACCGCCCCGCCGGGGACGGCGCTCAACACCGTGACGTCCCAGCTGGCCGCGGCCGTCTCCGGGCCAGACGGCTCGCTCGGCAGCGGCGCGGTGGTGCTGTATGCCGGGCGTGAGCGGCTCGACGCGCAGCGATGTGCGCTGGGTGAGCCCCCGCTGGTGGACGGAGCGGTGCTCTCCCTCCAGGTCCCGGGCGAGGACGAGGCGGTGGACGACGCCGTTCCGGCACAGCTGCACGTGGTCGCGGGGCCCGACGCGGGCGGGGTCCATCTGCTGCACGGCGGCCGGATAAGGATCGGCCGCTCCACCGAGGCGGACGTCCCGCTCGACGATCCCGATGTGTCCCGGCTGCACTGCGCGGTGACGGTCTCCGCGGACGGCCTGGTCGCGGTGGCCGACCTGGGCTCCACCAACGGCACCCTGCTCGACGGCAGGGAGGTCGGCGACCGCCCGGTCCGCCTGAAGCCCGGCGCGCTGCTGCGGCTCGGCGAATCGTCGCTCCGGCTGACCTCCGGCGCGCGTACGCCGACGCTGGCGACGGCCCCGGACGGCGAGGGACATCTACGGGTGTCCGGTACGGCGGCCGCGGGCGCCGCCGACGACGGCTTCGCCGAGGAGTACGGCTCCGGCCACGGTTACGCCCCGGCCGCCCCTACCCCGCATGAAGGACCCGGCGCCTCTCACACGTACGGGAGCGGCGACGGCGGATCGGACACCGGCCGCCCGCCCTCCACCGAGCGCTCCCCCCGCTTTCCGGACGACGAAACGCCCCGCCGGGGCGGGATAGGTGCCTGGGCACGCAGACTCGCGGGCAACAAGGGCGAGCCGGTGCACGAGGCGGCACCCGATGAGACGGGCGCGGCCGAACAGCCCTTCCCGGCCACCTCCCCCGTGATGCCCTCGGGGGCCGCCCCGGAGAGCACCTGGCCCGACCCCTCGGCCGTGCTGCTGACCGCGCTCGGCCCCGGCCCCCGCCTGTGGGAGCGTGACACGGCGCATCCGGAGGCACTCGTGGTGCGTCTGGGGACGACGGACCGGGCCGGGCTGCCCGCCGTGCCGGTGACCGTGGCGCTGCGGGAGGCCGGTTCCCTCGGCCTCGCCGGGCCGCGGACCCGGCTGGCCGGACTCGCTCGTTCCACGGTCGCGCAGCTCGCCGCGCTGCACTCCCCCGCCGATCTGGAGATCGTCCTGATCAGCACGGACCGCGCCCGCGGCGCGGACGAGCGCAGGCGCGAGTGGGCCTGGCTCGGCTGGCTGCCCCATCTGCGGCCGATGCACGGCCAGGACTGCCGGCTGCTCCTCGCGTACGACCGCGAGCAGGCCGCCGCCCGTACGACGGAGCTGGTGCGCCGGCTGGACGACGGACCTCTCGGGCCCGGCTGGGCGAGCCTGGACCGGAGCACGGTCGCCGAGGCCGCCGCGCAGTACACGGGTCCGTACACCGTGGTGATTCTCGACGGCGACCCCGGCTCGGCGGTGCTGCGCGAGAACACCGCGCGGCTGGCCGCCGCGGGTGCCGCCGCCGGGATCCATCTGATCTGCCTGGCCGAGACCCCGGCCGCCACACCCACCTCGCCGGTCGCGGCGACGTACGAGGCCGCGTGCCACGCCTCGATCGCGTTCCGCGAGTGCGGGGCGGTGGCGATGCTGAGCGGCGACGTGGCGACGGCGCTGCGGCTGCTGCGCACGGCGGACGGCCGGGCCGCGGGCCACGGCACGGTCGCCGCGGTGGACGCGGTGTCGGCGCACTGGGCCGAGCGGTTCGGCCGGGCGCTGGCCCCGCTGCGTACGGAGGGTTCGGCGACAGCCCACGGCCGGTCCGCCTCGGCCGCGCTCCCGCCGACCGCCCGTCTGCTGGACGAGCTGGGTCTGGCCCGTGCCACCCCGGCCTCCCTGATGGCACGCTGGGCCTCCACGGCGGACCACCAGCCCGGCGCCACGGTCAGCGGCTCGGGCCGCTGGTCCGGCGGGCCCGCGGGCGCCGGTGGTGTTGCGGGCGCGGCCGAGACGGATGCCCGCGGTTCGGGCCGTACGGAGTACCCGCGCGGCACGGGTCCGCGCGTCGGCGCCCAGCGCACGAGCGGCGAGGGCGGATACGGCCCGGGCCCGGGCCGCACCCTGTACCCCGGCAGCGAGACCACCACCCACGTCGGCACAGCGGGCCACGGCCTCGCGCGCGACGACACCCGCGACACCCACGGCTCGGGGCGCACCCCGTACCCGGGGCATTACGGCGGTTCGCCCGGGGACACCCCCAGCTCCCGCACCGTTCCCGGGTCCGGCACCTGGAGCGGTGGCGATGCCCAGGGGGCCGCCAGTCTCCCTTCCACCGGGTCCGGGCGGACCTCGAACCGGGTCAGCGGTCCGCGCGGCGGCGACACACCCCGGGTCGCGGCCCGGGGCTCCGAGAGCGGGGCGGCGGCCGTACGTACCGCCGTGGACACCGACACGAACACGGACGCGAGCACCAAAACGCCCGCCTCCACCGAAGGCACCGCTGCCGTGGCCGCGGGCCGTCCCGTCGTGGTGCTCGGGGCCGGGCCCCGGGGCGCGGTCGGTGTGGATCTGGCGGAGGAGGGCCCCCATCTCCTCATCGAGGGGCCGTCCGGCAGCGGACGTACGGAGCTGCTGCGGGCCGTCGCCGCCTCGCTGGCCGCGGCCGCCCGGCCCGACCGGCTGGGCCTGCTCCTGGTCGACGGCGCCGGTGGCGAGCGCGGCGAGAGCCTGCGCCCGTGCACCGAGCTCCCGCACGCGTTCGCCCACCTGGTGGCCTCCGATCCGGTCAGGATGCGGGAGTTCGCGCAGGAGCTGGGCGGCGAGCTGAAGCGGCGCGCCGAGCTGCTCGGCCCGTACGACTTCACCGAATGGCATCACCGGCACGAGGTGGCGCAGCGGATGGTGGGCCAGCGCCCGCCGAGCGCCGCGGAGCAGCGCGGCGACGTGGACTCCCCGATGAGCGGCACGCTGCGGCTGAGGCCCGCCGCCGCGCGGTCCACGGACCCCGGTCCCTCCCCGCTGCCCCGGCTCGTCGTCCTCGTCGACGACTTCGACGCGCTGGTCGCCCCGGCGCTCGGCAGCCCCGGCCGCCCCGCCGCGGGTTCGGTCGTGCGGGCCCTGGAGGCCGTGGCGAGGGACGGCGGCAGGCTCGGCGTCCATCTGGTCGCGACGTCCGCCCGCCCGGACCGTACGGACGACACGGACCTGGCTCATGGCGCCCGGCTGCGCATCGTGCTCGACGCGCCGGTCGTCCCGCAGTCACCGGAGGACCCGGCGCCCGGACGGGGCAGGCTGGGGCATCCGGACGGGCGGGTGACCCCGTTCCAGGGCGGCAGGGTGACGGGGCGCATTCCGCGTACGGCGACCCTGCGCCCCACCGTCGTCCCGCTGGAGTGGGAGCGGATGGGCGATCCGCCGACCAGGCGCCCGGTCCGTGAGCTGGGCAACGGTCCGACGGACCTGGCGCTGCTGGCCAGTGCGCTGGAGCGGGCGGCCCGGTCGGTGAACGCCGAGCCGATAGCCCCGTTCGGGCCCGTTCACACCTGAGGGGATACCTGTTCCGTACATTCACTGACATCATGTCACGAGCCCATCACGATCATCGAGTTGGGACCGGAAGCGGTATTGCGGCGCCGTTACACCGGGCGTAGGACTGTGCGCACACGACGACGTGAGAGACGGGGCAGCGATGCGCACAACCCTTCGGATCAGCAGGGCCGCCGTGGTGTTCACAGCCATAGGTGCACTGGCCCTCACCGGTTGCGGCGACGACGGTGGCAGCGGGAAAGGCAAGCCGGACAAGAGCTCCGGGGGCGGCGACAAGAACTCGTCGGGCGTCACACTGCCGAAGCTGGACGGCGAGAAGCTCTCGGTCGCGGCGGTCTGGACCGGGGTCGAGCAGGCCAACTTCGTCAAGGTCCTCAAGGAGTTCGAGAACCGCACGGGGGCGACGGTCACCTTCGTCCCGGCGCAGGACCCGATTGTCAACTTCCTCGGTACGAAGATCGCGGGCGGTCAGCCGCCGGACGTCGCGATGATCCCGCAGGTCGGCGCGATCCAGCAGGCCGCCGAGAAGAAGTGGGCCAAGCCGGTCGGCGCCGAGGCCAAGGCCCAGCTGGCCAAGAACTACGCGAAGGTCTGGCAGGACCTCGGCACCGTTGACGGCACCCAGTACGGCGTCTACTTCAAGGCCGCCAACAAGTCCCTGATCTGGTACAACGCCCAGGCGTTCGAGAACGCGGGCGCGTCCGAGCCGAAGACCTGGAAGGACTTCCTGGCGACGGCCGAGACGGTCTCCGCCTCGGGTGTCACCCCTGTCTCGGTCGGCGGCGCGGACGGCTGGACCCTCACCGACTGGTTCGAGAACATCTATCTCTCCCAGGCGGGCCCGGAGAAGTACGACCAGCTGGCCAAGCACGAGATCAAGTGGACGGACCCGTCCGTCAAGGACGCGCTGACCACGCTCGCGGAGCTGTTCGGCAAGCCGTCGCTGATCGCGGGCGGTGCCGATGGCGCACTGCAGACGGAGTTCCCGGCCTCGGTCACCCAGACCTTCACCGGCGGCGACCAGCCAAAGGCCGCGATGGTATACGAAGGCGACTTCGTGGCCGTCAACATCGCGCAGACGAAGGCGAAGATCGGGACCGACGCCAAGGTGTTCCCGTTCCCGGCGGTCGGCGCCGAGTCCCCCGTGGTGACGGGTGGCGACGCGGCGGTGGCGCTGAAGGACGGCAAGGGCGCCCAGGCGCTGCTGACCTGGCTGGGTTCGACGGACGCGGCGAAGATCATGGCCGAGCAGGGCGGGTTCATCTCGCCGAACAAGTCCCTGGACGCCGCCGCGTATCCGAACGAGGTGCAGAGCACGATGGCGAAGGCGCTGATCGCGGCCGGTGACGCCGTCCGGTTCGACATGTCCGACCAGGCCCCGCAGTCGTTCGGCGGGACGCCCGGGAAGGGCGAGTGGAAGACCCTCCAGGACTTCCTGAAGAACCCGAAGGACATCGCGGGGACCCAGGCGAAGCTGGAGTCCGACGCGGCCAAGGCGTACAAGAGCTGACGGGATGACGACAGCCGCAGCGGGGGGCGCCGAAGCGGTGCCCCCCGCCGACAAGCATCCGTCCGGACAGCCGTCGCTGCCCGCACCCAGAAAGCCGTCCGACACCCCGGCCGGCGGCCCGGGACGCAGCCGCAGGAGTGTGACCGGCACCCGCCGGATCTTCGCGGCGCTGTTCCTGGCGCCCGCGCTGGTGCTGCTGGGCGCGCTCGTGGTCTATCCGATCGTGTACTCCGTCTACCGGTCGTTCTTCGACCAGGCGGGTACGGGCTTCGCCGGACTCGACAACTACAAGGCGCTGTTCACGGACGACACCATCCGTACGGCGGTCAAGAACAACGCGATCTGGGTGGTGTTCGCGCCGACGGTCTCCACGGCCCTCGGGCTGATCTTCGCGGTGCTGACGGAACGGATCCGCTGGGGCACGGCGTTCAAGCTGATCGTCTTCATGCCGATGGCGATCTCCATGCTCGCCGCGGGCATCATCTTCCGGCTGGTGTACGACGCGGCCCCGGAACGCGGGGTCGCCAACGCCGTATGGGTGGGTGTGCACGACACGTTCGCCGAGTCGGCGGGCTATCCGAAGGCGCATCCGCTGCCCGTCCACCCGCTCAAGGAGGGTGGCGGCGGCTCGTTCGTCACCAAGGCGCCGGTACGGGCCGGGCAGCCGGTGCAACTGCCGCTGGTCGGCGTGGCACCGGCGAAGATGCCGACGGACGCGAAGCCCGCGAAGGCCGCCGCGACGGAGGCCGGGAAGATCACCGGCACCGCGTGGCTGGACTTCACCCGGGGCGGCGGCGGAAAGCCCAATGTCATCGACGCCAAGGAGTTGGGGCTCAAGGGCATCAAGGTGGAGGCGGTCAAGGACGGCAAGGTGGTCGCCTCGGCGACGGCGGGCGCGGACGGTACGTTCACCCTGCCCGCCTCGGCCGACGGCGCCGGACTCCGGCTCCCCGCCTCGAACTTCAACGAGCCGTACAACGGAGTCGAATGGCTGGGCCCGACCCTCGTCACCCCGGGGATCATCGGCTCCTACGTCTGGATGTGGGCCGGGTTCGCGATGGTGCTGATCGCCGCGGGCCTGGCGGGCCTGCCGCGTGAACTCCTCGAAGCCGCCCGGGTGGACGGCGCGAACGAGTGGCAGGTCTTCCGCCGGATCACGGTGCCGATGCTGGCGCCCGTCCTCGCAGTGGTGCTGGTCACGCTGATGATCAACGTCCTGAAGATCTTCGACCTGGTCTTCATCATCGCACCCGGCTCCTCGCAGGACGACGCGAACGTGCTGGCGCTCCAGCTCTACCGCTCCTCGTTCGGCACGGACGCGGACCTGGGGATCGGCAGCGCCATCGCCGTACTCCTGCTGCTGCTGGTGCTCCCGGTGATGTTCTTCAATATTCGCCGCATCCGGAAGGAGGGACGCCGATGACGACAGCGTCGACCGCGGACACGGACACGACCGCGACAGCCGGAACCGGAGCGGTGAAGGCCGAGCAGTCCCTCGGTTCGCGCATCGCCGCCCGCGCGGGCGGCGGTGTGATGCGGGCCTTCCTCATCCTGGTGGGCCTGTTCTGGCTGATGCCGACCATCGGGCTGCTGCTGTCCTCGCTGCGCGGCGCGGACGACATCGCGGCGACCGGCTGGTGGAAGATCTTCACGGCCCCGTCCCAGATCACCTTCGACAACTACTCACGCCTGCTGGACAATTCGACCATCACCCACTCCCTCCTCAGCACGGTCATGATCACCGTCCCGGCGACCGTCCTGGTCGTCGTGATCGGTTCACTGGCCGGATACGCCTTCGCCTGGATGGAGTTCCCCGGCCGCGACTGGTGGTTCCTGTTGGTCGTGGGGCTGTTGGTGGTGCCGGTGCAGGTCGCACTGGTCCCGGTCTCCAAGCTCTTCGGCGCGGTGGGGATCTTCGAGACGACCTTCGGCGTGATCATCTTCCACACGGCCTTCGGGCTGCCCTTCGCGATCTTCCTGCTGCGGAACTTCTTCGCGGAGATCCCGAGGGAACTGCTGGAGGCGGCCCGGCTCGACGGGGCGGGCGAGATCCGGCTCTTCACCCGGGTCGTGATGCCCCTGGGCGGTCCGGCGATCGCCTCGCTGGGGATCTTCCAGTTCCTCTGGGTGTGGAACGACATGCTGGTCGCGCTGATCTTCGCGGACTCCGACTCCCCGCCGATCACGGTGGCCCTGCAGCAGCAGGTACGGCAGTTCGGCAACAACATCGATGTGCTGGCGCCCGGCGCCTTCGTGTCGATGGTGATTCCGCTCGCGGTCTTCTTCGCCTTCCAGCGTCAGTTCGTCTCCGGGGTGATGGCGGGCGCGGTGAAGTAGGCGGTGAACCAGCCGGTGCAGCAAGCAGTGAAGTAATACGCACAGCCGTGCGTCAACGCGGGGCGGTCCTGTTCATCACAACAGGACCGCCCCACCTGCAACTTCGCAGATTTGCCACGATTTGGCGTAACTCTGTCACTCCATCGGCCGTTTGCGGACCGCCCCCGCGCTGCGAACGACCCATGGATGTGTTGTGCCCCGGTTCAGTGTCATCGTGCCCGCGTACCGGGTTCAGGCGTATCTGCACGAGAGCCTGGACTCGGTGCTGGCCCAGTCCTTCGAGGACTTCGAGATCATCGCGGTGAACGACTGCTCGCCCGATGCCTGCGGCGCCGTCATCGACGAGTTCGCCGCCCGCGACCACCGGGTACGGGCCGTGCACCTGCCGGAGAACGTGGGCCTGGGCCGGGCCCGTAACGCCGGGATCGCACAGGCCACCGGCGACTACCTGATCTTCCTGGACAGCGACGACACCCTCGCCCCCGGCGCGCTGCGGGCCGTCGCCGACCGGATCGAGGAGACCGGCGAACCGGACGTCGTGGTCTACGACTACGCCCGTACGTACTGGACCGGCGAGAGCGTACGCAACAGCTTCGCCGAGCACCTCTCCGAGACCGGCCCCGCCACCTTCACGCTCGCCGGCCGGCCCGGGCTGCTGAAGGTCCTGATGGTCGTCTGGAACAAGGCGTACCGCCGCGCCTTCGTCGAAACCGAGGGGTTCGTCTTCCCGCCCGGCTACTACGAGGACACGCCCTGGACCTACCCGGTGCTGATGGCCGCCCGCTCCATCGCGGTCCTCGACCGGGTGTGCGTCGGCTACCGGCAGCGGCGCCAGGGCAACATCCTGGCCACCACCAGCCGCAAGCACTTCGACATCTTCGAACAGTACGACCGGGTCTTCGCGTTCATCGAGGCCCGCCCCGAACTCGCGCCCTGGCGGCCGGTGATCTTCCGCAGGATGCTCGACCACTTCTGCACCCTGTTCACCGCCCCGGGCCGGCTGCCGCGCGGCAGCCGCGCCGAGTTCTTCCGCCGCGCCCGCGCCCACCACGGCCGCTACCGCGCCCCGGGCGCCCCCGCCCCGCGCCGCGCCCGGCTGCGCCACGGCCTGATCCGGCTGGGCGCGCACCGCACCTACCGCGCGCTGTGGACCGCGCAGCTGGCGCACGGCAGGCTGCGCAGGACCGCGGCGGCCGTTCGCCGGGTGCTGCGGGCCGCCACGCTCCAGGCGTACTACCGCATCCAGCTGCGGCTGCCCGTCCGGACGGACCGGGCTGTGTTCGCCGCGTACTGGCACCGCGGCTACGCCTGCAATCCGGCGGCGATCGAGGCGAAGGCCCGTGAACTTGTCCCCGGCCTGCGGACCGCCTGGATCTGCCGACCCGAGGACGCCCACACCGTGCCCGCCGCGACGCGCAGGATCACCCCGGGAACGTACGCCTACTGGCGGGCGCTGGCCCGGTCCAAGTACCTGGTGAACAACGTCAACTTCGACCGGCGGCTGGTCAAGCGGCGCGGCCAGGTACTGCTCCAGACCCACCACGGCACCCCCCTGAAGACCATGGGCCTCGACCTCCAGGACCGTCCCGCGGCGGCCCGCGGGATGGACTTCGGCCGGCTGCTCGCCAATGTCGACAAGTGGGACTACTCCCTCTCCGCGAACCAGCACTCCACCCTCGTCTGGGAGAAGGCCTATCCCCCGGCCTCGGCGAACTGCGTGACGCTGGAGTACGGGTATCCGCGCAACGACGTCTACCAGCGGGCCACCGCCGACGACGTGGCACGGCTGCGCAAGTCCCTCGGCATCCCCGAGGGCACCCTGGCCCTGCTGTACGCGCCCACGCACCGCGACTACCGGCGCGACAGGCACCCCCAGCTGGACCTGGCGCACATGCTGCGGGTCCTCGGTCCCGGCTTCGTGATCCTGACCCGCGCGCACTACTCGTACGGGGCCGTGCCCCTCCACGAGCCGCACCCGCGGCTCATCGACGTCAGCGGCCACCCCTGCGTCGAGGCGCTCGCGCTCGCCTCGGACGCGCTGATCACGGACTACTCGTCGCTGATGTTCGACTACGCCAATCTGGACCGCCCCGTCGTCATCCACTGCGGCGACCGCGAGGCGTATGAAGCGGCCCGCGGCACCTACTTCGACCTGCACTCCTGCCCGCCCGGTCCGACCGCGCACAGCCAGGACGCACTGCTGGACATCTTCGTGACCGGCCACTGGCGGGGCTCCCGCTCCGACCGGCTGCGCAAGGCGTTCCGGGAGCGCTTCTGCCCTTACGACGACGGGCACGCGGCTGAGCGGGTGGTGCGCCGGGTCTTCCTGGGCGACACATCCGCCCGGCCGCCCGCGCTCCCTTTGGCCGGGCGTCGGCCCGCACCGGCGGCGGACAACCCGGCTCCGGTGCCGGTCCCCGCACCGGCCACCGCCGCGGTTCCCGCCGGCCGGCACGCGCCCCCGGGCCTCGGCCTCGCCGGGGCCCGGCCCGCCAACCGCCCCTGACCGCGCCCCGTTTCCCGTTTCCCCAGTCCGAGAAAGAGCCTGTATGCCCCGGCTGAGTGTCATCATCCCCGTCCGCCGCGCCCGAGGACAGCTGCGCGAGTGCCTGGAGTCGGTGCTCACCCAGTCGTTCACGGACATCGAGGTGATCGGGGTCGACGACGGCGCTCCGGACGGTTCGGGGCTGCTGTTCGACGAGTTCGCCGCACGGGACGGGCGGGTGCAGGCCATTCATCTGCCGCCGGGGGCCGGCCAGGACGGTCGGCGCAACGCCGGGGCCGAGCGTGCCGTCGGGGACTATCTCCTCTTCCTGGAGGGCAACTTCGTTCATCTGCCGGGCGCCCTGCGGGCCGTCGCCGACCGGCTGGAGGCCACCGGTGACCCCGAACTGCTGCTGTTCGGCCATCACCGGCGCCCGTTCCGGGGCCGCCCCCGCCCGACCCGGTCGCTGGAGCTGCTCGGCGAACTGCCCGAGGGGCGGCTCACCCTGACCGGGCACCCCGCACTCCTGGACATCGCACCGGTCTCCTGGAACCGCGCCGTACGCCGCACCCTCCACGAGGGCGAGAAGCTGACCTTCGGACCTGGTCGGCACGGAGAGCGGATGTACGCGCTCCAGACCCTCGCCGCGGCCGAGTCCGTCGCCGTGCTCCCGACCCCTTGCGTCGAGCACCGCAGCCGACGCAGTCTGCCCGTTCCGGCCGACGCCACGGAACCCGCCGACGGCTCCACGCCGCACGAGCTGGTCGACGCGTTCGCCGCTCTGATGCAGTTCGTACGGGACCGGCCGCTCCTGCACCCCGTACAGCCCCTGCTCTTCGAACGGGCAGTCCAGGAACTCCTCGCCGGATACCCGTCGGTGACCCGGCGGCGCAGGCGCTACGTACGGTCCGTCGCGGCGTTCCACCGTGCGCACCGGCCCGAGGGGCACCGCTTCCCGGGCGGCGCCAAGGGGCTGCGGCCGAAGCTGATCGGCGGTGGCCGGTACGCCCTGCTCGGCGCCCTCGATGCCGTCCTGGCGCTGCGCCGGGGCCTGCGGGCGGCGCCCGGCGCGGTGCGGGCGCGGGCCAGGCGCACGCTCGCGCCGCGCTACTACTGGTGGCAGCGCAGGCTGCCGCTGGACCCCGGGCTCGCCGTCTACGCCGCGTACTGGAACCGTGGCGTGAGCTGCAATCCGGAGGCGATCTTCCGCAAGGCCCAGGAGCTGGCCCCGCGGGTGCGCGGGGTGTGGGTGGTGTCGAGGAACCAGGTGGACACGGTGCCCAAGGGCATCGACCACGTGGTGCCGGGAACCCGCCGCTACTGGCAGGCGCTGGCCCGGGCCACGTACTTCTTCAACAACGTCAACTTCCCCGACCACCTGGTCAAGCGCCCCGGCCAGATCCATGTGATGACCCATCACGGCACCCCGCTGAAGATCATGGGGCTCGACCAGCAGGACCATCCGGCAGCCGCCCAGGGGCTGAACTTCGACCGGCTGCTCCAGCGCGTCGACCGGTGGGACTGGAGCGTCTCCGCCAATCCGCACTCCACCGAGGTGTGGGCCCGTGCCTATCCGGGCGCCGCGCGGTCCCTCGAATCGGGCTATCCGCGCAATGACGTCTTCGCGACGGCGACGGACGGGCGGATCGCACGGATCCGCGAGGATCTCGGCATCCGGCCCGGTCAGCGCGCCGTCCTGTACGCGCCGACGCACCGCGACTACGAGGCGGCGTTCACCAGCCGGCTCGATCTGGTCCGGCTCTGCGAGGCGCTCGGCCCGGACACCGTGGTGCTGGTCCGCGCCCACTACTTCTACGAGGGTGCCGGGCTGCCGGAGCACCCTTCGCTCGTCGACGTCTGCGCCCATCCGCGGATCGAGGAGCTGTGCCTGGCGGCGGACGCGCTGGTGACGGACTACTCATCGGTGATGTTCGACTACGCGCACCTGGACCGCCCGATCGTGGTGCACGCCCCCGACTGGGAGACGTACCGCACGGTCCGCGGGGTCTGCTTCGACCTGCTGTCCGGGAAGCCCGGCGACACCCCCGGGGCGGTCTCCACGGATACGGAGGAGCTGGCCCGGATCTTCCTCGACGGCAGCTGGCGGAGCCCGGCGAACGATGCGCTGCGGGCCGCGTTCCGCGCCCGGTTCTGTCCGTACGACGACGGGCGCGCGGCGGAGCGGGTGGTCCGGCAGGTGCTGCTGGGGAAGAGCGCGGTGCCGGGCCCGTCCGGCGGCGTGTCCTCGGCCGCCGGACGGGCTTGATTCCCCTCAGCATTCCCCTCAGCGCTGCTGGCCGGCCATCACCGTCACGAGGCCGACGACCACGAGGAGCGAGCCGCCCCAGGTCCACATCGACGTCCGCTCGTGCAGCACGGTCGCTCCGGCCAGCACGATCAGCAGATACCCGAGGGCGTTGAACGGGTAGGCGATGGACAGCGGCACCTTGGCCAGGGTGGTCATCCAGGCGACGGCGGACACCGCGAAGACCACCAGTCCGAGGACCACCCACGGGCTGGTCGCGGCGCGCAGGGCGACGGACCCACCGCTCTGCGCGGCGGCCGCGGCGGCCCCCTTCATCCCGTGCTTGAGCATGATCTGGCCACCCGCCGACGAGAACACGGCGAACAGCAGCAGCATCAGACTGGGGAGGGTCAAGGTCTTGCTCCTGACTGCGGCGACCGGGGTCCCGGACGCCGGGGCGGGGACGGGACGGGGGACTGCGGCCTCAGACGCCGACCCGGTCGGCAGCGGCGTACTCTCGGTTGAGGATGTCCTGTACATCGACGTGCTCTCCAGCGATGATCGTCTCGGCCGCATGCGGGGTGAGCAGTGCGACGTGCTGATAGCCGAACAGCGTCGGCCGGATCCGGGTGAGCAGCTTGGACACCCCGCCGAGGACCGCGGGGAGCGGTCCGCCGCCGAGCAGCGCCCAGAACGGGGCCCCGGTGGAGGTGATGTCCAGGACGTCATAGCCCGCGTTCCTGACCGTGCGGCGCAGGCTGGCCCGGGTGAAGAAGCGCAGATGCGTTTCGTCGAGGATGCCGCGCCGGTCGTAGTCGAAGACGCCGAACGCGACCCGCAGCCGTGAGTACCAGTGACTGAAGTTCGGTACGGAGAGCAGCACATGGCCGCCCGGCCGCAGCACCCCGGCAACCTCACAGAGCACACGCTCGGGGCGTGAGAGGTGCTCGATGACATCACCGGCGACCACGTAGTCGTAGTCGGCGCCGATCTCCGCGGGCAGCCCCTCCTCCAGGTCGGCGAGGTGGAAGTGGGTGCACTTCTCGCGCACGCCGGGGACCTCGACGTAGTCCACGCCCGTCACTTCGTGGCCGAGTGCTTCGAGGCGCTGTGCGAACAGGCCGCCGGAGCAGCCGAGATCGAGGACCCGGCCGGGCGGGAGACTGCGCATCCTCTCCAGGATGACGGCGTGTGAGGAGCCGTCGCCCTCCTTGAACGCGTACTCGACGGGCTTGGGGATCCAGGCGCAGGTGCCGAATCCCTTGACGGCGAGCCGGTATTCGAGGACGTCCTTGACGACGTCCTTCGCGTACTTCATGCCGTTGACGTAGCAGATCTCGTCGCCGTAGTAGGTGGGGACGGGGATCTCCTTGATCCGCATTCCCTCGTTGAGCAGCTGGACGATGATCTGGGTGTCGAAGTCGAACGCGTCGGTGTTCCGGTGGATCGGCAGCTTCTTGAGTGCCGCGACGCTGTAGGCGCGGTACCCGGAGTGGAATTCGGTGAGCTGCGAGCCGAGAAGGGTGTTCTCCAGACGGGTGAGAATGCGGTTGCCGAGCCATTTGTACATCGGCATGCCGCCCTTGAGGGCGGACCCGGATTTCATCATCCGTGATCCGAACACGGCCTCGCATTCACCGCGTTCGATGGGTGCGACCATCTCGGGGAGGAATTCGGGGGCGTACTGCCCGTCGCCGTGCAGCAGCACGATGATGTCGAGTCCGTGTTCGGCGGCCAGCGCGTATCCGGCCTTCTGGTTTCCGCCGTATCCGAGATTCTTGGTGTGCCGCATCACCACGGTCCGCGGCATGCCCTCCGTCTGCGACCAGCGGCAGCCCGCGGTGAAGGTCGCGTCATGGCTCGCGTCGTCGAGAATGAGGACCTCGGCGACCTTGGACCGGAAGTCCTCCGGAATGCGGTCGAGGGTCCTCTCCAGCGTCGTCTCGGCGTTGTACGCGACCACCAGGATGCCGATCCTGGGGCTCGGGCTTTCCTTCACGGGGCGTTCTCCAGTTGTGCTCGGTGCTCGGTGCTCGGTGCTCGGTGCTCGGTGCTCGGTGCTCGGGCGGGCGGTCAGTTGACGGCGGAACCGGTGGACTGCGAGGCGCAGGGCGCCGGGGCCGGGGACCGCTCGGCGGAGGGTTGCGGGGGTACGGCGGGCGGCGCGGCGAGGATCTTGCGGATTGCGCTGACGAGAGCGGCGGCGAGGACGAACCAGCCGGCCTCGCCGAAGTGCAGCACCGTGTCGCTCCAGTGCACGGCGGAGCGCCCCTGGTAGCCGAGGACCGCGGTCAGGCCGAGCAGACAGCTGTACGCGGCGCCTTCCCAGAACCCGATGACGAACAGCCCGGCGGCCGCCCAGGTCAGGTACTGCAGGGCGGATGCGGTGGAGAGCAGCAGCAGGAGGCACATCGTGACGGCGACGACACCGGGCAGCTGACCGGGCCGCAGCCGGGCGAGCCAGACGCCCGCCGCCACACAGGCCAGCACGAAGAGGAAGTGTCCGTCGCCCTGGATGAACGTGATGGACGACTGCGGCAGGCCGAGCACATCGGCGAACCGGACGAGGCCCCAGAGCCGGTAGCCGCCCCCCGCGTACTCCAGGACGTTCTCCCTGAGGTGCTGCGGAACGGTCACCAGAACCGGCACCCAGAGGAGCGCGGCCAGGGCGGTGAACCCGGCGGTGAAGCGGATGAGCGCCGGCCGGCCCGACCGCAGCGCGACCAGGAACAGCGCCGGGATCACCACCACCGGGATGAACTTGATGCTGATCGAGAGCGCGGCACAGATCCCGGCGGCCAGCGGGGACTTCCGGTCCACGAGCAGATGGGCGGCTGCCAGGGCGAACGTGATGGCGGCCGCATCGGTGTTGCCGTGATAGCCGGAGGTGGCGATCAGTACGGGACTGAGGGCCACGCCCGCCCCGCAGGCGGCCGCCGTGCCGAGGGAGCCGCGCCTGCGCACGATTTCGAACACGAGGAGTGCGCAGAAGAAGTCGGCGATCGAGGCGGGTGATCTGATCAGCGTCCCGAACGGAATTCCGAGTTCGGTGAGTTCGTCCATCCCGAGGAGCATCCAGCCGGCCAGTGGCGGATGGTTGTAGACGGGCAGTCCCGGCAAGGGCTGTTCATAAATCCGAATGGGGCCGTACCGCGCGATGGCCTGTGCGAAACCCTGAAAGATTCGCACGTCGGCCGGGCCCGGCATGTTCGCCGCGATCAGCATTCGGGTGAGGAGACCGGCGGCTGCGGCAATGAGCACCACCGCTCTCGCCCGACGTACGTCCCAGGTTTCGCATCGCATCCGGATACCCATGAACACAGAACGTAGCAACCGGGAGACGCAGAGCAACGCACCGATGACCACACTTATATGGATCGCGGCTCCACAGCCCCGTGTATCAGTGCAAACGTCCGAATCCCCGAATCACTCGAACGGTTCAGACGGGCGCGGTGGCCCGGGGGCCCCGGGCCTGCGGCCACCCCGCCCGTCAAGGCCGGTCAGGGCCCTGGAGCATCCGGTCGACCACCGCCGTCGCCGCGTGTCCGTCGTCCAGGTCGCAGAAGTCCCGGCGAAATGCCTCGTACGCCTGCGCGTGTCCCTCGGTGGCCCGCTCCGGGTCGCGCAACGCCTCGACGAGTCCGGCGGAGCCGGGGATCAGCGGGCCGGGGGCACGGGACTCGAAGTCGAAGCAGAAGCCGCGCAGGGTGTCGCGGTAGTGGGCCAGGTCGTAGGTGTGGAAGAGCATCGGGCGGCCGGTCTGGGCGAAGTCGAACATCAGTGAGGAGTAGTCGGTGACCAGTGCGTCGCTGATCAGCATCAGCTCGCCGACGTCCCCGTAGCGCGAGACGTCGCGCACGAAGCCGCTGCCGCTGTCCGGGAGGCGGTCGGTGACCAGATAGTGGCGGCGCACCAACAGGACGGTGTCCGCGCCGAGTTCGCGTTCGGCGGCGGCCAGGTCGAGCTGCAGGTCGAGGGCGTAACGACCGCCGCCCTGCGGCCGGTCCTCGCGCCAGGTCGGGGCGTACAGCACGACCCGCTTGTCCTCGGGGACGGCGAGCCGCTCCCGTACGGCCGCGGCGACCTTGGTGCGGTCCGAGGCGTGGAAGAGGTCGTTGCGGGGGTAGCCGCACTCCAGGACCTCGCCCCGGTAGCCGAACGAGCGCCGCAGGACGGGGGTGGAGAAGCTGTTCGGGGAGACCAGGACGCTCCACTGGCGGGCGCGCTCCTCGATGGTGGCGATATAGGCGGCGTTGGCCCGGTCGGTGCCCGCGAGGTCGAGTCCGATGCGCTTGAGGGGTGTGCCGTGCCAGGTCTGGACGACGCACTGGCCCTCGCGCCGCTCGAACCACTCCGGCAGCTGGGTGTTGGTGACGATGTGCCGGCTGCGGGCCAGCGCCTCGTGCCAGGCGGTGGAGCCGTGCTCGACGGCCGTGGCGCCCTGCGGGACGACGGCCTGCTGGTCACGGACCACCCACAGGTGCTCCAGATCGGGTCCGCGCCGGACCACTTCCTCGTGGATCGCGCGCGGCGAGTCGGAGTACTGGCGGCCGTCGAAGCTGCTGTAGAGCACGGTGTCGCGCAGGGGCGCCATGCGCAGGGCCCGGTACGCCTCGCGCAGCAGCCGCTTGCCGCGCGCGCCGCGCTCCGTGGCGGTCAGGACCGATGCGCAGTCGATCAGCAGCTGGTCGTGGAAGCGCCGGTCGATGAGGTACGTCCGGCCCGCGAGGGTGCGGGCGGCGGGCAGGGTGCGGTGGGCGGCGGCCGGGATGCGCAGCGGGGTGTCGTACGCGTCGTCCCGCGCGCCCCTCTCGCGGAGGAAGAGGTACCAGTGGCCCTGGCCCAGCGGCAGTTTCCCGCCGGGGCTTTCTACTGCGTCCGGCCGGAGCGCCGCCCTGAACCGCCGGACCCCGGCGGCCCCGGAGGAGGTGAGGGGGAAGACGGCCTCCTCGCCGTGCCCGCTGTGCCGGGCCACCAGCTCGACGGGCCGTCCGGGGACGTCGGGGTAGCTGCCCTCCAGCAGGAGCTGTCCGTCCTCGGTCCAGGTTGCCAGGTCGACGGCGGGCTGCACGGTCCGGTCGCTGATCAGCAGATTGCCGCGGGAACCGGCGGTGAGACCGAGTTCGCGCCGCTCCCCGCCGTCCCCGCCCAGCGGGTAGCGGCCCGGCGGTACGGGCCCCGGCACATCGATCGGTGTCCTGCGCCCGTCCGGGCCGACGAGATGCGGGCTGTACGGCAGTTGCGCGGGCGCCGCCCCCTCCCCCGCGCTCCGCCGGGCCTCGGCGAAGGCGCCGAGCGGGACGACGGCCGTGAAGCGCCGCCATCCCGCCGCCGAGGGCACGGTCCCCTCCTGCACGGTGACCGGACAGTCGAAGAAGGTGCCGGAGGCCCGGTGGGTGAGTGCCAGGCGCAGCGGCCCCCTGCCGAGGCGGTCACGGATCATGCCGTCGATCACCACGGTTGCCGCGCCGTCGCCCGTGCCGGCCGCTCGGTGCGTCTCGAAGCGGGCGTCGATCCGCTCGGCGTGCAGCACGAGCCTGTCGTTCTCGAAGGCGGGCACGATACGGTGGTCGCCGTCGGGCCGGTGCACGGGCGGCGGTGCGGCCGCCTCGTTCGTCGAGAGGTCGGAGCGGCGCAGCATGCCGTGTCCGGCGATGCCGATCTCCAGGCGCCAGGTGAGCCGTTCGGGACTGCCGTTTGCGTGGATGCGGAGCCTGGCCGGGTCGATGACGGTCTCGAAACCTGACCGGTCGTAGTCGTGCAGGCTCTGCCGGGACCGGGCGGTGGCCTCCGATTCGACGACCGTACGCAGCCGGAGCGGCACCACATGCCGCCGCCCCGCCCGCAGCCAGCCGGCCCGGAACTCGCTGCCGCGCGAGGCGGCGGGCAGGTTGCGGACGTACGCGTACCCCTTGAGGTGCAGCCTGCCGCCCTGCCAGTGGGCTTCCCGCAGCCGGGCGGTGAGGGGCAGCTCCCGGTCGGTGACCCGCAGCACCGGGCGCGGCACCGGCCGGGTGAGGGCCGGGAAGAAGGCGCTGCGGCGCCGCATGCCCCGTACTGCGAACGCTCCCGGTTCTGCCTTGTCGAAGGCGAGCAGCGCCAGCAGTTCCTCGGTCCGGCGTTCGCGCACGAGGTGCCACATCAGGCGCAGCCGCAGCGGGAGCGCGTCGAGGACGGCCGGGTCGACCTGGTCGGTGAACTCGTTCGCGTACGTGAGGAAGGCGCGCTGGTACTCCTCGTCGCCGTCGGGCAGCGCCTCCATGAAGTACCAGAGGTCGTTGGCGAGGACGTGCGCCTCGTAGCGCCGTTTGTCGGCGGCGCCGCGGTGCTCGTCGAGGAAGGTGGAGACGCCCAGCACATGCGAGGCCCGGTCCTGGATGCCGCGGACGACGGCACGGCGGGCGGTGATCGAGCCGGCCCGGTCGCGCCAGTGGTAGACGGGGTCCTTCAGTACGTCGACGGAGCGGGCCAGGAAGTGGGCGGGCAGGACGACCGGGATGTCCTCGTAGAGGGCGCCGACCGGGAAGGCGAAGGCGTGCTCGTCCCAGAAGGACCGGCGGAAGACCTTGTTGCAGGCGATCCGGTCGGCGGCGAGGTCCCAGTCGCGGGAGATGTGGGTGCGCAGCCGGGTCGTCGCCATGGGCTTGCGGAAGTTGGGCGACTGCTGGAGCTTGCCTGAGGGCCGCAGCCGCAGCACATTGCCGGACGCGATGTCCGATCCGGTCTCGTCCAGGGCGCCGACGAGGAGTTCGTACGCGCGGGGCGGGAGCACGTCGTCGCTGTCGACGAAGGCGAGATGGCGGGCGCCCGGGTCGCAGTTGCGGACCCCGGTGTTGCGGGCGTGCCCGAGTCCGCCGTTCTCCTGGCTCACCAGCCGGAACCGGCCGTCCTGTGCGGCGAATCCGGCTGCCAGGGCCGCGCTGTCGTCGGTGGACCCGTCGTCGACCATCACCACCTCCAGGTCGGTCATGGTCTGCTCCGCGAGGGACTTCAGGCAGTCCGTCAGATAGAGCTCGACGTTGTGGACGGGTACGACGACACTGAGCCGTGGCGGCATGTTGAGCACGTCCGTTCATCGGGAGCCTGGTTGTCCGTATGGCTCAACCCCGTGAAGGGCCGGGGGTCACCGGTTGCGGTCTTTCCCGAACGAGTGACATCGGCTGCGCCGTGCTTACCCTTCGTCGCTCCCTTCGTCGCTCCCTTCGTCGCTCAGGAACAGCCGCCGCACCACCCGCTCGGCCGCGTGTCCGTCGTCGTACGGGCAGAAGCGCTCCCGGAACGCCGCCCGCAGCCGTGCCGTCCGCGCCGAGCGCCACTCGCCCGTCCTGAACAGTTCCATCAGCTCGTCCTCGGTGGTGGTGACCGCGCCCGGGGTGTCGCCCGGGCGTCCGGAGAGCAGGTCGAAGTAGGTGCCGCGCGAGGCCCGGTAGGCGGCCCAGTCCGGGGCGTGGCTGATGATCGGGCGGTCCAGGCAGGCGTAGTCGAACATCAGCGACGAGTAGTCGGTGATCAACGCGTCGGACACCAGGCAGAGTTCCTCGACGGAGGGATGCCCCGTCACATCCACCACCCGGGCACTGTCCAGCCGCGCCGAGCGGCCGTAGAAGTAGTGCGCCCGGACCAGCACCACGTACCGCGGGCCGAGTTCGCGGGCCAGCCGGTCCAGATCGAGGTGGGGGACGAAGCCCTTGCGGTAGTCGCGGTGGGTGGGCGCGTACAGCAGCACGGTCCGGTCCGGGGCGAGGGCGAGGCGCTGCCGGATCCCGGTGATGCGCTCGGGGGTGGCGGTGAAGAAGATGTCGTTGCGGGGGTAGCCGAGGTTCAGATGCTCGTACCGGGACGGGTAGACCCGGTCCCAGATCTCGGTGGTGTGCGGGTTGGCGGAGAGGGAGAAGTCCCACTGGTCGGCGTGGGCGACGATCCTCTCGAAGCTGATGCCGTTGGTGAGGGCCGGGTAGGCGCGCTGGTCCAGGCCCATCGTCTTCAGCGGGGTGCCGTGGTGGGTCTGGAGGTAGCGCTGGCCGGGGCGCTTGGTGAAGCCGCCGGGGAAGCTGGAGTTGCTGATCAGGTACGTGGCCGTGGCCATCATCCGCCAGTAGGCGAGGGAGCCCTCGATGACGTACGGAACCCCGGGCGGCATGCGGTCGCGGTGCCGGGAGGAGACGGCCCAGACACCCTGGATGTGCGGGGCGAGTTCGAGGGCCTTGGCATGGATGGCTGCCGGGTTGCAGGCGACGCCCCTGTTCCAGTAGGCCCCGTACACCGCGAGGTTCGGATCCAGGGGCCGGTGCAGGTCGACGCGGTAGGCGGCGCGCGTCACAAGGGCCCGGAGCGTCCTCTTACGGTGGCGCAGGGCGGCCCGGGCGCGGGTGCGGACGGTGCGGACGGCTTCCCGGGCGCGGTGGCCGGCGTAACTGCCGGGGAGACCTGCGGCACGGTAAAAGGCGGCACGGTCCTTCGGTGCGATCCGGCCGGGGTCGGCGAGAACGGCCCGCAGGTGACGGGTGCGCGCCGCCTGGATCCGCGGATCGCGCCCGGTCTCGGCGAGCAGCCGTTCGTACGCGTCGAGGACCGCGAAGTGGTGACGCCCCGGCGTCGTACCGAAGGTGCCACAGCGGCGGGTCCGGTGCCGTACGCAGACCCGCCCGAGAACATCGAGCGTGCCCGCGTCGGAGGCGAGAAGGGTGGCCCGGAGGACGGGAAGGATGTCCTCGTACGACCCGTCGGTGAAGTGAAGACCGTGCCCGCTCCAGAAGCCGCGGCGAAAGAGGCGTGGGACGTCGGTGGAGAGGCCTGCCGCTGCGGGGGGCCGGGCCGTGGGCGCCGGGTCCGGGAGCGCAGGCTCGGCGGGCTGGGCCTTGCCCCACCAGTCGACCCGGTCGTGGCCCAGGAGGAGCACGTCCGGATCGCTCTCGGCCAGTCGGCCGGTGATCGCTTCCAGGGCGCCCGGCCGCAGCAGGTCGTCGCCGTCGAGGAAGAGCAGGTACCGGCCGCGCGCCGCGTCCGCCCCGGCGTTGCGGGCCGGGCCCGGGCCGCGGTGTTCGGGGAGCGTGATCACCTGGACCCTCGGGTCGCGCGCCGCGAACTCGGCGGCGATCTTGGCACCGCCGTCCCGCGACCCGTCGTCGACGACCAGAAGCTCCAGGTCACCGGGGCCGTGGCCGAGCACGGACTCCAGGGTCGCCCTGAGATATCCGTGAACGCGGTGGACAGGCACGACAACACTGAGAAGCATGGCAGCCGAGCGTAATCGCGCACCCACCGCGCGCCGAATCGCGAGTTCACCCGTTCGGGGCAGTGCCGGTGACCAGGGGCGTCCGCCCCGGTTGACCGGGCATGAAGCCGCGCCTCAGTGTCGTCGTCCCGGTCCACAACGTCGAGGACTGTCTGGAGGACTGCCTGCGGTCGGTGGCCGAGCAGTCGGTCACCGACATCGAGGTGGTCCTCGTCGACGACGGTTCGACCGACGCCAGCGCGGCCGTCGCCAGGGCGTTCACCGCCCGTGACCGCCGCTTCCGCTATGTCCACCAGCCCAACGCCGGGCTGAGCGCGGCCCGCAACACGGGTGTGCGGCACACCACGGCGCACGTGCCGTATCTGGCGTTCGTCGACAGCGACGACATCGTCGTCCACGACGCCTACGAGCGGATGCTCGCCTCGCTGGAGTCGACCGGCTCCGACCTCGCGACCGGCAACGTGTGGCGGCTGACCGAGCAGGGACGGCAACAGGCCTGGCAGTACCGCTGGCTGACCGCCACCCGGCCCCGCACCCACATCAGCCGCGATCCCCGGCTGCTCGCCGACCGGGTCGCCTGGAACAAGGTGTTCCGGCGCTCCTTCTGGGACCGGCACGCCTTCGCGTTCCCCGAGGGGAAGCTCTACGAGGACACCCCGGTGATGATCCCGGCGCACTTCCTCGCGAGCTCGGTCGATGTGCTGCACGAGCACGTCTACTACTGGCGGGTGCGGGAGGGCTCCATCACCCGGCGACGTACGGACGTAAGGGGCGTACGGGACAGGATCTCGGCGTGCGAACAGGTCAGCGCGTTCCTGGCGGGCCGGGGTGGGGCGGCGAACAGCGGGGCGCGGCGCCGCTACGACCTCTCGTGTCTGCGCGACGACTTCGTGTACTTCCTGGAGGGGCTCGCGATGGGCGGGCCCGAGTACCGCGAGGCGTTCATGACGGACGCGGGGGCGTTCCTGGACCGGATGGAGAGGATGGACGGCGCGGCCAGGTCGGGCCGGGCCGTGGCCCACGAGCTGCCGGTGGAGCTGCGGATCAAGTGGCAGCTGGTGAAGGAGCGCAGGCTTGCGGAACTGCTGTCGGCGCTTGCCTTCGAACGGGCCAACGGCGCAGGGACGTTCATGGTCGGCGGCGTGCCGGGGCGGCGGCAGGCCGGCTTTCCCGGCGTCCCGGACACTCCCCGCATCGCGCGTACCGATCTCCCGGCCGTGGCACGGCTGTTGGATGCGCAGTGGGGCGACGACGGGAAGCTGCGGCTGCGCGGTTACGCGTACATCCGCAACCTGCCGACCGCGTCGCCGCGTCACTCGCTGAAGGTGGGCATGGTGCGCGCGACGCGCGGCCAGCAGCTGCGGACGGTACCGGTACGGGACGTGCCCGCACCCGAGGCGACTATCAACTCGGGCCAGGAGATGCACAGTTACGATCATTCGGGTTTCGAGCTGACGCTCGACCCGCGTCGGCTGCGGCCCGGCGGCTGGCTGGTGGGCATGATGGTGGCCGCTCATGGCACGGTCCGCCGGGTGGCCGTGCGTGCCGTGGAGGCGGGGGCCGTGCAGCCGCTCGTGCATGATCTGGGCGACGGGCGACGGGCGGTGCTCGACTACCTGGGCGGGCGGCTCCGGCTGACCCTGACGCAGCTGCCCGCCCGGTGCGAGGCCCATCGCACCGGCGAGGAGCTGGAGTTGACCGGCCGGCTGTACGGGGGCGCCCGGCCGAAGGCCCTGGTGCTGACCTGCGAAGGGGTGGCGGACCAGGAGTTCGGTCACCCGGTCGAGTGCCGGGCGGGCGACCGTTTCACGGTACGGATTCCGCTCGCCGACCTCGCGGGGATGGCAGCCGCACCCCAGGCACCGCACCGGGCGCCGCGTGAGGTCGAGCCCGGGCCCGGCGGGCAGTGGCGGGCGCGGCTGGTGCTGGCGGACGGGTCGAGGGTGGCACTGGCCGCGGCCCCGGAGGCGGCGCCGCCGGTCGTGGCCGATGCTGCGGGCGAACTGGTGCTGGACCTGAGCGGGCAGCCGTTCGTGGACGGGGCGGTGTGGACGTCGGACGGGGCGCTGCGGATGGAGGGGGTGACCGGCGCCGGGACGGGGGGACGGCAGGACGAGGGCCCGTCCCACCTCGTACTGCGCCACGAGGCACTGCGCGAGACGGTGACGGTCCCCGTCACGCACGAGGGAGCACGCGCGGGGGTGTACGAAGGGCGCCGCTTCACCGCCTTCCTCGCGCCGTCGGTGGCGGCGGGGCTGCACGAGGGCCGCTGGGACGCGTATCTGGGCGGCCGCCCGGTCCGGGTGCTGACCGCGCTCGGCACCCGCCTGCCGCTCCGCCGACCCGGCACGGATGCCACGGCCCCCGCCCCCGGCCGGGAGTTCGCCCTTGACCGCCGCTCCGGCGACCGGCTGACCGTGCAGGCCGGCTCCGTGCTCGCGGTCGCCGAGCGGGGCGCGTACCGCCAGGCCGAACTGCGCGGCACGCACTATCCGGCCCGGCGCGCGCTGCCGCTGCGGGACGCCGTCCTCTACACCGGCGGCGACTCACCGCGCGCCGTCCACGCCGAGCTCGTGCGCCGAGGCGTGGAGTCGGAGCATCTCTGGGTCACGGACGGGCTCCACGGGCACGTCCCGTCCGCCGCCGTCCCCGTCATCGAGCACAGCGCCGCCTGGCACGAGGCGCTGGCGCGGTCCCGCCGGATCGTCACCGCCGACCAGTTGCCCGAATGGTTCGAGCGGCGGCCCGGCCAGTTCGTCGTACAGACCTGGCACGGCGCCCCGCTCGGCCGCTTCGGCACGGATCTGGGCGGCACCCTGTACGCCGACCACCACCGCCTCGCCTCGCTGCCGCGCCGGGCGGCCCAGTGGTCCGTCCTGGTCTCCCCCAACAGCCACTCCACTCCGCTGCTGCGCCGCGCGCTCGGCTACGGGGGCGAAGTCCTGGAGGCGGGTTCCCCGGCCAACGATCTGCTCTTCTCGGCGGACCGGGCCAGGACCGCCGAGCGGGTCCGGCGCAGGCTCGGCATCCCGGACGGCCGCCGGGTCGTGCTGTACGCGCCGACCTACCGCGACCAGCTGGCCCACCCGCCCGGCGACGGCGGCGAGCGGCCCCGCTACCGCTGGGACCCGGCGCTCGACCTGACAGCGCTGGCGCGCTCCCTCGGCGACGGCCACACCGTGCTGGTGCGGCGACATCCTCGGGTGACCGGAAGCATGTCCGAGGGGCACGGCGTACGCGACGTGTCGGCGCACCCGGACACCGCGGAGCTGCTCCTGATCGCCGATGTGCTGGTCACGGACTACGCGGGGCTGATTTTCGACTACGCGCTCACGGGCCGCCCGATGCTCTTCCACACGTACGACCTGGAGCACTACCGCGACACGGTGCGCGGCTTCTGTCTGGACTTCGAGACCCGGGCGCCGGGGCCGCTGCTCGTCGCCACGGACGAGATCGCCGCGGTTTTGCGCGACCTGGGCGCCCTGACCGCGTCGGCGGCCCGGCACGCGGAGGCGTACGAGAGCTTCCGCAGGGACTTCTGCGACCTGGACGACGGCAAGGCGGCGGCGCGGGTCGCGGACCGGCTGCTGGCCGAGGGGTGAGCGGTACCTACCGGGTCCGGTTCTACCGGGTCCAGTTCTACCGGGCCCGGTTCTTGAGCGCAGCGACGGCGGACGCCGCCAGGTCGTCGAGATAGCCCTTGGGCAGCGGGGTGCGGACGACGGCGAGCCGCCAGTAGAGCGGGCCGACGATCAGGTCCAGCGCCCGGTCCGGGTCGCTGTCCTCGGGCAGCTCGCCGCGCGCCACGGCATCGCGTACGACGACGGCGGCGATGCCCTGCTGCGGATCCAGCAGGGCGGCCTTGATCGTGTCGGAGATCTCCGGGCTGCGGGCCGCCTCGACCAGCAGATCCGGGATGACCTGCGAGGCGACGGGGTGGCGCAGGGCGTAGGAGGCCAGCTGGAGCACGGCGCGGACATCCCCGTACAGCGAACCGGTGGCCGGAGCCGGCATGCCCTGGACGGCGACGGCGGAGACCAGGTCGAGGACCAGGGCCAGCTTGGACTTCCAGCGGCGGTAGACGGCGGTCTTGCCGACGCCCGCGCGGCGGGCGATGCCCTCGATCGACATCCGGGCGAAGCCCACCGCGGCCAGCTCCTCGAAGACGGCGCTGCGAATCGCATCGGTGACGTCCTCGCGCAGCACCGCGGCTCCGGCGGGGACGCGACGGCGGGTTCCCGGGTCGGTGGTCATGGCCGAATCATAGACCGTAACGACGAAACGGTTGCGTTGCGACGTGAATGCGCCCTACCCTCGGCGTTGCGACGATACGGTTCCGTCCCATCGACCGTCGCGTTCCCGCCCCCCGTCGAAAGCGATCGTGGTGAGCCAGACAACAACCCCAGTGGCCCCGGCCGACACCCCCGCCGCTGCGCCCCTCCCGGTGTACGGACCGGGTGAGCTCGCCGCGCTCGCCGCCCGGCACGGACTGACCATGAGCGGGGCCCGGCCCTCGCTGGGCGCGTACATCCGGCAGCTGTGGGGGCGGCGGCACTTCATCACGGCGTTCGCCACCGCCAAGCTGACCGCCCAGTACAGCCAGGCGAAGCTCGGCCAGATCTGGCAGATCATGACCCCGCTGCTGAACGCGACGGTCTACTACTTCATCTTCGGCGTCCTGCTGAACACGAAGCACAACGTCGAGGACTTCGTTCCGTTCCTCGTCACGGGCGTGTTCATCTGGACCTTCACCAGCAGCTCGATCACCGCGGGCACCCGTGCGATCAGCGGCAACCTCGGCCTCGTCCGGGCCCTGCACTTCCCACGCGCCTCGCTGCCGATCGCGCTGGCCCTCCAGCAGCTCCAGCAGCTGCTGTTCTCGCTGGGCGCGCTGGTGCTGATCCTGATCGGGTTCGGGCAGTTCCCCAGGCCGTCCTGGCTGCTGGCGATCCCGGCGCTGTTCCTGCAGGCCGTGTTCAACACCGGCGTCTCCATGGTGGTGGCGCGGCTGGCCGCCCGGACCCCGGACATCGCCCAGCTGATGCCGTTCATCCTGCGCACCTGGATGTACGCCTCGGGCGTCATGTGGAGCGTGGACACCATGCTCAAGGGGAACCGGGTCCCGCACTTCGTGATGGTGATGCTGGAGTGCAATCCGGCCGCCGTGTTCATCGATCTGATGCGGTTCGCGCTCATCGACAGCTTCGGCGCGTCCCATCTGCCGCCGCATGTGTGGGCGGTCGCCGCGGGCTGGGCGCTCGTCTGCGGCGCGGGCGGTTTCGTGTACTTCTGGCAGGCGGAGGAGCGGTACGGACGTGGCTGACAACGTGAGCGACAACAACGAGCGGGTGCCGACCGTCGTCGTGGACGACGTCCACATCACCTACAAGGTCAACGGCGCCCGTACCGGAAAGGGCAGCGCCACCTCGGCGCTCAGCCGGATCGTCTCGCGCCGGCAGACCCCCGGGGTGCGCGAGGTGCACGCCGTGAAGGGCGTGAGCTTCGCGGCGTACAAGGGGGAGGCCATCGGACTGATCGGTTCCAACGGCTCGGGCAAGTCGACGCTGCTGAAGGCGATCGCCGGACTGCTGCCCGCGACGAAGGGCCGGGTGCACACCCAGGGCCAGCCCTCGCTGCTCGGTGTGAACGCGGCGCTGATGAGCGATCTGACCGGTGAGCGCAACGTCGTGCTCGGCGGCCTCGCGATGGGCATGACCCGGGACCAGATCCGCGAGCGCTACCAGCAGATAGTCGACTTCTCCGGCATCAACGAGAAGGGCGACTTCATCACCCTGCCGATGCGGACGTACTCCTCCGGCATGGGCGCCCGGCTGCGCTTCTCGATCGCGGCCGCCAAGAGCCACGACGTCCTCCTGATCGACGAGGCCCTGTCCACCGGCGACGCCAGGTTCCAGCGGCGCAGCAAGGAACGGATCATGGAGCTGCGCAAGGAGGCGGGCACGGTCTTCCTGGTCAGCCACAGCAACAGGTCGATCACCGAGACCTGCGACCGGGCGATCTGGCTGGAGGCGGGGACGCTTCGGATGGACGGTCCGGCGCAGGAGGTCGTGGCGGCGTACGAGAAGTTCACGGGCAAGAAGTAACCGAAAAACAGCCCGCCCGGCGATAGGGGCGGGGCGGCCACCGGAAACCCCCGGCCGGCCACCCCGCCCCCGTCACCACTCCCTACGCGTGCGTACGCAGCAGCGTCCGCATCGTTCGCATGGCCACCGACAGATTCGCCAGATCGAACGCGTCCGACCCCCGGATCTCCTCCAGCGTCGACCGCGACCGGGTGAGGATCGCCGCGTTCTTCTCCTCCCACGCCGTGAACCGCTCCTCCGGCGTGGAGGTCCCGTTGCCCACCGACAGCACATCCGCGGTGAGTCCGGCATGCGCGGCGTACAGGTCCTCGCGGATGGAGGCCCGGGCCATGGACTGCCAGCGGTCGGCCCGCGGCAGCTCGATGATCCGGTCCATCAGCTGGGTGACGCCCAGCCGGTCCGCGAGGTCGTAGTACACCTCGGCGACGGAGAGCGGGTCCTTGCCGGTGCGCTCCGCGATCGCCACGATGTCCAGCGCCGGGAAGGCGGAGGAGAATCCGGCGACCCGCTGAGCCAGCTCGCCCGGGGCACCCGCCTCGGTGAGCTCGTCCAGGATCGACTGGTACCAGTCGAGGTCGGCGCCCATCAGCATCTTGGGCAGCTCGGCCCAGACCTGCTCGACACCCGCCTTGAAGAAGTCGATCGTCCCGGCGATCTCCAGCGGCTGCGGCCGGTTGCCGAGCAGCCAGCGCGAACCGCGCTCGACGAGCCGGCGCGAGTGCAGCCGGATACGGGTCTGCACATCGGCGGCGACCTTGTTGTCGAGCGCCTCGACGGCGTCCCACACCTGGCCGAGGCCGAAGATCTCGCGAGCCGCGAACTGCGCCCGCACGATCTCCTCGATCGACGCGCCGGTCTCCTCCCGCAGCCGGTGCAGGATGGTCGAACCACCGCTGTTCACCGTGTCGTTGACCAGGACCGTGGTGATGATCTCGCGACGCAGCGCGTGCCCGTCGACCGCCTCGGGGAACTGCTCCCGCAGCTGCTGCGGGAAGTAGGCGTGCAGCAGCTTCTGCAGGTGCGGGTCGTCCGGCAGGCTGGTGTGGATCAGCTCCCGGGCCACCGTGATCTTCGTGTACGCGAGGAGCACGGCCAGTTCGGGCTGGCTGAGCCCCCTGCCGGCGTTGAGCAGTTCACGGATCTGCCGGTCGCTGGGCAGGAACTCCAGCCCGCGGTCGAGGTCCCCGTCCCGGACCAGCCGGCGCATGAAGCGCTGGTGGGCGTGGAGCAGGGAGGGCGACTGGGCGGTGGCGTTGGACAGTGCCACGTTCTGCGCGTAGTTGTTGCGCAGCACCAGGCGGCCGATCTCGTCGGTCATCTCGGCAAGCAGCTTGTTGCGCTGCTTGATGGTCATGTCGCCGTCCCGGACCAGACCGTTGAGCAGGATCTTGATGTTCACCTCGTGGTCGGAGGTGTCCACACCGGCGCTGTTGTCGATCGCGTCGGTGTTGATCCGGCCGCCGTTGCGGGCGAACTCGATCCGGCCGAGCTGGGTGGCTCCGAGGTTGCCGCCCTCGCCGACGACCTTGGCCCGCAGGTCCTGCCCGTTGACGCGGATCGCGTCGTTGGCCTTGTCGCCGACGTCCGCGTTCGACTCGGCGGAGGACTTGATGTACGTACCGATGCCGCCGTTCCACAGCAGGTCGACACGGGCCTTGAGGATGGTCTGCATCAGGTCGGCGGGCGTCATCTTCGTGACCCCCGACTCGATGCCGAGCGCCTCACGGATGTGCGCGTTGACCGGGATGGACTTGGCGCTGCGCGGGTGGATGCCGCCGCCCGCGGAGAGCAGGTTCTTGCTGTAGTCGGCCCAGGAGCTGCGCGGCAGGTCGAAGAGGCGGCGGCGCTCGGCGTAGGAGGTGGCGGCGTCCGGGGTGGGGTCGATGAAGATGTGCCGGTGGTCGAAGGCGGCGACGAGCCGGATGTGCTCGGACAGCAGCATGCCGTTGCCGAACACGTCACCGGACATGTCACCGACGCCGACGACGGTGAAGTCCTCGGTCTGGGTGTCGTGGCCGAGCTCACGGAAGTGCCGCTCGACGGATTCCCAGGCGCCTCGGGCGGTGATGCCCATGCCCTTGTGGTCGTAACCGGCGGAGCCGCCGGAGGCGAACGCGTCGCCGAGCCAGAAGCCGTACGAGACGGCGACCTCGTTGGCGATGTCGGAGAAGCTCGCGGTGCCCTTGTCGGCGGCGACGACCAGGTACGTGTCGTCCTCGTCGTGACGGACGACGTCCCCGGGCGGCACGATCTCGCCGGCCACCATGTTGTCGGTGATGTCCAGCAGCGCCGAGATGAAGGTGCGGTACGAGGCGATGCCCTCGGCCATCCAGGCGTCGCGGTCGACGGCCGGGTCCGGGAGCTGCTTGGCGACGAAGCCGCCCTTGGCGCCGACCGGCACGATGACGGTGTTCTTCACCATCTGCGCCTTGACCAGGCCGAGGATCTCCGTACGGAAGTCCTCACGCCGGTCCGACCAGCGCAGACCGCCTCGGGCGACCTTGCCGAAGCGCAGGTGCACGCCCTCGACGCGCGGCGAGTAGACCCAGATCTCGAACGCCGGGCGGGGCGCGGGCAGATCCGGGATGGACTGCGGGTCGAACTTCATCGAGACGTAACTGTGCGGCTTGCCGCCGTCCGCCATCTGGAAGAAGTTGGTACGCAGGGTGGCCTTGATGACGGTGAGGAAGGACCGCAGGATCCGGTCCTCGTCGAGCGAGGCGACCTGGTCCAGGGCCCCGTCCAGCTCTTCGAGGAGCCCGTCGATCAGCTCCGTACCGGCCCGCTGGCGCCCGGGCGACATCCGCGCCTCGAAGAGCGAGATCAGCAGCCGGGTGGTGTGGACGTTATTGCGGAGAGTGCTCTCCATGTAGTCCTGGCTGAAGGTCGACCCGGCCTGGCGCAGGTACTTCGCGTAGGCGCGCAGCACCATCGCCTGCCGCCAGTTCAGACCGGCGCCCAGTACGAGCGAGTTGAAGCCGTCGTTCTCGGCCGCACCGGTCCATACGGCGGCGAAGGCATCCTGGAAGCGGTCGCGGGCGTCGTCGGCGAGGTAGCTGCCGTTGCCGTTGGTCTGCGGCATCCGCAGCCCGAAGTCGTAGATCCAGGCGTGGGTGCGGTCCGCGCAGCGCAGCTCGTACGGACGCTCGTCGACGACCTCGACACCGAGCCGCTGGAGCGCCGGGAGCACGGCGGACAGGGAGACCTGCTCACCGGTCCGGTAGATCTTGAAGCGGCGCTCGCCGGGGCCTGCGCCGACCGGCTCGTACAGGCTGAGGGCGAAGTCCTTCCCGTCGTGCTTGAGCGCTTCGAGGTGGACCAGGTCGGCCACGGCCGCGCGCGGCGTGTGGTCGGCCTTGTAGCCCTCGGGGAAGGAGTGGCCGTACTGGCGCAGCAGTTCGGCGGCGCGCTCCTCGCCGCACTCGGCGCCCAGCGCCTCCTGGAAGCCGTCGGACCAGGAACGGGCGGCCTCGACGAGACGGGCCTCGATGCGGTCCTTCTCGGCGTCGGTGAGGTCGGGCAGCTCGGTGCCGGGTGCGACCCGGACGACGAAGTGCAGCCGGGAGAGGATCGACTCGGTGTTCCAGGCGGTGAAGTCGACGCTGGTGCCGCCCAGTTCCTCCTTGAGGATGTCGATCAGGCGGAGCCGTACGCCGGTGGTGTAGCGGTCGCGCGGCAGGTAGACGATCGCGGAGTAGTAGCGCCCGTACTCGTCCTGGCGCAGGTAGAGCCGCAGCCGGCGGCGCTCCTGGAGGTACAGCACGGAGGTGACGACGGAGCGCAGCTGGTCGACGGGCGTCTGGAAGAGCTCGTCGCGCGGGTACGTCTCCAGGATCTGCAGCAGGTCGCGGCCGTCGTGGCTGTTGGGCGAGAAGCCCGCGCCCTCCAGCACCTCGGCGACCTTGCGGCGGATGACGGGCACCCGGCGCACGGACTCGGTGTAGGCGGCGGACGAGAACAGTCCGAGGAAGCGGCGCTCACCGATGACGTTGCCGTCGGCGTCGAACTTCTTCACACCGACGTAGTCGAGGTAGCTGGGGCGGTGGACGGTCGCCCGGCTGTTGGCCTTGGTGAGGATGAGGAGCTTGTGCTCGCGGGCCTTGGCCCGGGCGTCGGCGGGCAGCCGGTCGAAGGACGGGCTGACGGGGTGCGCCTCGTCGACACTGTGGTGCGGGTCGGAGCGCAGGATGCCGAGGCCGGTGCCGGGTACGGCGGCCAGCGCGTCGGTCTCCCTCAGCTCGTACTCGCGGTAGCCGAGGAAGGTGAAGTGATCGGCGGCGAGCCAGCGCAGCAGCTCCCTGGCCTCGTTCACCTCTTCGTCGGCGAGGGCGTCGAGCGGCTCACCGGGCAGGTCGTCGGCGATGCGCAGCGCGGCCTCGCGCATCTTCTCCCAGTCCTCGACGGTCTCCCGTACGTCGGACAGCACGCGCAGCAGGTCGGTGGCGATCTGCTGAAGGTCGGAGCGGTCGGTCTCGCGGTCGATCTCGACGTGGATCCAGGACTCGACGAGGGCGTCGTGCGGCAGCTCGGCCGTACCGCCCTTCTTGCCGTTCCCGGTGTTCTTGCGGCCCTGCGGGCCGGCCGAGATGCCGTTGCCCTCGGCGAGGACCTCGATGAGCTTGCCGGTGACATCGCGGCGTACGACGACCTGCGGGTGGATCACGACATGGATGCCGCGCCCCTGCCGGGACAGCTCGTTGGTCACGGAGTCGACCAGGAACGGCATGTCGTCGGTGACCACCTCGACGACGGAGTGGCTGCACGTCCAGCCGTTCTCCTCGACGGTCGGGGTGTGCACCCGGACGTTCGCCGTGCCCTGCGGACGGGTCTCCGCGAGCCGGTAGTGGGAGGAGGCGGCACCGAAGACGTCGACGGGGTCGCGGCCCGCGATGTCCTCCGGAGCGGTGTGCAGGTAGTAGCGCTGGAGGTAGGCGAGGAGTACGTCCTGTCCGGGGCGCTCCTGGTCGGCCCCGGTGCCGGTGGCCGCGACACGCACCCGGGGGGTACCGCCCGGGCCACCGACACCACCGCCCGGGCTGTTGTCAGCTACCTTGGCGGCCCGTGCGAGCAGCTCGGCCTTGGCTTCGTCCAGCTTGGTCTGCATGTCCTCTGGCTCCTGTCGCGCGCCGTTGCGTGACGTAGGTGAAAAAGACGACGTACCGCCACGACACGGGGTTTCCGGTCTGAGTCGACGCTATGCCGCTATGAGAGATGCCCGGGACCATATTGGCCATTTTTGGCAGTCGGTCCGGGCTGTGAGGATCAGTGATGGCCCGGGTGTTGTGGCACTCCGGGCGCAGGCCGGGGGCTTCGCTGCCCCCGAGGCGTATCGCGCTGATCACGGGGTCCAGGCTATCTCGCCCGCCCCCGTCACCGTCACGAGCCGTATGTGTACAAAAGATGGCCCCGAAGTTTGACACTCTGGACAGCGCATCGGCCCGGATTGCCGCACTCTGGTAGACGGAACAGGCAGACGAACCGTGGGAGCCCCGCCATGGCACCGAAGATCCTGATCGTCACCGGCGACGCCGCCGAATCCCTGGAAGTCCTCTATCCCTACCAGCGGCTGCGCGAGGAGGGTTACGACGTCCATATCGCGGCCCCCGCCCGCAAGACGCTCCGCTTCGTGGTCCACGACTTCGAGCCCGGCTTCGACACGTACACCGAGAAGCCCGGCTACACCTGGCCCGCCGACCTGGCCTTCTCCGAGGTCGACCCCGGAGATTACGTGGCCCTGGTCGTCCCGGGCGGCCGGGCCCCGGAGTATCTGCGCAACGATGCCGAGCTGCGCAAGATCCTCAAGGCGTTCTTCGACTCCGACCGGCCGGTGGCCCAGATCTGCCACGGCCCGCTGATGACGGCGGCGGTCGGCGCACTGGTCGGCCGGCACGTCACCGCGTACCCCGCGCTGGAGCTGGACATGCAGGCGGCGGGCGCCACCTTCGAGGACCATGAGGCGGTGGTCGACGGAACCCTGATCTCGTCGCGCGCATGGCCGGACCATTCGGCGTGGATGCGCGAATTCCTGAAGGTGCTCCGCACGAAGGCCCCGGTGACCGCCTGACGGCGCCCGGAGGTCGCTATCCGGCCATCTGCTCGGCGAGGTGCGCGGCCTCGGCGAGGCTGTCGACCACGGGCACCCCGGCCGCCTCAAGGCTGACTCTGCTGTGCGATCCGCCGGTGTACAGCACGGCCTTCGCACCGACATGGGCGGCGGCCACGGCGTCGTCCACGGCATCGCCGATGACCACGGTGCGCTCAGGGGATATCCCGTCCAGCGCGGCGATGTGCCGTTCCATGTGCCGCGCCTTGCTGCCGCCGGACGGCCCGGTGCGCCCGTCGACGCGCAGGAAGTGCCGCTCGATGCCGTATCCCCGGACCACGGGGACCAGCTGGTCATGCCCGTACATGCTCAGGAGTGACTGGCTGCGCCCGGCCAGCTGCCACTGCGAGAGAAGCTCCTCGGCACCTTCGGTGAGCCCGCAGGCGGCCCGCTGCTCGGTGTAGTACCGGTGAAATATCCCGTCCATCCGCTCCCACTCGGCCTCCGTGGGCAGCCGGCCCATCAGCCGTTCGTAGAAGCGGGGGATCGGGATGCAGTACATCTCGCGGTACTGCTCCAGCGTGATCGGCTCCAGGCCGACCTCACCGAACGCAGCGTTCGTCGCGCCGACGACGGCGGCGTTGTCGTCGAGCAGTGTGCCGTTCCAGTCCCAGACCAGATGCGTGCGGTGCTTCCCATGCGTCCCCATGCACAAGAAAGTACCCGCAGGCACTGACACCCGTTCCATCGGCGGGGATGTCCCGCCTCACCCGGTCCTCACCCGATGAGATTCGGGATCTCCTGAATGCCGAACCACAGCAGCTCGTGGTCCTCGGCGCCGTCGACGGTGAACTGGGCGTCGTCGTCACCGAGGTCCGCCGCGCCCAGCACGGCCGCGGCGGCCGTGACGTCCTTCTCCGCGTCGTCGGCGTCGACATGCACGGCGGCGGCCTCGGCCAGCGCGACGGAGGACGCGATCCGCACCTCGCCGAGCGATGAGGAGTCGAGGCTGCGGTCGGGGTCGGCGACGGCCGCGCCGTCCGGTACGTCGACGGCGACGACGACCCGTCGGCGGACCGCGTCGGGGTTCCCGGCGATCAGACGCAGCGAGGCGGAAGCGGCCCGGTTGAGAGCCGCGTACTCCAGCTCCTCGATGTCGTCGGAGACGTACCACTCGCGCAGTCCGGGGGTCACCGCGTAGGCGGTCAGCGGACCGGGACCGATCTCGCCCGCCTGGTGCGCCGCTGCGAGACCGGGGAGCGTCAGGGGGACGTACACGCGCATGGCTGGCCGCTTTCGTAGTCGGAAACGCCCTCAGGATACGTGCGACGTCCCCCTTTGGGGTTACGTGTACCACTCCCGCCCCGTCCACCCGGCAACCGCTTCTCACCCTCCCCACGCCCGCCCCGCGCACCGCGCGACACCGGGTGCATCACCCGGATAGGTGATTCCTCCCGATCGCGCCCGGCACCCCACCGCCGCTTGCGGCGGCCTCCACCGCCGCCGTAGAAGGTCCACAGCAGAAGTTACCGCCCGGTATTCGCCGGGCTCCGAAGCACGGGGGCAATGAGCGATGACCACGAACAGGACCCGGCCCGCCGGGCGACACGACGGACGCAGGCCCGAAGCCGTACCTCCGCAACGCGCGAGGACTCCCCGACGCATCCGCCCCCACCACTGGTTCGCGGAACGCCTCCTGGCGGTCCTCAGCGGCCAGCGCCCGGTGCACTGGATGCTCGGGCACACCATCGGTGCCGCATACGACCAGCTGGCCGAACTGGCCCCCCACACCCCCCTCAGGGCCCGCGGCGCCCGCCCCGTCATCCGCATGTGCCACGGCGCCCAGCCGGCCCCGGGCGTGGTGGAGGCCTGCGCGAGCATCGCAGCGGGCGAACAGGTAAGGGCCATGGCCTTCCGCCTGGAACAAGGCACAGACCTCCGCTGGCGCTGCGCAGCAGTGGAACTGGGCAACGACCACTCCCAGCCGGCCCGCCCCCGCTGACCCTGCTGGTGCACGCCCACTGGAAAGGCGAGCGACCACACCGACCCGGCGGCCCTGCGGGCCGCACTCACCCGATGAGCACCCGCCCGACACCCACGACACCCACCTCGCCGGCAATCCACGGGCTGCGCCCGCAGGCCCATCTCCCCGCCCCGCGTCCCCAGCCCCGCCCGCATTCCCAGCCCCGCCCTGCATCCCCAGCCCCTCCGGCGTTTGAGGAGCGGGGCCCGGGGCGGAGCCCCGGTTTCGGGAAGGGGCGGGGAGGGGACAGCCCCGCGCAGCGGCCCACCCACCCGCACCAGCCCCCGCACGCCCGAGCCCGAGCCCGAAGCCCAAACCCCTGCCCCGGGCCAAAAAAGCCGGGGCCGGCCACCCACAAAGGTGCCCGACCCCGGCCGATCAAGCCACGCGCTACTTCTTGCGGCGCCGCCCACCCCCACCATTCTTCTGCGCCTTGCGCCGCTCCGCCCGAGTCAGCCCGTCCGACTCCGACACGACCCCACCGTCACCGTTGGAGAAGTCGCCCTCGACGACCCCGCCCTCCCCGTCCACCGTGGGAGCGGAGAAGTGCAGCCGGTCGGGACGCTGCGGAGCATCGAGCCCCTTCGCCCGGATCTCCGGACGCGCCGCCGGCACGAGGTCCTCCTTCGCGAGCGAGGTCCGCTCGGCCTCGTCCTGCACCGGAACCTCCTCGACCTGCTGCTCGACCTGGACCTCCAGGTTGAACAGGTAGCCGACGGACTCCTCCTTGATGCCCTCCATCATGGCGTTGAACATGTCGAAGCCCTCTCGCTGGTACTCGACCAGCGGGTCCTTCTGCGCCATGGCACGAAGGCCGATGCCCTCCTGGAGGTAGTCCATCTCGTAGAGGTGCTCGCGCCACTTGCGGTCCAGGACGGACAGCACCACACGCCGCTCCAGCTCACGCATGATGTCCGACCCGAGCTGCTTCTCGCGCTCCTCGTACTGCTCGTGGATGTCGTCCTTGATGGACTCGCCGATGAACTCGGCGGTGATCCCGGCCCGGTCCCCGGCCGCCTCCTCCAGCTCCTCGACGGTGACCTTCACCGGATAGAGCTGCTTGAACGCACCCCACAGCCGGTCCAGGTCCCACTCCTCGGCGAAGCCCTCGGAGGTCTCCTGGCGGATGTAGTCGTCGATCGTGTCGTCCATGAAGTGGCGGATCTGGTCCTGCAGATCCTCGCCCTCCAGGACCCGGCGGCGCTCGCCGTAGATGACCTCACGCTGCCGGTTGAGCACCTCGTCGTACTTCAGGACGTTCTTGCGCGTCTCGAAGTTCTGCTGCTCGACCTGCGACTGCGCCGACGCGATCGCCCGCGTCACCATCTTGTTCTCGATCGGCACATCGTCCGGCACATTGGCCATCGACATGACGCGCTCGACCATCTGCGCCTTGAACAGCCGCATCAGGTCGTCGCCGAGCGACAGATAGAAGCGGGACTCGCCCGGGTCGCCCTGACGGCCGGAACGACCGCGCAGCTGGTTGTCGATACGCCGCGACTCGTGCCGCTCGGTACCGAGCACATACAGCCCGCCGAGTTCCTTGACCTCTTCGAACTCCGCCTTCACGGCCTGCTCGGCCTTCTCCAGCGCGGCGGGCAGCGCGGCCGCCCACTCCTCGACGTGCTCCACGGGGTCGAGGCCGCGCTGGCGCAGCTCCGCCTCGGCGAGGTCGTCGGGGTTGCCGCCGAGCTTGATGTCGGTGCCTCGTCCGGCCATGTTCGTCGCGACCGTGACAGCGCCCTTGCGGCCGGCCTGGGCGACGATCGTCGCCTCACGGTCGTGCTGCTTGGCGTTGAGGACCTCGTGCTGGACACCGCGCTTGGAGAGCTGCTGCGAGAGGTACTCGGACTTCTCGACCGAGGTGGTGCCGACCAGGATCGGCTGGCCCTTCTCGTGCTTCTCCGCGATGTCGTCGACGACCGCCGCGAACTTCGCGACCTCGGTGCGGTAGATCAGGTCCGACTGGTCGGCACGGACCATCGGCCGGTTGGTCGGGATCGGCACCACACCGAGCTTGTAGATCTGGTGGAACTCGGCGGCCTCGGTCATCGCCGTACCGGTCATGCCGGAGAGCTTGCCGTAGAGGCGGAAGAAGTTCTGCAGGGTGATCGTGGCGAGCGTCTGGTTCTCGTCCTTGATGTCCACCCCTTCCTTCGCCTCGATCGCCTGGTGCATGCCCTCGTTGTAGCGGCGGCCGGCGAGGATACGGCCGGTGTGCTCGTCGACGATCATGACTTCGCCGTCGATGACGACGTAGTCCTTGTCCTTCTTGAAGAGTTCCTTGGCCTTGATGGCGTTGTTGAGGTACCCGACGAGCGGGGTGTTCACCGACTCGTAGAGGTTCTCGATGCCGAGCCAGTCCTCGACCTTCGCGACGCCGGGCTCATGGATGGCGACGGTCCGCTTCTTCTCGTCGACCTCGTAGTCGCCGGTCTCCTCGACGCCCTTGAGCGGGTTGCCCGCCTCACCCTTGGTCAGACGCGTGACCAGCTTGGCGAAGTCGCCGTACCACTTGGTGGCCTGGTCGGCCGGGCCGGAGATGATCAGCGGCGTACGGGCCTCGTCGACGAGGATCGAGTCGACCTCGTCGACCACGGCGAAGTTGTGGCCGCGCTGGACGAGCTCGTCGGCGGACCACGCCATGTTGTCGCGGAGATAGTCGAAGCCGAACTCGTTGTTCGTGCCGTACGTGATGTCGCAGGCGTACTGCTCACGGCGCTGGGCCGGCGTCATGTTGGCCAGGATGCAGCCGACGGTCAGGCCCAGGAACTTGTGGACCCGGCCCATCATTTCGGAGTCACGCTCGGCCAGATAGTCATTGACCGTGATCAGGTGAACGCCCTTGCCGGAGAGCGCGTTGAGATACGCCGGCAGGGTGCCGACGAGGGTCTTGCCCTCGCCGGTCTTCATCTCGGCCACATAGCCGAGGTGCAGGGCTGCGCCGCCCATCATCTGGACGTCGTAGTGGCGCTGTCCGAGGACCCGCTTGGCGGCCTCACGGACGGTGGCGAATGCCTCGGGGAGCAGGTCGTCCAGGCTCTCGCCGTCCGCGTACCGTTCCTTGTACTCGTCGGTGAGCGCCCGCAGCTCGGCGTCGGAGAGGTTGACGAAGTCCTCTTCGATGGAGCTGACCTGGTCCGCGATGCGGTGCAGTTTGCGCAGGATCTTGCCTTCGCCTGCACGCATGAGCTTGTTGAAGACGGACACTGAGGCTGGTCTCCTTGCCGGTCGGGCCTGGCACTGGGTCGTGTTATGGACTCTGGCGCGGGCACGGCAGGTGGGCCCCACCGCAACGGCCATCGTAAGCGAGGACCCCGCCGCGCCGGGAGGGCCGCCGCCGCGTCGGCTCCGTCGTCCCTTCCGAGTCAACGGCCGGGAAGCTCCGAAGGTGCCGGGAAGTCCGAAAAGTGTTCGCTTCGCGGCCGGTGCCTCACCAGAATCCGTACATGGAGCCGATCACCCTCACCACTGAGCGTCTGCTGCTGCGCCCCTTCGCCGGCGATGACGTGGACGAGATCCACGCAGCTTGTCAGGATCCGGACATCCAGCGCTGGACGACCGTGCCCTCCCCGTACAGCCGCGCCGACGCGGAGTTCTTCGCGGGGAAGCTGTCCCCTGGCGGCTGGCACGACGACTCCATGTACAACTTCGCGGTGGTCCTGCGCGAGGACGGGGCCCTGACGGGCGCGCTCGGCATCAACCGCCGCAACCTGCCGAACACGTACGAGGTGGGCTTCTGGACGGCCGAGGAGCACCGGGGCCGCGGTTACACGACGGAGGCGGTGCTGTGCGCCGCCCGCTGGACCTTCACCTCGCTCGGCGGCGACCGGCTGGAGTGGCGGGCCGAGGTCGGCAACCTTGCCTCGCGTGCCGTGGCGCTGAGGACGGGATTCCGGATGGAGGGCGAGCAGCGGTCGGGTCTGCTGAACAATGGCGTACGGCGCGACGCCTGGATCGGCGCGCTGCTCCCTTCCGATCTCGGCCTGCCCGGCGCCCATGCCTATCTGCCCGCCGCCGGCTGACTCACCGGCGTCCGGTCACAGGTCGGTGGACTCCCCGGCCGAATGTCAGTGCCGCCCTCTAGGGTGCGAGGCATGACGTCTGTGCCGCCTCCCGCCGCCGAACTCTCCGCCGACCAGGCGCGCAGGATCGCTCTGCGCGCCCAGGGCTTCCTGGGCGCCCCGGACCGCCGGGCCGGGGTTCCGGGCGTGCTGCGGCATCTCGGTGCCGTACAGCTCGACACGATCTCGGTGCTCGCGCGTTCGCACGAGCTGATTCCGTACGCGCGCCTGGGCGCGGTCGGCCGGCGCACGGTCGAGGAGGCGTACTGGTCGGGTGGCCGCACCTTCGAGTACTGGTCGCACGCGGCCTGCATCCTGCCGGTCGAGGAGTGGCCGCACTTCGCGTTCCGGCGCCGCGCCTACCGCTCGCGCCCCCACTGGCACCACGACCTGCCCGACGGCGCGTACGAGACGGTGATCAAGCAGCTGCGCGCCGAGGGCCCTCTGACGGCGACGGAGCTGGGCGGCGCGAAGAACGGCGGGGAGTGGTGGGACTGGTCGGAGTCGAAGGTCGCCGTCGAGCGCGCCCTGATGTACGGCGAGGTGGTGTGCACCGAGCGGCGCAGCTGGAAGCGGGTGTACGACCTCGCCGAGCGGGCCCTGCCCGATGCCGTGCTGCACGACGATCTGGACGACGCGGAGTGTCTGCGCCGGCTGGTCGCGCTCGCGGGGCAGTCCCTGGGCATCGGCACCCGCGCGGACATCGCGGACTACCACCGTCTCAAGGGCGAGCAGTTCGACGCGGTGGTGGCGGACTCCGGTCTGGTGCCCGTGACGGTACAGGGCTGGGCGAAGCCGGCCTGGGCGGACCCGGCGGCGCTGGCCTCGGAGCCGCGCGGGCGGCACCGTACGACCCTGTTGTCGCCGTTCGACTCACTGGTCTGGGAGCGGGCGCGCACCGAGCGGATCTTCGGTTTCACGCATCGCCTGGAGGCCTACGTCCCCAAGGCCAAGCGGATACACGGCTATTTCGCGATGCCTCTGCTGGCGGGCGGAAAACTGCAGGGCCGCGTCGACCCGGCGCGCGAGGGGAGCACGCTGGTCGCCCGTCAGGTGACTCTGGAGGGCGGGAAGGCCGTGGTACCGATGGCCGAGGCGCTGGTGGAGGCCGCGTCCTGGGTCGGCTGTACGGATGTCCGGCTGGAGCGGGTCGACGCACCCGAACTGCGCGGGCCGCTCGATCGGGAAATCTCCCGCCTTCTGGCGTGAGCACGCATTTCCGTCCCTTTACCCGGCGTCGCCCTGACCGGTCCCGTCGTGGGACCGGTCATCTGATCTCCAGGATCTTCTCCCGCATGGCATAGACCACGGCCTCCATCCTGGAGTGCAGCTGCAGCTTCTCCAGAATGTTGCGGACGTGGTTCTTCACGGTGTTCTCGGAAATGAACAGCTCCTTCGCGATATCGCGATTGTTCATGCCCGTTGCAACGAGTTTCAGGACCTCGAGTTCCCGGTCGGTGAGCCGAGGCGCCGGCACCAGCCTGCGCTCGTCGGTCCGCTGGATCATCGACTTGAACTCCGTGAGCAGTTTGGACGCCATGGAGGGGCTGATCTGGGACTGCCCGTCGGCGACCGCCCGGATCGCCGTGGCCACCTCGTCCGTGGAGATCTCCTTGAGGAGATAGCCGGTGGCGCCCGCCTTGATCGCGTCGTAGAGGTCGGCCTCCTCGTCGCTGATCGTCAGCATGATGATCTTCGCACTGGGGGCCACCTCCTTGATGGACGTGCAGGCCTCGATGCCGCCGCGCTTGGGCATCCGTACGTCCATCAGCACGATGTCGGGCAGCAGGTCCGCCGCCTTGTCGACCGCCTCCGCCCCGTCACCCGCCTCACCGATGACCTGGATGTCCTCCTCCTGGGCGAGGACGATCTCCAGACCTCTGCGGAAGAGCGCGTGGTCGTCCACCACGAGGACCCGGATCGGCTCCTTGCGTGAGCCGCTGTCCGCGTCCGCGCCGGTATCACCACCGGCAGCATCGCCGGCGTCATTCGCATCGCGCACGGGCCCGAAGGTGTCCGCCATCGTTCCTCCCCCTGAAGGCCATGGCCTGAAGTTCATGAGTCGTCCGCCAACGGCAGTTCACAGAGCACCGGTTGGCTTGGGACGACATGATTTCATGCCTGGACGTCGGAGCGGTGATCCTGTGTCCGCACACGGGTGCCCCTGGGGGCGCACAGACGCTCCAGGGGCACCACAGAAGGGTGGCGTCAGCCGCCGAGCGCACCGCCCGCGCCGCCCGCCTCGTCGGCGGCCAGCGGATCGGTCCTCAGGTGGATGACACCGTAGTCATAGGCATGCCGTCGGTAGACGACACTGGGTTCCTTCGTCTCGGAGTCGACGAACAGATAGAAGTCGTGCCCGACCAGCTCCATCTCGTAGAGCGCCTGATCGAGCGACATCGGTGCGGCGACGTGCGTCTTCTCGCGCATCACCAGAGGTCCCTCGCCCTGTACCTCCAGCGAGCCGAACCTGGTGGTGGGTACGGACTGAGCCGTCTCGTTGCCGACCAGATCGCCCTCGCCGTTGAACGACGCCGCGCCCGGCACGGTCTCGGCGACTTCGGCAGCGGGAATCCGGCCGTTGCCACGGCGGCTGTAGCGCTTGTCGTGCTGCTTGCGCAGCCGCGCCTCCAGCTTGCCGGTGGCCAGGTCCAGCGCTGCGTACGGGTCGCCTGCGGCCGCTTCCGCCCGGATGACCGGCCCACGCGAGCGGAGCGTGATCTCCACCCGGTCGGAACGGTCGGCCTGACGGGGATTCGGCTCCTTGGACACCTCGACGTCGAGGCTGATCACCTTGCCGTCGAACTTCTGGATCTTGTCCAGCTTCAGCTTCTCGGCCACGTGCTTGCGGAACCGCTCGGGCACCTCGGTCTTGCGGCCCTTGACGACGATGTCCACGCAGAACTCCGTTCCCGGATCACTCCGCTCAGCGGCGGAGCATCTCCCTTTTGCACCAGGCCCCGGTGGTCGCCGGAGCCGCGGACTCGGTGACTTCCACCTCCTCCTCCCCCATCGGCAAGGTCTCCACCCCACCGAATTCTCTGCCTCTGGACTACCGGTGAGTTGCCTGCCCGAAACCTGGTGGCACATTCGCCGAGGTCTGGCATTCACCATTCCTCACAACCGAACATAGCCTGCCTGGCCGGATGTCGGCACCCGCTACTCGCACGTACCTCCGTTCAGGTCTTTTTACCCACTCACCACCTGCGACGATGCAAGTTCATCAGCAGTTCCGGTTTATTTCGAAGGCAGACGGAGATACTGCGACAACGGCCGCCTGCCCGCTGCCGAATGCAGCATCTGTGCGCCCGCGCGCGGCCCCGATCGCCCGGGCCGCCTCGGCCAGCGAGGCACCGGTCGTCAAAAGGTCGTCCACCAGCACCACCCGTCCGGCCGCAAGCAGCCGTTCACCCCCGGCCACGACCTCCAGCGCCCCTGCAAGATTCGCCAGCCGCTGCCGGGCTCCGAGCCCCGCCTGATCAACCACCGGGCGCCGCTGCCGCAGCACCGCGGCCATCCGGGCCCGGGCACCTGCGCGCCGCAGCTCGCCCGCGGCGGCCAGCGCGATCCGGCGCATCGGATCGTGCCCCCGCGCCGCCACGGCCCGCCGTGTCGACGGCACGGGTACGAGCAGGAGCGGGCCGCCGCCGCCCACCTGCCCCGTCCCGGCCCGTACGGCCCCCGCCAGCGCCTTGCCGAGCGCCCCGGCCAGCCCCAGTGCGCCCCGCTCCTTATGAGCCAGGAGCACCGCGCGTACCGCGTTCTCGTACGCGGCGGCCGCATGCACCACCGGCAGGCCCACGGGCTCCGGCACGGGCCGTACCCGGCGCGGTGCCCCGCCGTACAGCTCCGTACAGCATTCGTCGCACAGTTCGGTACGCGGTCTGCCGCAGCCACCGCAGGCCACCGGCAGAACCAGTCCGGAGATCTCCCGCCACCATCCCCGCATGACTCCACTGTGCCCTCCTCGGAGGGACCGGGCCACCCCTGTGGAAAACGCGGGAGCGGCCCTGCTGGACCTCAGCCCGGGTAGACCAGCGACGAGCCTTCCTTGACCACCGTCTGCCAGTTGTCACCCGGCGACAGCTTGACGATCCCGTCGCTCGACGTGGCCGCCATCAGCGGCAACTGCTCGTCGTCGGCCGCCGCGACCGACGACACCTGGTTCACACCGGGCAGAACACCCGATGCCGGCGCCGAGCCGTCCGCCTGCACATAGCGCACCTGCTGCACGCCGCCCTGCTCCTTGCCGACCACCACGAGACGGCTCCGGCCCGACCACGACATCGCGGTCACATCCATCAGCTGTGGTGCGGCCTGTCGCAGATCCACCACCGAGACCTTCTGCTCCGCCTCCGGCACACGCCGCTCGATCCGGCCGATCTTCAGCGTGTTGTGGCCGCCCTGGGTCACCAGAAGGGCGATCCGCACTCCGTCCGCAGACATCCGCAGCGCCTCGATGCGCCCGCCGTCCAGGCTCGGCACGGTGACCTCCTGCGGCTTGCCGGCGCCACCGGTCAGCCGCAGCAGCCGGGGTCTGCGGGGATCCCGATCGGCCACCCAGAGGTCGCCGCGGCCGTCCCAGCTCGGCACCGACAGGCGGTCGTTCGGGTTCTTGGCGCTGCTGGTCACCGCGGCCGCGGGAAGCTCGCCGTCCGCGACGATGGACGACACATAGAGAGCCGCCCTGTCGCGCGAGACCGCCGCCGCCCACTGCTCGTCCCTGGACACACCGACCGAGCCCATCCGCATCGGACCGTCGCCGAGCGGACCGGCCACCACCTCGGGGGTGCCACTGCCCTTGGTGCTGCCGGGAATTCGCTCCACATGCCCCTTGGCATCGACGAAGTACTGGCTGTCCGGCCCGCTCGACGAACCGTCAGGGGCGAACTCCTCCGCCTGGTCCGTCCCGAGGACGCACAGCGGGGAGCCGTCGGAGCGCTGCAGCTCGACCTGCTCGACCCGTGCGGACGTCAGGTCCCGCAGGGTGTACAGGACCTGCGAGGCCATCATGCGGCAGGAGCGCTGCCCGACCCCGTCGGCCTTCTTGTTGAGCGGTACCTTCAGTACGTTGCGGTCGTCGGGCGCCAGCGAGGTGACACCCTTCCTCAGCGCCGTACCGGCGGGGAAGCGGGAGTCGACCACCGGCCGCAGCCAGTTGGTCGGCCCGGCCAGAAGGCTGCGGACCGCCTGCGTCACGGTGTCCATCCCGGTGACGGGATCCGTCCGGCTGCGGAGATAGACAGGATCGGCGACCAGGGCCGACTGCTCCGCCGTCCGCCCCGCGGCGAAGTAGTACTTGTCGACGGAGCGGTAGAGGCGCTTGAAGTCCGACTGCCCGAGCAGAAGGCCGTCCGGCACGAGGTCGATGCGCCACTCCTTGCCCTCCGGACCGTTCTCCCTCACCAGATGCAGGCTCTGGTTGTAGTCCGTGGGCGCGAGCGGCTGATAGGCGCTCTGGGCGTCGATCGTCGCCACCTTCTCACCGGTCAGGGTGTAGGTGACCTCCGTGACGCCGGGGTCGTTCTCGTGGAACGGGCGGTCGCTCCGGTTCGGCGCCTTGGCGAGCACCGTCGTGAACGCACTCGGCTTCCAGGTACTGGCCGCCCTCTTCGTCAGATACTTGCGGGTCGTCCTGAAGTCGGAGTCATCGCTGGTCATGGACTCCAGGAAGCCGTCGACGACCTCGTTGGGCGTGGCGTTGTCACGCGGCGCCACGGCGTACACCTGCACCTGGGAGTCACCGGGCTGCGAGGCGTCGACAGCCTTGACATCCCCGGTGACGGGCATCGAGCCGCACGCAGACAGCAGCGCGACACCGCATCCGAGCAACGCGAACAGCCCCAGCGCACGTCCATGGCCGTCCCTGCGACGGTCAGTGCCCACGATTCCTGTCCCCCCGCTCCGGATCCTTCACTGCAGATTCGAAATCGCCGCCCGGCCGGTCCTCGGCGGCGCGTGCGACCACCCGTGCGCCGTTCCCCGGCAGGGCAGCCGGATGCACCGAGACCGGCGCCGTCCGGGAAGCCGCGGGGGTACGCGAGGGTACGGGCAGCGCCGACCGGTCGTTGCCACCGGGCTGGGTCGGCACCGTCGTCAGCCGGTGCTCGCTCCCGGTCGTGGAAGCGGCCGCGGCCCGTTCCCGGTTCTCCCGGTTGCGCCGGGAGTCCTCGGGTTCCAGCGGTATCGGCGATCCGCGCAGCGGCTCGTCCGCCGTGCGCGGCAGGGTCAGCCGGAACTGCGAACCGCCGCCCGGCTCACCCCATGCCTGCAGCCAGCCGCCGTGCAGCCGGGCGTCCTCCACGGCGATGGACAGTCCGAGTCCGGTGCCACCGGTCGTCCGCGCACGGGCCGGGTCGGCCCGCCAGAAACGGTTGAACACCCGCGTCGCCTCGCCGGGCTTGAGCCCCACGCCGTAGTCCCGGACGGCCACGGCGACCGCGCCTCCGGCCACCCCCATCCGCACCACGACGTCCCGGCCCTCGCCGTGCTCGACGGCGTTGACCACCAGGTTGCGCAGGACGCGCTCCACCCGCCGCGCGTCGGCCTCAGCGATCACCGGCTGCTCGTCGCCGACCACCCGGATCCGGGTGCCCTTGCGCTCGGCCAGCGGCTCGGCCCCACCGATCACCCGGCGCACGACCTGCCGCAGATCTATCGGCTCGGCCTCCAGCGCGGCCGCGCCCGCGTCGAACCGGCTGATCTCCAGCAGATCGGAGAGCAGCGACTCGAACCGGTCGAGCTGATCCCCGAGCAGCTCCGCGGAGCGTGCGGTCACGGGATCGAAGTCGCTGCGGGCCTCATGAATGACATCGGCGGCCATCCGTACGGTCGTCAGCGGCGTCCGCAGCTCGTGGGAGACGTCGGAGACGAAGCGCCGCTGCATCCGGGACAGCTCCTCCAGCTGCTGGATCTTCAGCTGCAGGTTCTGCGCCATCTTGTTGAAAGCTTCACCGAGCCGGGCGATGTCGTCCTCGCCGGTGACCTTCATCCGCTCCTGGAGCCTGCCGGCGGAGAGCCGCTCGGCAATGCCAGCCGCCATCCGTACGGGCGTGACGACCTGGCGCACCACGAACCAGGCGATGGCCCCGAGCAGCACGACCACGAAGAGTCCCGCGGTCGCCAGTGTGCCCCTGACCAGCGTCAATGACTTCTCCTCCTGCGTCAGCGGGAAGAGGTAGTAGAGCTGGTACGGATTGTGGTCGATGTCGTAGAGCCGCTTGCCCACGACGAGCCCGGGCTGCGGCTCCTGCCCGTTCGCGTACTGGATCAGGGAGTAGGTCTGGAACGCTCCCGGGCCCTTGTTCACGGAGTCCCGCAGGTTCTGCGGAATGCTCGCCGCCTCCACGCTGCCCGAGCCGCGCGGCGCACGGGTGCCCTCGTCGGCACTGAGCGCCACCACGTTGAAGGCGTTCTTGCCGCCACTGGCGAGCTGGTCGACAAGCTCGGTCCGCCAGGAGTTGTTGGCCGAGGTGCCGTCCGCCGTGTCGCCGCCCGGCCCACCGGGGGTGAGCGGGGCGTTCGCCTTCTCCTGGGCCGCCGCGAAACCACCGGCGGCCTGGGTCTGGGCGGCCTTGCCCTTCGCGTCGAGCAGGCCGTTGCGCACCTGCCCGATCACCACCAGCCCGAGAAGCAGCACCACACCGAGCGACATGAGCAGCGTGCCCGCGACGACCCGCAGCTGGAGGTTGCGCCGCCACAGCCGCACGGCGGGCAGCAGCGGACGCCGCACCCAGCGCATCAGCAGTCGCGGCACGGGGCCGCCGTGCATCCGGTCGTGGAACAACCGGCCACCTTGCAGAAGGCGCCCGGCCTGGGACGCCTCGTGTCCTGGAGCAGCAGCCCGCTCCGCACGGGCTCCCGGCTCCCCGGGCTGCGGAGCAGCGCTACTCAGGGACATATCAGCTCGGTCCGGCCTTGTAACCGACACCACGGACGGTCACCACGATCTCGGGCCGCTCCGGGTCCTTCTCGACCTTGGAGCGCAGTCGCTGGACATGGACATTCACCAGCCGGGTGTCGGCGGCGTGGCGGTACCCCCATACCTGCTCGAGCAGTACCTCACGGGTGAAGACCTGCCACGGCTTACGGGCGAGCGCGACCAGCAGGTCGAACTCCAGCGGGGTGAGGGCGATCGACTGCCCCTCCCGCTTCACCGAGTGACCGGCCACATCGATGACCAGATCCCCGATGGCCAGCTGTTCCGGCGCCGGTTCCTCGGACCTCCGCAGACGTGCCCTGATCCGGGCAACCAACTCCTTAGGTTTGAACGGCTTGACGATGTAGTCGTCGGCCCCGGACTCCAGGCCCACCACCACGTCAACCGTGTCGCTCTTGGCAGTGAGCATGACGATCGGCACACCCGACTCGGCCCTGATCAGCCTGCAGACCTCGATGCCGTCCCTACCGGGCAGCATCAGATCCAGCAGGACCAGGTCCGGCTTGGCCTCACGAAATGCGGCAAGTGCCTTGTCGCCGTCCGCTACGAACGACGGCTCGAACCCTTCACCACGCAGCACAATCCCGAGCATCTCGGCCAGTGCGGTGTCGTCGTCGACGACAAGGACGCGTCCCTTCATAATCGACATCATCCCATTAGCTAATCGTTATCTGCGATGACCTGGCACACAGCTCTGCCAGTCCGACCCCCGTGACCGGGGAAACTGCGCCCTCCTCCGTGACGATCGCCGTGACCAGCTCCGGCGGCGTGATATCGAACGCGGGGTTGTACGCCGGGGTTCCCACCGGTGCCACGAGCAATCCGCCGGATTCCTCGCCCACCACCCCAACCTGCGGCGATGTGAGCTCCGTCACTTCATTCCCCGGCCGCTGCTCCACGATGATCGATGACCCGCCCGCGGTATCCAGATCCACGGTCGTGGTCGGCGCCACCACGATGAAGGGTATGTGGTGGTACTTCGCGAGCACCGCCAGCGGATAGCTTCCCACCTTGTTCGCCACCGATCCGTCCGCAGCGATGCGGTCCGCCCCGATGAGCACGGCATCCACCTCCCCCGCAGCGAACAGGGAACCTGCTGCGTTGTCCGTGAGCAAGCTGTACGGCATGCCATTGCGCGCCGCTTCGTACGCGGTCAGCCGTGCGCCCTGCAGCAGCGGACGTGTCTCGTCCACCCACAGCCGGCGCAACCGCCCCTCCCGGTGCGCCCCTAGCGCCACGGCGAAGGCGGTGCCCTCACCACCCGAGACCAGGGCCCCCGTGTTGCAGTGGGTCAGCAGCCGATGCGCACCACCGGGCAGCAGCTCGTCCAGCAGGGCAAGCCCGTACCGCGCCATACGCCCACTGGCCTCGGCATCCTCCCGGTGCAACGCTCTGGCCTCGGCCAATGCCGCCGCCGCGGCCCGCTCCGGCGCCGCCCCCTTCTCCACGGCCACCCGGTACGCCCCGGCAGCCCGGCGCACCCCGTACCCGAGGTTCACCGCGGTGGGCCGCGCCCGCTCCAACAACCCGGCGGCCTCCACCACGTCGTCCCCCCGCACCGCCGCGAGAGCCACCCCATAAGCCCCTGCGATACCCAGCAAGGGCGCCCCGCGGACCGCCAGCGTCCGGATCGCCCGCACCAGCGCGGGCACATCGGTACACGCCAGTTCGGCCTCCTCGGCAGGCAGCCGAGTCTGGTCGAGGAGCACCAGCGCGGGACCTTCCGGAAGCTCGTCCCAACGGAGTACGGAAAGCGCGGGAGGCTCGCTGCCCACCGGCGATTGCGCGTCCTGATCAAACATCCGCCCAGTCTGCCCGGTGAGCCGCCCACAAATGAAGGTACGAAGGACATACATCGCCAGGCCCGTACCGAAGCAACGCGTGGCACGATGGCTGCCAACCTGCCGCCCCGATGAGCGGACAGGACCGTTAAGGAGCGAGAATGAACGACACTCCGGGCTGGGCCTCGCCCGGATCTGCCCCCTCCGAGGACCAGGAGGCCGGTATCCCCCGGCCTTCCGAGCCCGTCGACGGCAGCGGCCCGGCAGGGAACTGGTCTCCCACGCAGCCGCCCGCAGGGCAGTGGTCCCCACCGAGTGCTCCCGGCACCGGTCCAGGCGCACCACCCCCCGCCCCCGGCTGGGGCGGCGCACCTCGGGGCGCCGGCTGGGTAGGTGGGCCGCACGGCCCTGGCCTGCAGCAGCCGCCCGCCGCGGCCAAGCCCGGTGTCATCCCGCTCCGGCCACTGGGCGTGGGCGAGATCCTCGACGGCGCGGTCTCCACGATGCGTGCCCACTGGCGCACGGTCCTCGGCATCACGCTGACCGTGTCCGTGATCGCCGAGATCGCGATCATCCTCGTACAGCGCTATCTGCTGCCGGAACCCGCGGCGATCGACCCGAACGCCACCGGTTCTGAAGCACTCCGACAAGCCGCCGACTCGACTCAGTCGGCACTGGTCAACAGTGTCCCGTCCCTGCTCATCACCATGATCACCACACTGGTCACGACATCCGTACTGACCGTGGTGATCAGCCGTTCTGTGCTGGGCCGCCCGGTGACGCTCTCCGACGCATGGGCCGAGGCCCGGCCCCGGCTCGCTCAGCTGCTGGGTCTGACGCTGCTGCTGGCCCTGATGAGCGCCGCCATCCTGACGGCGGGCCTGCTGCCGGGGATGCTGATCGGCTCCGCTGCAGGCGCCGCACTCGTCGTCGTCGGATTCGTGGCCGCGATCGTCGTCTTCATCTGGCTGATGGTCCGCTTCTGCCTCGCCTCGCCGGCGCTGATGCTGGAACGGCAATCGATCACGGCCTCCATGCGCCGCTCCGCAAAGCTGGTCAGGGGCGCATGGTGGCGGACCTTCGGCATCCTCGCGCTCACCTGGCTGCTGACTGTCGTCGTGACCGTGATCATCGCCATCCCTTTCACCGTCATCGCGATGGCCGCGGACGGCGACGGTATCGGCTCCCTCCTCACGGGCAGCTCCCCGGACTTCGGCTGGCCGTTCCTGATCATCTCCGGCATCGGTCAGGTGATCACCGCAACGATCACCTACCCGTTCTCCGCCGGTGTGGCGGCCCTGCTCTACATCGATCAGCGCATCCGTCGCGAGGCACTCGACCTCGATCTCGCCCGGGCCGCAGGCCTGCCCGGATACGACACCAGGAGCTGATGCCGTGTCGGGGGCGGGGGGCAAAACAGCAGCACAGCTACTCATACGCGCCGGCGGCGACATACCCGTGGACACTCCACGGGTCCCAGCCCGCGAGGCCGCGGAGCACGAGCTGTCCAAACCGATGTACCACGAGAACGATCCCAACCTCCTCCAGCGCGGTCTCGACCGCCTCTGGGGGTGGATCGGCGATCTGCTGAGCACGGCCTCCGGCGCCGCACCCGGCGGCCCACTCGGGCTCGTCGTGCTCGTACTGGTCGTCATCGGCCTGGTCGCCGCACTCTGGTGGCGACTGGGCACCCCGCACCGAACCGTGCGTTCCGCGGACGCGCTCTTCGGCGACAGCCCCCACAGCGCGGGCGAACACCGGGCGGCCGCCGAGGCCCACGCCTCCGCCCACCGCTGGAACGAGGCGGTCCAGGAGCGCATGCGCGCCATCGTCCGCTCCCTGGAGGAACGCGCCCTGCTCGACCCCCGCCCCGGGCGCACCGCCGACGAGGCCGCCGCCGAAGCGGGCCGTCCACTGCCCGCACACGCCACGCGGCTCCACGCCGCCGCCAGAGAATTCGACGACGTCACATACGGCGGCCGCACCGCGAACCAGCAGGCGTATCTGGACATACGAGCCCTGGACCTCGACCTCGAGAACGCCAAGCCTCTCCTGACAACCGCGGCCCAGGGAGCAGCCGAATGACCGAGGTCTCCGCCGCCCCCACCACCTCGGCATCGCTCACCCCGCACCAGATCTGGGTCCGCATCCGCGGCCTGCTGCTCGCCCTGCTCATACTCGTCGCTGCCGGAATCGCTCTGGCAAGCGTGCGCTCCGGCGACCAGCACGGCCGCCTCGACCCCCGTTCCGCCGACCGCTACGGCAGCCGGGCCGTCGCCGAACTCCTCAAGGACCGTGGCGTCTCCGTTCGCGTGGTCACCACGCTCGACGAGGCCATGGCCCGGACCGGCCCCGAAACCACGCTGCTCGTCGCCTCCCCCAATCTGCTGACACCGCGCCAGCAGAACGAACTCCGTGCCACGACCGAGCACTCGGCCGGCCGCACCGTCCTTCTCGCGGCAGGCCCCCCTTCCGTCGGCACACTGGTCCCCGGCGTCCGCGCGGAGTCCTCCGGACCGGTGGCCACCCGCACCCCTCAGTGCTCCCTGCCCGCCGCCCGTAACGCCGGCAGCTCCGAAACGGGGGGCTTCCGCTACGCCTCGGCCGTCCTCGACACGATCGCCTGCTTCCCGATCGACGGTCTGCCCACCCTCCTCCTGATCGAACAGGGCGCGGGAGACACCGTGCTCCTCGGCTCCCCCGACCTTCTCTACAACGACCGACTCGACAACCAGGGCAATGCTTCCCTGGCCCTGCAACTCCTCGGTTCCCGCCCACATCTGGTCTGGTACCTCCCCTCGCCCCCTGATACCTCTGCTACCGCCGGGACCGGCGCGGACAACGGGGACAGCAGCGACGGCAGCGACGGGGCCCACGACGATCGCAGCTTCGCCGACCTGATCCCTCAAGGCTGGCTGTGGGGAACCCTCCAACTCGCGCTCGCCGCCGTGCTCGCCGCCATCTGGCGGGCCCGTCGTCTGGGCCCCCTGGTGACCGAACGGCTGCCCGTGGCCATCCGCGCCTCCGAATCCGCCGAGGGCCGAGCCCGCCTTTACCGCAGGGCGAACGCCCGCGACCGGGCCGCCGACTCACTGCGCGCCGCCACCCGCACCCGTATCGCCCCACTCATCGGCGTCTCCCCACGCGACGCCCACTCCGCCGCAAAACTCCTCCCCGCCGTTTCCGCCCGTCTCAGCGCCACCGACAACGACCTCCAAGCCCTGCTCTTCGGACCCGCCCCGTCCGACGACACCGCTCTCGTACATCTGGCAGACCAACTCGACACCCTCGAAAGAGAGGTACGCACGTCATGAGCGCCCCGCCCCCAGTGCCCGCCGGGACTACCGAGACCATCGGGAACGGCGACACAGCCCGCGCATCCCTGGAAGCGTTGCGCTCCGAGATCGCCAAGGCCGTGGTCGGCCAGGACCCTGCAGTCACCGGGCTCGTCGTCGCGCTACTCTGCCGAGGCCACGTCCTGCTCGAAGGCGTTCCCGGCGTGGCCAAGACCCTCTTGGTCCGGGCTCTCGCGGCCTCACTCGAACTCGACACCAAACGCGTCCAGTTCACCCCCGACCTGATGCCGAGCGACGTCACCGGCTCACTGGTCTACGACGCCCGCACAGCAGAGTTCTCCTTCCAGCCCGGCCCCGTCTTCACCAACCTGCTTCTCGCCGACGAGATCAACCGCACCCCTCCCAAGACGCAGTCCTCTCTCCTGGAAGCGATGGAAGAGCGCCAGGTCACCGTCGACGGCACCCCACGGCTGCTGCCTGATCCCTTCCTCGTAGCCGCCACACAGAATCCCGTCGAATACGAAGGCACCTACCCTCTCCCCGAGGCCCAACTGGACCGGTTCCTCCTCAAATTGACGGTGCCTCTGCCGTCCCGCGACGAGGAGATCAGCGTCCTCACCCGTCATTCCAGCGGCTTCAATCCGCGCGATCTCAAGTCAGCAGGCATCCGCCCCGTCGCCGGCCCGGCCGATCTGGAAGCCGCCCGCAACGCAGTCGCCCAGACCAAGGTCTCCCCCGAGATCGCCGGATACGTCGTCGATATCTGTCGTGCCACGCGTGAATCCCCCTCGCTCTCCCTCGGCGTCTCTCCCCGAGGCGCTACCGCGCTGTTGTCCACCGCACGAGCCTGGGCCTGGCTCACCGGCCGCGACTACGTCATTCCGGATGACGTGAAAGCCCTGGCACTCCCCACGCTTCGCCATCGCATCCAACTGCGCCCCGAAGCGGAGATGGAGGGAGTCACCCCCGACTCCGTCATCACCGCAGTCCTCGCACACGTCCCCGTACCCCGATGAGGCGGTGACCGTGGCCCTCACCGGACGAACCGCCTTGCTGGCCGCCCTGGGGTCACTCCCCGTAGGCATCCTGACGCCCAGCTGGACAGGCATGCTCGCGGTCAACGCACCGCTCTCTCTAGCAATTCTGTGCGACTATGCCCTGGCTGCACCAGTGCGAACGCTCCAGTTCACCCGATCCGGTGAAACAACCGTTCGACTCGGCGAGACCGCCGAGGTGCAACTCACCGTAACCAATCCTTCCCGTCGCCGCCTGCGCGGACACCTTCGCGACGCCTGGCCGCCCAGCAGCTGGTCCACCGGGACGGAACAGTCCTCATCCCGTCACACGCTGACGATCCCGGCCGGGGAACGCCGTCGGCTGACCACCTTCCTGCGACCAACACGGCGAGGTGACCGCCGAGCCGAACGTGTCACCGTCCGCTCGTTCGGACCTCTGGGGCTCGCGGCCCGCCAGGGAAATCACGAAGTCCCCTGGACGGTACGTGTTCTGCCCCCCTTCACCAGCCGCAAGCATCTGCCGTCCCGCCTGGCCAGACTCCGCGAGCTCGATGGCCGCACCAGCGTCCTGACTCGTGGAGAAGGCACGGAGTTCGACAGCCTGCGTGCTTATGTGCCCGGTGACGACACGCGCTCCATCGACTGGCGGGCCACAGCACGTCAGTCCACCGTCGCCGTGCGAACCTGGCGCCCCGAGCGGGACCGTCACATCCTCGTCGTCCTGGACACCGGCCGTACTTCGGCGGGTCGCGTAGGTGATGTGCCCCGCCTCGACGCCGCTCTGGACGCGGCCCTGCTCCTCACCGCGCTTGCCACTCGTGCGGGCGACCGCGTGGACCTGCTCGCCTACGACCGCCGCATCCGCGCCCAGGTCCAGGGCAGGTCCGCGGGAGAAGTCCTGTCAGCCATGGTGAATGCGCTGGCACCGATCGAACCCGCACTCGTAGAAACGGATGCCCGAGGTCTCAGTGCTGCCGTGCTCGCCGGCGCTCCTCGTCGCTCCCTCATCGTGCTTCTCACCGGTCTGGACGCAGCCCCCGTAGAAGAGGGCCTGCTTCCGGTCCTCCGTCGACTGACCCAGCGCCACACCGTGCTGGTGGCTTCAGTGGCCGACCCACACATCGAACAGATGGCGGGGGCCAGGGGAACCGTGGACGCGATTTACGAGTCCGCAGCCGGCGCACAGGCCCAAGCGAGGCGGCTCCACACCGCTGAGCAGCTCCAGCGTCATGGCGCGGTGGTCGTCGATGCCACCCCGGACAACCTCGCCCCGGCTCTCGCCGACGCCTATCTCGCTCTCAAGGGAGCGGGACGCCTCTGACCCACCCCGTGCGTCAAATGAAAATCGTCCGTCGAGAAAGGGGCCTCTCAATGTGCCCTGAACGCAGGAAAGCCCCGTGCCACAAGGGCACGGGGCTTTCCCGTAAAAGGAGTTCGGCGGCGTCCTACTCTCCCACAGGGTCCCCCCTGCAGTACCATCGGCGCTGAAAGGCTTAGCTTCCGGGTTCGGAATGTAACCGGGCGTTTCCCTAACGCAATGACCACCGAAACACTATGAAACAAACAAACACCGGAACAACACGGCCGTTCGTTATTTCAGAACTAACACAGTGGACGCGAGCAACTGAGGACAAGCCCTCGGCCTATTAGTACCAGTCAGCTCCACCCGTTACCAGGCTTCCACATCTGGCCTATCAACCCAGTCGTCTACTGGGAGCCTTAACCAATCAAGTTGGTGGGAATACTCATCTCGAAGCAGGCTTCCCGCTTAGATGCTTTCAGCGGTTATCCTTTCCGAACGTAGCCAACCAGCCATGCCCTTGGCAGAACAACTGGCACACCAGAGGTTCGTCCGTCCCGGTCCTCTCGTACTAGGGACAGCCCTTCTCAATATTCCTACGCGCACAGCGGATAGGGACCGAACTGTCTCACGACGTTCTAAACCCAGCTCGCGTACCGCTTTAATGGGCGAACAGCCCAACCCTTGGGACCGACTCCAGCCCCAGGATGCGACGAGCCGACATCGAGGTGCCAAACCATCCCGTCGATATGGACTCTTGGGGAAGATCAGCCTGTTATCCCCGGGGTACCTTTTATCCGTTGAGCGACAGCGCTTCCACAAGCCACTGCCGGATCACTAGTCCCGACTTTCGTCCCTGCTCGACCCGTCGGTCTCACAGTCAAGCTCCCTTGTGCACTTACACTCAACACCTGATTGCCAACCAGGCTGAGGGAACCTTTGGGCGCCTCCGTTACTCTTTAGGAGGCAACCGCCCCAGTTAAACTACCCATCAGACACTGTCCCTGATCCGGATCACGGACCCAGGTTAGACATCCAGCACGACCAGAGTGGTATTTCAACGACGACTCCACAACCACTGGCGTGGCCGCTTCAAAGTCTCCCACCTATCCTACACAAGCCGAACCGAACACCAATATCAAACTGTAGTAAAGGTCCCGGGGTCTTTCCGTCCTGCTGCGCGAAACGAGCATCTTTACTCGTAGTGCAATTTCACCGGGCCTATGGTTGAGACAGTCGAGAAGTCGTTACGCCATTCGTGCAGGTCGGAACTTACCCGACAAGGAATTTCGCTACCTTAGGATGGTTATAGTTACCACCGCCGTTTACTGGCGCTTAAGTTCTCAGCTTCGCCGACCCGAAAGTCAGCTAACCGGTCCCCTTAACGTTCCAGCACCGGGCAGGCGTCAGTCCGTATACATCGCCTTACGGCTTCGCACGGACCTGTGTTTTTAGTAAACAGTCGCTTCTCGCTGGTCTCTGCGGCCACCCCCAGCTCACCGAGTAAATCGGATCACCAGTGATGGCCCCCCTTCTCCCGAAGTTACGGGGGCATTTTGCCGAGTTCCTTAACCATAGTTCACCCGAACGCCTCGGTATTCTCTACCTGACCACCTGAGTCGGTTTAGGGTACGGGCCGCCATGAAACTCGCTAGAGGCTTTTCTCGACAGCATAGGATCATCCACTTCACCACAATCGGCTCGGCATCAGGTCTCAGACTTAATGTGTGACGGATTTGCCTATCACACGCCCTACACCCTTACCCCGGGACAACCACCGCCCGGGCTGGACTACCTTCCTGCGTCACCCCATCGCTTACCTAATACAAGTCTGGTCCGTCGGCTCCACCACTACCCTCAACTCCGAAGAGATCGGGCCGGCTTCACGGACTTAGCATCGCCTGATTCAGTACTGGGCGTTTCAAAGCGGGTACCGGAATATCAACCGGTTGTCCATCGACTACGCCTGTCGGCCTCGCCTTAGGTCCCGACTTACCCTGGGCAGATCAGCTTGACCCAGGAACCCTTAGTCAATCGGCGCACACGTTTCTCACGTGTGTATCGCTACTCATGCCTGCATTCTCACTCGTGAACCGTCCACAACTCGCTTCCGCGGCTGCTTCACCCGGCACACGACGCTCCCCTACCCATCCACACAGGCGTTGGCCCTCAATGTGTGAATGACACGACTTCGGCGGTACGCTTGAGCCCCGCTACATTGTCGGCGCGGAATCACTTGACCAGTGAGCTATTACGCACTCTTTCAAGGGTGGCTGCTTCTAAGCCAACCTCCTGGTTGTCTCTGCGACTCCACATCCTTTCCCACTTAGCGTACGCTTAGGGGCCTTAGTCGATGCTCTGGGCTGTTTCCCTCTCGACCATGGAGCTTATCCCCCACAGTCTCACTGCCGCGCTCTCACTTACCGGCATTCGGAGTTTGGCTAAGGTCAGTAACCCGGTAGGGCCCATCGCCTATCCAGTGCTCTACCTCCGGCAAGAAACACACGACGCTGCACCTAAATGCATTTCGGGGAGAACCAGCTATCACGGAGTTTGATTGGCCTTTCACCCCTAACCACAGGTCATCCCCCAGGTTTTCAACCCTGGTGGGTTCGGTCCTCCACGAAGTCTTACCTCCGCTTCAACCTGCCCATGGCTAGATCACTCCGCTTCGGGTCTTGAGCGTGCTACTAAAACGCCCTATTCGGACTCGCTTTCGCTACGGCTTCCCCACACGGGTTAACCTCGCAACACACCGCAAACTCGCAGGCTCATTCTTCAAAAGGCACGCAGTCACGACATGCAAGCAAGCTCGCATGCGACGCTCCCACGGCTTGTAGGCACACGGTTTCAGGTACTATTTCACTCCGCTCCCGCGGTACTTTTCACCATTCCCTCACGGTACTATCCGCTATCGGTCACCAGGGAATATTTAGGCTTAGCGGGTGGTCCCGCCAGATTCACACGGGATTTCTCGGGCCCCGTGCTACTTGGGAAATCCTCAAACGAGCCGTTGATGTTTCAGCTACGGGGGTCTTACCCTCTACGCCGGACCTTTCGCATGTCCTTCGCCTACATCAACGGTTTCTGACTCGTCGACCAATCGGCAGATTGATCAAGAGAACTCCCGCAACCCCGCATGCGCAACCCCTGCCGGGTATCACACACATACGGTTTGGCCTCATCCGGTTTCGCTCGCCACTACTCCCGGAATCACGGTTGTTTTCTCTTCCTGAGGGTACTGAGATGTTTCACTTCCCCTCGTTCCCTCCACACTGCCTATGTGTTCAGCAGCGGGTGACAGCCCATGACGACTGCCGGGTTTCCCCATTCGGACACCCCCGGATCAAAGCTCGGTTGACAGCTCCCCGGGGCCTATCGTGGCCTCCCACGTCCTTCATCGGTTCCTGGTGCCAAGGCATCCACCGTGCGCCCTTAAAAACTTGGCCACAGATGCTCGCGTCCACTGTGCAGTTCTCAAACAACGACCAGCCACCCACCACCCCACCCTGAAAGGCGAGTTCACTGGGGCCGGCAACTGAAGGCGACCTCACGGCCGAACCCTCAGACACCCAACAACGTGCCCGGCACAACCGGCCCCTTCCCACGTTCCACGCCGAAGCAGTACTAGTGAAAAAAACCTGTCGCACCGAATAGTCAACGTTCCACCCATGAGCAACCACCGCCGGACATTTGCCAGCGTAATGGCCTCTGACCAGGCCAGACCTGGTAAGAAGTGCTCCTTAGAAAGGAGGTGATCCAGCCGCACCTTCCGGTACGGCTACCTTGTTACGACTTCGTCCCAATCGCCAGTCCCACCTTCGACAGCTCCCTCCCACAAGGGGTTGGGCCACCGGCTTCGGGTGTTACCGACTTTCGTGACGTGACGGGCGGTGTGTACAAGGCCCGGGAACGTATTCACCGCAGCAATGCTGATCTGCGATTACTAGCAACTCCGACTTCATGGGGTCGAGTTGCAGACCCCAATCCGAACTGAGACCGGCTTTTTGAGATTCGCTCCGCCTCACGGCATCGCAGCTCATTGTACCGGCCATTGTAGCACGTGTGCAGCCCAAGACATAAGGGGCATGATGACTTGACGTCGTCCCCACCTTCCTCCGAGTTGACCCCGGCAGTCTCCTGTGAGTCCCCATCACCCCGAAGGGCATGCTGGCAACACAGAACAAGGGTTGCGCTCGTTGCGGGACTTAACCCAACATCTCACGACACGAGCTGACGACAGCCATGCACCACCTGTACACCGACCACAAGGGGGGCACCATCTCTGATGCTTTCCGGTGTATGTCAAGCCTTGGTAAGGTTCTTCGCGTTGCGTCGAATTAAGCCACATGCTCCGCTGCTTGTGCGGGCCCCCGTCAATTCCTTTGAGTTTTAGCCTTGCGGCCGTACTCCCCAGGCGGGGAACTTAATGCGTTAGCTGCGGCACCGACGACGTGGAATGTCGCCAACACCTAGTTCCCAACGTTTACGGCGTGGACTACCAGGGTATCTAATCCTGTTCGCTCCCCACGCTTTCGCTCCTCAGCGTCAGTAATGGCCCAGAGATCCGCCTTCGCCACCGGTGTTCCTCCTGATATCTGCGCATTTCACCGCTACACCAGGAATTCCGATCTCCCCTACCACACTCTAGCCTGCCCGTATCGACTGCAGACCCGGGGTTAAGCCCCGGGCTTTCACAACCGACGCAACAAGCCGCCTACGAGCTCTTTACGCCCAATAATTCCGGACAACGCTTGCGCCCTACGTATTACCGCGGCTGCTGGCACGTAGTTAGCCGGCGCTTCTTCTGCAGGTACCGTCACTCTCGCTTCTTCCCTGCTGAAAGAGGTTTACAACCCGAAGGCCGTCATCCCTCACGCGGCGTCGCTGCATCAGGCTTTCGCCCATTGTGCAATATTCCCCACTGCTGCCTCCCGTAGGAGTCTGGGCCGTGTCTCAGTCCCAGTGTGGCCGGTCGCCCTCTCAGGCCGGCTACCCGTCGTCGCCTTGGTAGGCCATCACCCCACCAACAAGCTGATAGGCCGCGGGCTCATCCTTCACCGCCGGAGCTTTCAACCCCGTCCCATGCGGGACAGAGTGTTATCCGGTATTAGACCCCGTTTCCAGGGCTTGTCCCAGAGTGAAGGGCAGATTGCCCACGTGTTACTCACCCGTTCGCCACTAATCCACCCCGAAAGGCTTCATCGTTCGACTTGCATGTGTTAAGCACGCCGCCAGCGTTCGTCCTGAGCCAGGATCAAACTCTCCGTGAATGTTTTCCCGTAATCGGGACAACACAACACGAGAGCGGAATAACCGGTCGGAATAAGACCGGTTATTCACAGCGTCCTCGCTGTGTACATTGCCCACCAGATCAGTGATCCGGCAGGACTTTCAAAGGAACCACCAACCTGCCGAAGCAGGCCGGGGTATCAACATATCTGGCGTTGACTTTTGGCACGCTGTTGAGTTCTCAAGGAACGGACGCTTCCTTCGTACTCACCCACAGAACATTCTCTGGGGCTTTCCTCCGGGCTTTTCCCTTCGGTCTTGCGTTTCCGACTCTATCAGACTCTTTCGTGTCCGATTCCCGGTCGAAGCGGGTTCCGCTTTCCAGTTCTTCGCTTTCGCGTTTCCCTTTCCGGCGGTTCCAACCTTACCAGAACCTTTTCGTTCCGTTTCCGGTCCGAATTTGAATTCCGGTGGCCGTTGGAGTGGCCTTTGCCTTTCGGCGGATCCGACTTTATCAGAAGCGTTCAGCTGAGCTAATCAGCTGCGCGATCCGAGTAAGTAAGAGAATCAATGGCTCTGCGGAAATTCAATTTCCGGTGAGAGCGAGGAAGACACTAACCGTTGGGATCGGACCTGTCCAGTCCGACGCAACCGTTAAAATCTACCTCCCCCAGCCGACCATGTCAATGGTTTTTTGGGGCGAAGAGGAGACTAGCAGGTCAGCGGGGTCGTACGCACATCACGCAGCGACTGGAAGCTCGGCGCTGCGCTCCGTGGGATCGACGTCGCCCTGGTCACCCGACCGGGCTGCTCGGCTGCCCAGGATGTAGATGTACGCGAGAAAGGCCAGTTCCGCTGCGATGCCGATGGTGATGCGTCCCCAGGTCGGCAGGCCGGAGGGGGTGACGAAGCCTTCGATGACGCCCGAGACGAAGAGGACCAGGGCGAGGCCGATGGCCATGCCGATCGCGGCTCGTCCTTGTTGCGCCAGGGCTGAGCGGCGGGACCGCGGGCCCGGGTCGATGACCGTCCAGCCGAGGCGCAGGCCTGTACCGGCTGCGACGAAGACGGCGGTGAGTTCGAGCAGGCCGTGCGGGAGCACCAGGCCCAGGAAGGCGTCGAGTCGGCCGGCTGAGGACATCAGGCCGATGCCGACGCCGAGGTTGAGCACGTTGACGAAGAGGATCCAGATGACCGGGATGCCGAGAAACGCTCCCAGGACCAGGCACATGGCTGCGGCCCGGGCGTTGTTCGTCCACACCTGGGCGGCGAAGGACGCGGCCGGGTGGCTGGAGTAGTAGGTCTCGTACTCTCCGCCCGGGCTGGTCAGGCGACGGAGGTCGTCCGGGGCCGCTATGGCCGACTGGACTTCCGGGTGCGTGCCGATCCACCAGCCGATGACCGCGGCCAGCAGTACGGAGAACACTGCCGTGGGTATCCACCAGTGCCTGGATCGGTAGACCGCGGCGGGGAATCCGGCGGTCAGGAAGCGTGTCGCGTCGCGCCATGAGGCTCGGCGGGTTCCTGTCACCGTGGATCGGGCGCGGGCCACGAGCTGGGTGAGGCGTGCGGTGAGCAGTGGATCCGGGGCGCTGGACTGGAGAAGGGAGAGATGGGTGGCCGTGCGCTGGTAGAGCTCGACAAGTTCGTCGGCTTCCGCGCCGGTGAGTCGGCGCCCGCGGTGCAGGAGATGGTCCAGACGGTCCCACTCGGTGCGGTGGGCGGTCACGAAGACGTCGAGGTCCATGGTCGGCTGTTGCTCCAGGCATGGGTGCGTACGGGTTCGTACTACGGCGGCGCGCTGCGGGTCAGCTTGGCAGACTGTGGCCCCGAGGGGCAGGGAAGACCGGCGAAGGATGGGGCGGCGATGAGTGAGCTCGTGACCGGGGACGCGGTCGTGCTGGGGCTGCAGCCGGCGAAATTGCCGAGTCGCGCGCTGGCGCTGGCCATCGATCTTGTGGTGGTGGGGGCGGCGTTCGTCCTGGTGTCGATCGGGCTGGCCATAGCGACGGCGACGCTGGACGAGGCGGCTCTCGCGGCGGTGTCCGTCGCGGCCTTCCTGCTGGTGCTGGTGGGAGGGCCGATCGCGGTGGAAACGCTCAGCCACGGGCGTTCGCTGGGGAAGCTGGCGTGCGGGCTGCGGGTGGTCCGGGATGACGGGGGGCCGATCCGATTCCGCCATGCACTGGTGCGTGGGGCCATGGGGGTCGTCGAGATCCTGATGACGGTCGGGGTCGTCGCCTGTATCGCTTCGCTGGTTTCGGCGCGGGGGCGGCGGCTCGGGGATGTGTTCGCGGGGACGCTCGTCGTACGGGAGCGGGTGCCGGCGGGGCGGGCGGCTGCTGTGCCGCCTCCGCCGCCTTGGCTGGTCGGGCGGTTCGCGGAGCTGGACCTGTCGGCGGTGCCGGACGGTCTGTGGCTCGCGATACGGCAGTACCTGACGCGGATGCATCAGCTCGACGCGCAGGTGGGCCGATCGATGGCGGAACGGCTGGCCGGCGAGTTGGCGGCGCGGACCGGGGTTCCGGTGCCCGAGGGGGTGCCTGCCGGGGCGTATCTGGCTGCGGTGGTGAACGAGCGGCAGGCACGGGATGCGCGGCGGGTGCTCGTCGCTGCTCGGGTCGGTGCTGCGTACGCGGGGAGCGGGGTGCCGGAGGGTGGGGTCGTTGCTTCCCGGCCGGAGATGGGGTCGGGGGTGCCTGCCGAGGCGGCCGCGGGGGCGGGTGTTCCTGTGGTCCCGGTGGCGGAGGAGGGCGCGGCTCGGCCCGCTGCGACGGGGTTCGCGCCGCCTGCCTAGCGCGGTGAGGGCGGGGACTCCAGATCTTCGAGCTCGATCCCGGGGGCCGAGAGGACCACGTCACCGGCGATGTGGACGGTGTACTGCTCGCCGGTGTCCAGGGCGCTGACCTGGTATTCGTCCACCGTCAGGGGACCGTTGTCAGTGGCGTGCGCTTCACTGTTGATCAGGGCCCAGGACTGGTCGACGGTGCGGGGGGCGAGGACCGGGTCCGTGAAGGCGACCAGACGGACGCGGGTAGCGGGGGAATCGGGGGTGAGGCGCAGCAGTCGTGAAGTCGCGATGAGGAATGCGGGAGATGTGCCGGTGAAGGCGTGGGCGCGCACATTGCCGTCGGTGGCATGAGTGCCGGTCGGGTCGGTACGGACCCAGGTGACGCCTTCCAGGGCGGCGCCGCGGACCTGCCAGCTCGCGGCGTGGAGTTCGAGGCGGATAGGGCGGCCCAGTTCGTCGAGGGTGAGGTCGACGGAGCCCAGGTGGTCGCCGGAAGGGGCGGTGGTCTGGGAGACATAGCGCCAGCCGGAGGGGCCGGGGGCGCACTGGAAGTGTTCTTCGCCGAGGGGGGTGTGATCGTGGAGATCGTGGAGCGAATATCGGCCGCGGGGCATGGGGTCCTTCGAGGTTCCTCGCGCTGAGCGGGTGCGGTACGGGGCAGGCCCCCGACACGGGGGTGCGGGGGCCTGCGCTCGTAGCCGCTGCTGAGGCTGTTCCGTCTGTCAGCGGCCGGTCGTCACTGACCGGTGGTGATGTGCGCGGTCGCTGACGGGCGGGATCAGTAGCGGTAGTGGTCGGACTTGTACGGACCGTCGACCTCGACGCCGATGTAGGCGGCCTGCTCGGGGCGGAGCGTCGTCAGCTTCACGCCGAGCGCGTCGAGGTGGAGACGGGCGACCTTCTCGTCCAGGTGCTTGGGCAGCACGTAGACGTCGGTCGGGTACTCCTCGGGCTTGGTGTACAGCTCGATCTGGGCCAGGGTCTGGTCCGCGAACGAGTTGGACATCACGAACGAGGGGTGGCCGGTGGCGTTGCCCAGGTTCAGGAGGCGTCCCTCGGACAGCACGATGAGGACCTTGCCGTCGGGGAACTTCCAGGTGTGGACCTGCGGCTTGACCTCGTCCTTGACAATGCCGTCGATCTTGGCCAGGCCGGCCATGTCGATCTCGTTGTCGAAGTGGCCGATGTTCCCGACGATGGCCTGGTGCTTCATCTTGGCCATGTCGGCGGCCATGATGATGTCCTTGTTGCCCGTCGTGGTGACGAAGATGTCGGCCTTGTCGATGACCTCGTCGAGCGTGGTGACCTGGTAGCCGTCCATCGCCGCCTGCAGCGCGCAGATCGGGTCGATCTCGGTGATGATCACGCGGGCGCCCTGGCCCCGCAGCGACTCGGCGCAGCCCTTGCCGACATCGCCGTAGCCGCAGACGACCGCGGTCTTGCCGCCGATGAGGGTGTCGGTTGCACGGTTGATGCCGTCGATCAGGGAGTGGCGGCAGCCGTACTTGTTGTCGAACTTGGACTTGGTGACGGCGTCGTTGACGTTGATCGCCGGGAAGAGGAGGGTGCCGTCGCGGTGCATCTCGTACAGCCGGTGCACACCGGTCGTGGTCTCTTCGGTGACACCGCGGATCTCGGACGCCAGCTGGGTCCACTTCTGCGGGGACTCGCCGAGGGTGCGGTTCAGCAGGGTGAGGATGTGGCCGTACTCCTCGCTGTCCGCGGTCGACGGGTCCGGGGCCGCTCCGGCCTTCTCGAACTCGACGCCCTTGTGGACGAGGAGGGTGGCGTCACCACCGTCGTCGAGAATCATGTTCGGGCCGCCGGTGGGGGTGTTCGGCCAGGTCAGGGCCTGCTCCGTGCACCACCAGTACTCTTCGAGCGTCTCGCCCTTCCAGGCGAAGACCGGGACGCCCGCGGGGGCGTCCGGGGTGCCGTTCGGGCCGACGGCGATGGCCGCGGCGGCGTGGTCCTGGGTGGAGAAGATATTGCAGGAGGCCCAGCGGACCTCGGCGCCGAGGGCGACCAGGGTCTCGATCAGCACGGCTGTCTGCACGGTCATGTGCAGCGAACCGGTGACGCGGGCGCCGGCCAGCGGCTGCGTGGCGGCGTACTCCTTGCGGATCGACATCAGGCCGGGCATCTCGTGCTCGGCGAGGGTGATCTCCTTGCGGCCGAACGCCGCGAGGGACAGGTCGGCGACCTTGAAGTCCTGCTGATTTGCGACCGTCGTCATAACGGGCTGCTCCTCGTGATGGGTGTCGAGGTGGGGCACGGCTGGCTCTGCGGCGGCGGGCACACGAATGCCCGGGCGCTCGCAGCACAGTCCGTCGGAGGCCCTCTCTCCCTCGGCCGGTCCGTGCATACGGACCGATCGACCGCCATCAGCAGCGACGTCTGACACTGCCGTCGAATCTACACCGATCGGCCCAGCCGCTCCCAGCCCGCCCGGGGCTGTCAGTGGCTGGAAAGCCGTGTCCGGGGCGGGCCGACGGGCTTGTCGGGGGTGGTTGGGAGGGCTCGTCGGGGCGGTTGGGAGGTGTGCGCGGGCGGGGGCAGCGGGCCGGGTCAGTGGGCGGGATCCGTCGGGGTGCTCGGGGTTCCACCTGGGGTCTTGCCGGGGTTGGTGCCCGCTGCGGCAGCCGCCTCGCTGTAGATGTCCGGCTCCAGATAGATGACCCGGGCGATCGGGACGGCTGCGCGGATGCGGTTCTCGGCGGCGTTGATGGCGTTGGCCACTTCGGTGGCCGTGTCGTCGTGCTGCACCGCGATCTTGGCCGCGACGAGCAGTTCCTCCGGGCCGAGGTGGAGCGTACGCATGTGGATGACGCCGGTGACCGTCGCGCCGTCGACGACCGCGGCCTTGATCTTCTCGACCTGGTCGGTGCCGGCGGCCTCGCCGAGCAGCAGTGACTTCGTCTCGGCGGCGAGCACGATCGCGATGGCGATCAGCAGGACACCGATGCAGAGGGTGCCGATGCCGTCCCAGACGCCGTTGCCGGTTCCGAGGGCCAGGCCGACACCTCCGAGGGCGAGGATCAGACCGATCAGCGCGCCGAGGTCCTCCAGGAGAACGACGGGGAGTTCGGGGGCCTTCGCGCGGCGGATGAACTCCTTCCAGGAGAGCAATCCGCGGGTCTCGTTGGACTCCTTGATGGCCGTACGGAAGGAGAAGCTCTCGGCGATGATCGCGAAGACCAGCACGCCGACCGGCCAGTACCAGGCCTCGATCTCGTGCGGGTGCTTGATCTTCTCGTAGCCCTCGTACACGGCGAACATGCCACCGACCGAGAACAGCACGATGGAGACGAGGAAGGCGTAGATGTAGCGCTCGCGGCCGTAGCCGAAGGGGTGCTGGGGGGTGGCCTCGCGCTGGGCCTTCTTGCCGCCGAGCAGCAGGAGTCCCTGGTTGCCCGAGTCGGCGAGCGAGTGGACGCTCTCCGCGAGCATCGATGACGAGCCACTGAACAGGAACGCCACGAATTTGGCCACTGCGATCGCGAGGTTGGCGCCGAGTGCCGCCACGATCGCCTTGGTTCCGCCTGACGCACTCATGGGTGCCTGGTGTCCCTTCTTCGGTGCTGCGGCCCTGGCGCCGCGGTACGGCCGGACATTGTTGCAGTCGCTGATGCGGACGGTACGTCAGACCACCACTGTGGCGCGGAACAGGGTTCCCGTACCGGACACTTCGACCTTCTCGCCGGAGGGTACGAAGACCGAGGCGCCGGGGGTGAGGCCGAGCGTGCCGGCCTTCGGGGCGCCCGCGGTGCAGAGCAGGATCTGCGGGGTGTTCCTGGTCAGGTCGACGGGCTCGGCGCCGGGTGACAGGTCGAAGCGCGAGAGCCGGAATTCGTCCACGGGTGTCTCGTACAGCTCCTCACCGGACGGGGATGCCTCGGGGCGCAGGACGCCGGGGTCGGTCGCCTCGAAGCGGACGATGCGCAGGAGTTCGGGTACGTCGATGTGCTTGGGCGTGAGTCCGCAGCGCAGCACATTGTCCGAGTTGGCCATGATCTCGACGCCGAGGCCGTCGAGGTAGGCGTGCGGGACGCCCGCGCCGAGGTAGAGGGCTTCGCCGGGCTGGAGTTCCACATAGTTGAGCAGCATCGCCGCGATGACACCGGGGTCGCCGGGGAAGTGGTGGGCGATCCGGGCGTATAGGGCGTGGGCGCCGCCGAGGCGTTCCGCGGCGGCGGCCGCCGCGGTCACCGTCTCGGCCATCTCGGCCGGGTCGGCGCTGAGGATCGCCGTGAGCACCTCGCGCAGGGCCGCCTCTTCGGGGTGGGCGCCGAGCAGGTCGACGTACGGCTTGAGGGAGTCGACGCCGAGAGCCGCCATAGCCTCGGCCGCCTCGGTGGGCCTGCGGAAGCCGCACAGGCCGGCGAAGGGGGTGAGCGCGCAGATCAGCTCGGGCTTGTGGTTGGCGTCCTTGTACGTGCGGTGGGGGGCATCGATCGGGACGGACCGGCGTTCCTCGTCCTCGTAACCCTGCTTGGCCTGTGCCAGGTCGGGGTGGACCTGGAGGGAGAGCGGGGCGCCCGCGGCGAGGAGTTTGAGGAGGAAGGGCAGGCGGGGGCCGAACTTCTCGACGGTGGCCCGGCCCAGTTCACGCTCGGGGTCGGCGGCGATGACCTCGGTGAGGGGCTGTTCGGGGCCGGCCTCTCCGGTGCCGGTTATGCGGATGAGCCGGGAGGGGGCTCCGGGGTGGGCGCCCATCCACATCTCGGCCTGGGGTTCGCCGGTCGGGGCGATGCCGAGCAGCTCCGGGATGGCCGTGGTGGAGCCCCAGGCGTATGGGCGCACGGTGTTGGACAGCCGGTCCATGGGTTCGTCCTTGTGAGATGAGATGAGATGCGTGGATCGGGGGCGTGGGGGGGGGTGGTGTGTGGGTGCGGTCAGGCGTGGGATGCCGACGCCAGTGCCAGGTACACCGCGGCGAAATCGGTGACCGCGAGCAGTTCGGCGAGGGCTTCGAGTTCGGTGCCCTCGTCCGGTTCGAGTTCGCTGATCGCCGTGTCGTGGCCCAGGGCCAGTTCGCGGGCGGCGGGACCGGCGCTCAGGCCGCCGGTGGGGCGGTCGCGGAGCAGTACGACGCGGGCGTGCAGGGGCTCCGGCTCGTCGACCCGGTCGCGGAAGAAGTCGTCCGGGTCGGCCCCGGCGGCGAAGCTGCCCGCCAGCAGCGCGCCATGGGCGGGAAGCGCCTCCGGGAGCTCGGCCGCGAGGGCCGGGCGGCCGGACAGCTCGGCCAGGACGGCGGCGAATCTGCGGCCGACCGGGGCCGCGGCGTCGCCCTCCGTCCAGATGAGGGGCAGGCTGTCGGCGAGTTCGGCGGCGAGGGTCTTGGCCGGGTTGCTGTATGTGGCGATGGCCGGACCGCAGCGTTCCGCGGTGCGGTCGAGGCGGTCGGCGACGCCCTGCAGGGCCTCGGCGGGCGCGGTGACCAGGCCGACCCGGTCGAGCAGCGCGAGCAGCGGGGTGAACAGGGCCCAGAGCGTGCCGGGGCCGGCCGCCGATGTCTCGGCGTCGTACTCGCCGTGCGGGGCGGAGGCCATCGGTACGACGAGTCCATGCACGCCGTCGATCGCCTCGCGCAGCGGTGACTGGTGGGGAGCGACGGCTACGACGCTGCAGCCGCGGCGGTACGCCTGTTCGGCGAGGAGGGATAGTCCCGGCTCGGAACCGTCGGCCGTGACGATGAGCAGCAGGTCCACGGAGCCGGCCCAGCCGGGCAGGGTCCAGCGCATCGCGCCCGCGGCGGGAGCGACGCCGGTGGGGCGGATGCGGGTGACCGGGGCGGAGGCGCCTGCCAGGGCGGTGATCAGGTCGGCGACGCCGGATGCGGCGGTGCCGGAGCCCGCGACGAGCACGGCGCGGGGGCGGCCCTCCGGGTTCAGCGCGGCGATCCCGGCCTCCGCCGCGTGCCGGGCGGCGGTACGGACCCGGGCCCCGGCCTCGGCGGCGCCGCGGAGCAGGCCGCGGCGGTCGGCTCGGGCCAGGGATTCCGGGGCGTCGAGCAGCGACTCGTCGAGCATGGGGACGGTCCTCCGATCACGTGCTGATCACCGTGCGGGGTGTGGGCGCGGGGCGCGGCTGCCGTCAGGCGGGGCGGCGGGCCTCGTCGACGAGGAGGACGGGGATGCCGTCCCGTACCGGGTAGGCCAGGCCGCAGTCGTTGCCGGTGCAGACCAGCTCGGGGGTGTCGGCTGCCGACCGGTCGTCGAGCGGAGAGTGGCAGGCCGGGCAGGCGAGGATCTCCAGGAGGCCGGCTTCGAGCGGCATGGGGTGCGTCCCTTCGAGCATTCGAACAAGCGGTTCGGGGCGGGCGGATCGGGCGACGTCAGCCTACCGCTGGGGGGTGGGGGGCGCGGCCTGGGCCGGGGTGGGGGTAGGGGTAGGGCTTGGCGGGGTGGGGCTTGGCAGGACGGAAGCGGGTGCGGGAGCGGTGAGGCGCCTGCGGCGGGCTTGTCCCCTACCCGCCCCTTCCCGAAACCGGGGCTCCGCCCCGGACCCAGGTCCTCAAACGCCGGACGGGCTGAGGCGGGCGCGAGCAGAGCTCTGCCCCGGGCCCCGCTCCTCAAACGCCGGAGAGGCTGAAAGACGTCCTCAAACCCCGAAGGGGCCGGCGGTGGTTCGGATCAAGGTCAGGACCTCGTCCCGTACTGCTGTCATCGTCTGCTCGTCTCGGGCCTCGACGTTCAGACGCAGCAGAGGTTCCGTGTTGGATGCTCTGAGGTTGAACCACCAGTCCGGCGCCGTGACCGTCAGGCCGTCCAGGTCGTCGGTGGTGACGCCGGTGCGGGGGGCGAAGGAGTCGCGTACCGCTGCCGTGCAGGCCGACTGGTCGGCGACCGTGGAGTTGATCTCGCCGGAGCCCGTGTAGCGGTCGTACTGGGCGAGCAGGTCCGACAGCGTGCCCGGCTGGCCTCCCAGCGCGGTCAGGACGTGGAGGGCGGCCAGCATGCCCGTATCGGCGTTCCAGAAGTCGCGGAAGTAGTAGTGCGCGGAGTGCTCGCCGCCGAAGATCGCGCCGTGCTCGGCCATCTCCGCCTTGATGAAGGAGTGGCCCACGCGGGTGCGGATCGGGGTGCCGCCGTTCTCCCGGACGACCTCGGGGACCGAGTGGGACGTGATCAGGTTGTGGATGACGGTGCCCTTGTGCCCGTTGCGGGCGAGTTCTCGGGCCGCGACCAGGGCGGTGATCGCGGACGGGGAGACGCCCGCGCCGCACTCGTCGACGACGAAGCAGCGGTCCGCGTCGCCGTCGAAGGCGAGGCCCAGGTCGGCGCCCTCGGCCACGACGCGGGCCTGGAGGTCGACGAGGTTCTTCGGGTCGAGGGGGTTGGCCTCGTGGTTGGGGAACGTGCCGTCGAGTTCGAAGTACATCGGTACGAGGTCGACGGGGAGGTTCGCGAAGACGGTCGGGACGGTGTGGCCGCCCATGCCGTTGCCCGCGTCGACGACGACCTTCAGCGGGCGGATCGATGCGAGGTCGACCAGGGACAGCAGGTGCGCCGCGTAGTCGGTGAGCGTCTCGCGTTCGGTGACGCTGCCGGGGGTGGGGGACGGTTGCGGGGCGCCGGTCTCCGTCCACTTCTCGACCAGGGCACGGATCTCTGCGAGCCCGGTGTCCTGGCCCACGGGTGCGGCGCCCGCCCGGCAGAGCTTGATGCCGTTGTACTGCGCGGGGTTGTGCGAGGCCGTGAACATCGCGCCGGGCAGGCCGAGGCTCCCGGAGGCGAAGTACAGCTGGTCGGTCGAGCAGAGGCCGATGAGCGTGACATCCGCGCCCCGCGCCGCCGCGCCGCGTGCGAAGGCTCCCGAGAGGCCGGGCGAGGAGGGCCGCATGTCGTGGCCGATCACGATCGCGTCCGCGTCCGTCACCTCGACGAACGCCGCCCCGAACAGCGCGGCCAGCGATTCGTCCCACTGGTCGGGCACCACTCCGCGCACGTCGTACGCCTTGACGATCTGCGACAGATCAGCAGCCACGGCCGGTCCTCCTGAGATATCTGCGGACCGCCCAAACTACCGGCGGGCCGGCACGTGCGGTGAACGAGGGCGGACCTCAGGCCTTCAGGCTCTCGGGCCCCCAGGATCTCTCGGCCCCGGTGCTCACGGCAGCATCCAGCCCAGCACCGCCGTACTCTGCGCCAGCACGATCAGGCACATCACCAGCAGCAGTCCCAGGCTCCACGGCAGCACCTTGCGCAGCAGATCCCCCTCGCGTCCGGCCAGACCGACGGCCGCGCACGCGATCGTCAGATTCTGCGGGGAGATCATCTTGCCGAGCACCCCGCCGGAGCTGTTCGCAGCGGCGAGCAGTTCCGGTGAGAGACCCGATTCGTGTGCCGCCGAGACCTGGAGCGCGCCGAAGAGGGCGTTCGCGGAGGTGTCGGAGCCGGAGACCGCGACGCCGAACCAGCCGAGCACCGGGGAGAGGAAGGCCAGGCCGGCGCCCGCGGCGGCCACGAACTGGCCGATCGTGGCGGCCTGTCCGGAGAGGTTCATGACGTACGCGAGTGCCAGTACGGAGGTCACGGTGAGGATCGCGTACCGCAGTTCATGCACCGTGCCCGCCCACTCGCGCACCGCGGCGCGGGGCCGTACGCCGAGTACGACGGCGGTGATCGGGCCGGCCAGCAGGACGAGCGTGCCGCCGGTGGCGACGAGCGGGAGCGTGAAGAGGTTGGCGCCGACCGGCTTGCCCGCCGGGCTCGCCACATCGAGGAGGGGCCAGTCGAACACCCGGGTCGCCTCGGCCAGCAGATCCTTGACCGGCGGGATCTGCGCGACGGAGAAGACGGCGACGATGAGGGCGTACGGGGCGTAGGCGCGCAGCACCTCGCGGTGCGGGTCCTCCTGGTCGAGGTCCTCGCTCCGTACGCCCGTCAGGACCGCCGTGCGTACCGGTTCCTCGGCCGGCCTGCGCGCCCCGGGGACGGCCATCAGCGCTGCCGCGCCCACGAGCGCGGCGGCGATGTCCGCGAGCTGGGCGGAGACGTAGTTGGACGCGGCGAACTGTGCCGCGGCGAAGGCGGTTCCGCAGACAAGCGCGGGCAGCCAGGTCTCGCGCAGTCCGCGCCTGCCGTCCACCAGGAAGACCAGGATCAGTGGTACGAGGAGGGCCAGCAGCGGGGTCTGGCGGCCCACGACGGAGGCCACGTCGTCCAGCGGCAGGCCGGTGACCTGGGCGAGCGTCACCACGGGGGTGCCCATGGCGCCGAACGCGACCGGTGCGGTGTTGGCCACGAGCGAGACGACGGCCGCCTTCACCGGGTCGAAGCCGAGCGCCACCAGCATCACGGAGCAGATCGCCACGGGCGCACCGAATCCGGCGAGCGCTTCGAGGAGCGCGCCGAAGCAGAAGGCGATGACCAGCGCCTGGATGCGGGGATCGTCGGAGAGCCTGCCGAAGGAGCGGCGGAGGATGTCGAAGTGCTGGGTGCGTATGGTCATCCGGTACACCCAGAGCGCGTTGACGACGATCCACATGATGGGAAAAGGCCGAAGAGCACGCCCTGAGCGCCTGCGGAGAGGGTCTGGCCGAAGGGCATGCCGTACGCGAGCGAGCCGACGGCGATCGCGGCGAGGCGCGCCGCACTCAGGAGTCCGGTGAGCGCAGCACCCGCAGATGGCCGCGGCGCGCGACCTCCAACGGGTCCGCGGTCTGCTGGCCGCCGTTCCTGCTGTCGGCACCGCGGTCGTGCGGACGCGCTGCTTCCCTTACGGCATTGGCGAGCGCTTCGAGGTCGTCACCGCTGGGGCGCATGGGAGCGGAGGGATCGGAGAGCCTGACGACCTCCCAGCCACGTGGCGCGGTCAACCGCTCGCTGTGCTCGGCACAGAGGTCGTAGCAGTGGGGCTCGGCATAGGTGGCGAGCGGGCCGAGGACCGCAGTCGAGTCGGCATAGACGTACGTCAGTGTCGCGACGGCAGGGCGGCCGCACGCGGTGCGCGAACAGCGACGTACAGGGCTCACGATGTTGGACGGTACCGCACTCTTGAGCGGGCTGCGACGACTCTCCCTCAGGTCACCCCACCGTGTCGTCCTGTGACCTCCGGCACAGCCGCCTTCCGGGCAGTCCCTCTGACCTGCGGAGGAACACGGCGGCACAGGCCGTACCGGCAACGATTGCTGTCACCACTCGGCACAAAAGCTGTCATTCAGCGAGAGATCAATGGTCAGGAGCGGGGCCTGAAACGTGCTCCTGTCTGGCCGGATTGTTCAGGATTGGACATGCCGACGCCCTGTCAGGGAGCGGCGATCCTGCCGCCCCGCCGGGAGTTACCCTGCGTCAGTGATGGACAGTCCCGTACCTCCCCACCCGTCCGAGCCACGCCCACGCCGTCGTGACCGCCATGGCCGCGGCATGCGCGGGCCGGTCGCCCCGCCCCAGGTGCCGCTCTCGGCCAGCAGGGCGGAGAACTTCCGCGATCTCGTGCAGGACTCGGTGGAACGACTGGAGCGGCGCTGGCCGCAGCTGGCCGATGTCGACTTCATGGTTCTCGACGTGCCGGGGACGCAGGAGGAGACCGTACCGCTGGGGCGTGCGGTCTCCGCGGAGAAGAACCGGCCCGCGCAGATCGTCATCTACCGGCGGCCCGTCGAGATCCGTACCAAGAACCGCGACGAGCGCGCCCTGCTGGTGCACGAGGTCGTGGTGGAGCAGGTCGCGGACCTGCTCGGTCTTTCGCCGGAGTCGGTGGATCCGCGGTACGGGCAGGAGTAGGGGCGGTGGCACGGACGGGGCGGGCCCGGAGACCGGGCCCGCCCGTACTGCCCGCCCGTACCGTCTTCGCTCAGTCGTCCAGGACCGACAGGTCCTGCTCGGCCGCGGGTACCTCGACCGTTCCGCCGTCGTCCGGCAGGGTCTGCACGGTGAACATCTGGATGCCGTCCTGCGGCAGGGCGAGTGTGCGCGCGGCATGGACCGGGCCGCCCGACTGCGTCTCCACCGTCAGCGCGTAACTGCCCTTGAGCCCGACCGGTACGGGCGGGGTGACCGCGAGCGTCGTACCGCCCTTGACCGTGTACGTCTTGACGGCCTGTTCGCCGCCCTCGCTGCCCGCGGAGGCGGTGACCTTCACGGTGGCGGTGGCATCCGGCGCGGTGAGCGAGAGAGTGGTGCCCTTGGCCCGGTTGTCGGCCGCGGTCGCCTGTGCGCCCACCGGGCCGGTCGCCGGGATGTAGCCGACCTCCTGCCCGTCGCCCTTGCCGCGGACCACGCGCAGCGCGGCCACCACCGGGGTGCCCTTGCCGCCATCGGCCGGGGTCAGCAGCAGGGAGCCGGCTTCGCCCCTGGTGATGTCCTTCAGGTCGACGCCCGCGGTCATCCTCGACTTGACGTGGAGGTCCTCGTGCCCGGCCGGGGAGATCGCGCCGTTCTTGCCGAGCAGTTTCACCTTCAGATCGGCGTCGTCGTCGCCGGGTGCGAAGGCCACCAGACGGACCGAGGTGGCGTCCGCCGGGATGCCCGGGAGCACCAGGGTGCCCGTCGGGTCGGCGGAGGCGGCCAGCCAGTCGCTGCCGGTGGCTTCGTCCGCGGCCCTGACGACCGCGCCGACGCGTCCGGTACGGGTGGTGACGTGGACGGTCACGTCCTCGGCCGCCTCGCTGGTCAGCGTGGAGATCAGGACCGGGACGCTGGACCGGGCGGGCACGGTGATGCCTTCGCCCACATCGGACTTGAGGGTGCCGTCCGGACCGTACAGCTCGATGTCGGCAACGGCCGCGGTGTCGTCCGGGTTGGTGAGGTGGACGTAGTCCTCACGGGACTTCGCGGTGCTCGCGGCCGGGAACCAGAAGTCGGTGTCGGGGCCGGTGCAGCTGACGCCGAGCAGGCCGCGGGAGCTGCCCACCTCGACCGTGGTGGTCTGCTGGGTGGTCCAGCCGGGGGCCAGACGGCCGGTGGCGGTGCCTACCAGCGCGGGGGCGTCGCCGCCGGACACATCGGCCGTCGCCGGCTTTCCGGGCTCCTTGAGGGAGACGACCGGCTTTTCGGGGTCCGCCTTCTTCTTGCCCTTGTCTTCCTCGTCCTTGTCCTTGCTCTTGTCCTTGCTCTCGTCGTTCTCGTCCCCGGTCGTGGCGTCGTCGGCCGTCGTGGCCGTGGACTGCAGCAGTTCGGCCGTACCGGCCTCGCCGCCACCGCCCGCCGGGGTGAAGGACGTGTACGTGGTCTCCGCGAGCTCCGAGAGACCGGGTGCCGGGCAGAGCAGGCTGGACCGTTCCACCGGCAGCCGGGTGGCGGCCCCCGCCTGGGTCGTGTCCCCGTCGCCGGGTGCGGTGAGCGCGGCGAATCCGGTGACGGCGGCGAGGGCGACGGTGCCCGCGATGAGGGACAGGCTGGTGGACTTCACTCGGACTCGCCTCGCGATGCGTTACCGGTCGGCCACGGGTTCTGGCCCGGGGCGGGTTTCTCGTCGGGGTTCTGCGGGTCGTAGTGCCCCTGTTGGCCGTAGTGGGCCTGCGGGTCGTACGGCGCCTGGGGGTCGTACTGGGGGGGCTGCGGGGCGTACTGGGCCTGTGGGTCGTACGGCTGTTGCTGTTGCTGCTGTGCGTAGCCGTACGGGTCGTAGGCGTTCTGCTGGTACGGGTCGGCGGCGCCCTGGTGCTCCTGCTGCGTGCCGTACTGGCCACCGTCCTGGTACTGCTCGCCGCCCTGGTACTGCTGGTAGTCGGCCCCCTGGTACTGCTGCGCGTCCCATTCGCCGTACTGCTGCTGGGGCACCGCCGCGTACTGACCGCTGTCGGCCTGCGAGCCGTAGATGTCCTGGCCGTCGGTCTGCTGCGTGTACGCGTCCTGGCCGTCGGCCTGCTGGGTGTACGCGTCCTGGCCGTCGGCCTGTGCCGGGTAGACGTCCTGGTCGTCGGTCCGCTGAGCGGGGATGTACTCCCCCGCCCCCTCGGCGCTCCCGGCCTGCTCCAGCTCGGCCTCCGCCTCCGCCTCCGCCTCCGCCTGGGCGGCCGCGCGGAGCCTGCGTGCCCGGCGGCCCTCGCCCTCGATGGGCTCCGCGGAGACCGCCATGGCCTCCTCGGGCAGGTCGTCGTCGATCTCCCGGCGCCGTCCCGGCAGGGCGAGGACCACCAGGACCACGGCCAGCAGGACCTGGGCCCAGATCCAGGCGGTGTGGGTGAGCGGGGTGTTGTACGTGAGGTCCAGCGTGCCGCCCTCGGAGGGGAGCTCGAAGCCCTGGGCCCAGCCGTCGACGGTCTTGCGGTTCAGCGCACGCCCATTGAGTGTGGCCTCCCAGCCGGGGTCGGCGGCGTCGGCGATCCGCAGCACCCGGCCGGAGCCGCCCGCGGGAATCTTCGTGTGCGCCTCGACGGGGAGCGAGCCCACGGGCAGGGGTTCGCCACCGGTGCCGGACGGGATGATCATGACGCGGGCGACCTGGCGGTCGACCCGCCACAGCGCGCTGCCGTCCAGCTGGCTCAGCCGGCTGAGGCCCGGGGTCGCGTCGAGGACCCGGCTCATCTCCTTCGGAGCGCCGTCCCGTACCAGTACGTAACGGATCGCGAAGCCGCTGAGCTGGCTGCCCTGGTCGGCCCCGGAGCCCGCGACCAGATTGGCGACGACCTTGTCGAGGTGGCTGTTGCTGCCGCCCGCCTCGGCCAGTTCCGCGTCACCGAGCCGCGCGCCGGAGCCACGTACCAGGGTGTACGAGACGGCGGCGGGCGAGGTGCCGCCGAGTACCAGGGTCCGCGGCTGGTCGCGGGTGGCACTCTCCTCCGCGACGAACGCGGGCACCTGCACCGGGTCGCGGCGCTCCAGCGGGCCCGCGGCACCGCCGATCATCCAGCCCGCGGCGGCCAGCACCGGGGCAATGCCCGCGGCGAGGGCGATCACTGCGGCGACGGGCTGGCGCCAGCCGAAGCTGAGCTCGGCGACGCGTACCCGGGCGCCGTCCGCGCCGACCAGTGCGGCGGCGATCAGCGCGATGCCGTAGACGAGGGTCGCGGGTCCGGCCCAGCCCGAGCCGTTGGCGAGAGCGGCGAAGACCAGCGCCACGAGCGCGACCGCCCACGCGGTGCGTACCGCGAACTGACGCTCCCCGCGCAGCAGCGCCGCCAGCGCCGCGAACACGATGCCGAGCAGCAGTACGCCGCCCGCCGCCTTCGGGCCGCCGGGGCTGATGCCGAGCAGATCGAGTGCGGAGGCCGTGCCCGTACCGAACTCCAGTCCCGCTTCCTTCAGGAAGGCCGACGGTCCGGTCAGGAGCGAGAGCGACCAGGGCGCGAGGGCCAGCAGCGGGGTGCCGATCGCGGCGAGGAAGCGGAGCCCGTACGCGGCGATGTCGTCGCGGCGCAGGGCGAGCACCCCGATGCCGAGGACCACGGCGAGCGGCCAGACGATGGGTGTGAAGGCCATCGCGAAGGTGAGGAGCAGGGTGTAGGCCCAGGTGGCGCGCCAGCTGCCGCGGGCATCGCCGGTGGCACGCATGCCATGCGCGGCGACGGCGGCACGGGCGATCAGCGGGAGCAGGACGGCCAGTACGGCGGTGCCGAGGCGGCCCGTCGCCAGTGCGCCGGTCGCGGCGGGCAGGAAGGCGTACGCGATGCTCGCCCAGGCCCGCAGCAGCCTCGATTCGAGCAGCGGCCGGGAGGCGAAGTACGCCGTGAGTCCGGCGAGCGGGACCGAGCAGACCAGCAGCAGCGTGAGCGCGAAGCCGGTCGAGCCGAGGAACAGCGCGGACAGGGCCGAGATCACGGCGAGGTAGGGCGGTGCGATCTGGGTGCCGCCGGTACCGACCGTGTGCCAGCCGTCCGCGTACCGGCCCCACAGGTCGGAGACGTCGGCGGGCGCGGGCAGCAGCGCGCCGCCCGCCAGTGCTCCGCCGCCGAGGAGGCTGCGGCAGGCGACGAGCGAGACGAACAGCAGGATGGCGAAGAGCACCGGGCCCGGCTTGCGCCCGATCCGCTTCAGCCGCGCGAACTGCTCGATCTCCAGGAAGTCGGCGTCGTCCCCGCCGGGACCCGACTCGACGGCGCCGTGCCGTGAGCCGCCCGAGTCGGCGTCGGAGCTGCCGAAGTTTCCGGCGACCTGCTCGAAGGTGGCGCGGACGGTGGCGCCGGGCGGCGGGAAGAGAGCGCGCAGCTCCGCCTGGTCGACGGCGCCCCTGCCGCGGCTGCGCCGGGCCGAGAGGATCCGTCCGGGGCGCAGCAGGGTGCCGAAGAGTCCGGCGACCTCGTCGAGGGCCTGGCCGGGCACCTTGCCGACGAGATAGGCGAGGGTGCGCAGCAGGGTGCCGAGGACGAGCCGGAGCATCACCCAGAGCAGGGCCTTGCCCCGCGCGTTGACCAGCATCGTGTAGACGGCGCCGGCCTTGTCGACGCGGTGCGGGGAGGCGACGGAGCGTCCCGCGCAGTCGATGGGGCGGCGCTCGCGGGCGGAGGCCTCGGCGTGCCTGAGGATGGCGTCGGGGGCGATGAGCACCCGGTGTCCGGCGGTGTGCGCGCGCCAGCACAGGTCGACGTCGTCACGCATCAGCGGGAGCCTGCGGTCGAACCCGCCGAGCTCCTCCCAGACGTCACGGCGGATCAGCATGCCCGCGGAGGAGACGGAGAGCACGGTACGGACCTGGTCGTGCTGGCCCTGGTCCTGCTCGCGCCGGTCGAGTCCGGTCCAGCGGCGCCCGCTGTTGGCGATGGAGACGCCGACTTCGAGGAGCTGCTTGCGGTCGTACCAGCCGCGGAGCTTGGGGCCGACGATCGCGGCGTGCGGGTCGGTGTCGACGACGCGCAGCAGCTCGGCGAGCGCGTCGGGCTCGGGTGCGCAGTCGTCGTGGAGCAGCCAGAGCCACTGCACCGGTTCGCCGTGCGGCAGTTCGGGCAGGTCGTAGGCGTCGTCGCGCCAGGTCCTGGTGACGGGGTCCCAGCCGCTGGGGCGCTTCAGGTACGGCAGGTCCTCGGGGGTGAGGACGCCTGCCGTGCGGGTCGCCTCGTCGACGGCGGTGCCGAAGCTCGTACGGCGCGCGAGGTGCAGGACGCGTTCGGCGCCGAGCGCCTCGGTGACCAGCCGCGCGGAGTCGTCGGCGCTGCCTGTGTCGGCGGCGACGACGTTCTGTACGGGGCGTTCCTGCCCGAGCAGCCCGGCGAGCGCGTCGGGCAGCCAGCGTGCGCCGTCGTGGGAGACGAGCACGGCGGTGACGACATGCCGGGGGAACTCTGGGGCGGCGGCAGCCGCGTACGGCGCCGTCGATTGGCTGTGCACGGACATCGAGGTACGGGCCCTCCGGCCGGGTCCGGGGGACGTCCCCCCGGGGGCTGCATCGGTGTACACGCGCGCTCTGTCGGGGCGTTGGCGCGTCTCGGACGGGGCCCCACACTAACGGTACGGATAACCGAGGTGGCGCCGAGCGGTGAACGAGGGCGGCGACAGGGCGGTGGTGGAGCGGCGGCGGGAACGGCGATGGCCCGTCGTCTGCGGGGTGGGTGCAGGCGGCGGGCCATGGTCGCTCGCGGTCCGGTGGGCGGCCGGTGCGTGCTTCGCGCGAGGTCCGGTGCGTGGTCGTGGCGCTCCGGTGCGCGGTCCGGACGTTTCGTCGTCCGTGGTCCCGATGTTCTGTTGTTCCGGCGTTCCTGCGTTCCGGGTGATCCGCGGTCAGACGGCGGCCTTCTTCAGGCGGCGCCGCTCACGTTCCGAAAGACCGCCCCAGATTCCGAACCGCTCATCATTCGAAAGCGCGTACTCAAGGCATTCGGAGCGGACTTCACAGGCGAGGCAGACCTTCTTGGCCTCGCGGGTCGATCCGCCCTTCTCGGGGAAGAAGGACTCGGGATCGGTCTGGGCGCACAGTGCGCGCTCCTGCCAGCCGAGTTCCTCGTCCGCGTCCTCGACCAGCAGTTGCTGGAACAGCTCGGTCATGTGCGCCCCTCGTCTGTCTCTTGCGTCCCCGTGATGCAGCCGTTACTGATTGCGGCCGAACGACACGAGTGAAATTACAAGTGTGTAGCTCCAGGCCAGTCAAGCGAAGATCTGCTATTGGTCCCGGTATTCACTCTGCGGAACCAAGCGTATGCGGAAAGTGTGCAAATCACCAAAAAAACTGACATATGCCACGGGTTTCACCGCACCCCCTCTCACCGAGTGAGACGACCGGGGCCACCTTCATGTTTCGATTCGATCACCGAAGCGATCAAGATCACAGTCGGGTCACGAGACCCCAACGACGTTTGCGGACGCGGTTGATGCGCCACATCTCCGCGACGGTGGCCGCACAAACCTTTCCCCACTCTCAGCAACCGGATGAGGTGAAACATTACCCCCAAATCGGTCATTGAGTTGACAGCGGGGGGCCGAGCCGGTCTCCTTGACTGCATGCCAGCGACCGCAGCGATGTACGCCACCCATGTCCGTGGGTTCCGCACCGCTGTCCAGGCCCGCTGTTGCTGTTCCAGCTGTCACAGCTGTTGATGCCATGAGGCACCGGCTCTGATCCAGCTCCTCTTCGCGGAGCTTCGCGCAGAGCGTCTCCGCAGGGCTTCCTTACGCAGAGCTTTCTCTCTGCCCTTTCGCGGCTCTCCGGTCTCCGAGACACCCCGCACATGCACTCCCCATGCCGAGGAACCACCGCTTCCATGAACAGCGACAGCGACCTTCAGATCGCCGGCGACATCCTTGAGGTCCAGCACCTCCTCCAGCCGGCCCGCGAGCACCCCTCCACCGTGGCCGAGTTCGTCGGACTCGCCCGCAACATCGCCGCCGACCGCGCCCAGTGGGCGCCGCTCGTCCGGTACGACACCACCACCCGCTGGTACCACCGGGTGCACACGGGCCCCGGTTACGAGGTCTGGCTGCTCAGCTGGGTGCCCGGTCAGGGCAGCGGGCGCCACGACCACGGGCCGTCCTCCGGTGTACTGACCGTCCTGGAAGGCCGGTTGACCGAGCGCACCGAGCGCGGGGCACGGGCGCTGCACGCCGGCGCGGAGCGCGTCTTCGCGCCCGGCTATGTGCACGAAGTGGTCAACGACTCCCTCGAACCGGCCGTCAGTCTGCACATCTACTACCCGGGTCTGACCGAGATGCCGATGCACACGGCGCAATGCGCCCCGGCGGCTGTGGATGTCGTACCCGCCTGACAAACTGCTGTGCATGCGCATTGTGGTTCTGGCCGGCGGTATCGGTGGTGCTCGTTTTCTGCGTGGCCTCAAGCAGGCCGCGCCCGACGCGGACATCACGGTGATCGGCAACACCGGTGACGACATCCATCTGTTCGGGCTGAAGGTCTGCCCCGACCTCGACACCGTGATGTACACCCTCGGCGGTGGCATCAACGAGGAGCAGGGCTGGGGGCGTACGGACGAGAGCTTCCAGGTCAAGGAGGAGCTCGCGGCGTACGGCGTGGGGCCCGAATGGTTCGGGCTCGGCGACCGCGACTTCGCGACCCACATCGTCCGTACGCAGATGCTGGGCGCGGGCTATCCGCTGAGCGCCGTCACCGAGGCGCTCTGTGCGCGCTGGAAGCCGGGGGTCCGGCTGCTGCCGATGTCCGACGACCGGGTCGAGACGCATGTCGCGGTCGACATGGACGGCGAGCGCAGAGCGATCCACTTCCAGGAGTACTGGGTGAAGCTGCGCGCCTCGGTCGAGGCGCAGGCGATCGTGCCGGTCGGCGCGGAGCAGGCCAAGCCGGCGCCAGGCGTGCTGGAGGCCATCGCCGAGGCCGACGTCATCATCTTCCCGCCGTCCAACCCCGTCGTGTCGGTGGGGACCATTCTTGCCGTGCCCGGGATCCGTGAGGCGATCGCCGAGGCCGGGGTGCCGGTCGTCGGCCTCTCCCCCATCGTCGGGGACGCACCGGTGCGCGGCATGGCGGACAAGGTGCTCGCCGCGGTGGGCGTCGAGTCGACGGCCGCGGCCGTCGCCACGCACTACGGCTCCGGGCTGCTCGACGGCTGGCTCGTGGACACGGTGGACGCGGGGGCGGTCGACGAGGTGGAGGCCGCGGGCATCCGCTGCCGTTCCGTACCGCTGATGATGACCGACGTCGATGCCGCGGCGGAGATGGCCCGGCAGGCGTTGGTGCTGGCCGGGGAGGTGCGGGCGTGAGCGCCGGTGCGGCCTCCGGCGAGGCGCCCTCGTACCGGGTCTGGGCGCTGCCCGGGATGCCCGAGGTGCGGGCCGGGGACGACCTGGCGAAGCTGATCGCCGCCACCGAGCCGGGGCTCGCCGACGGCGACGTCCTGCTGGTCACCTCGAAGATCGTTTCCAAGGCGGAGGGCCGGATCGTCGAGGCCACCGACCGGGAGGCGGCGATCGATGCCGAGACGGTACGGGTGGTGGCCCGGCGCGGCATGCTGCGGATCGTCGAGAACCGGCAGGGGCTGGTCATGGCCGCGGCCGGGGTCGATGCCTCGAACACCCCTGCCGGGACGGTCCTGTTGCTGCCCGAGGACCCGGACGCCTCGGCGCGTGCGATCCGGGACGGGCTGCGGGACACGCTCGGCGTCGAGGTCGGGGTCGTCGTCACGGACACCTTCGGGCGCCCGTGGCGCAACGGGCTGACCGATGTCGCGATCGGGGCGGCCGGGGTCCTGGTGCTGGACGATCTGCGCGGCGGCAGGGACGCGTACGGCAATCCGCTGAGCGCGACGGTGGTCGCCACCGCCGATGAGCTGGCCTCGGCCGGTGATCTGGTCAAGGGCAAGGCCTCGGGGCTGCCGGTCGCGGTGGTGCGCGGGCTCGGCCATGTCGTGGACCCGGCGGATTCGGCGGGCGGGGCCCGGGCGATGGTGCGGGTCGCGGCCGACGACATGTTCCGTCTGGGCACGTCGGAGGCGGTACGGGAAGCGGTGACCCAGCGGCGTACGGTGCGCGAGTTCACCGACGATCCGGTGGACCCCGGGGCGGTGCGGCGGGCGGTGGCCGCGGCGGTGACGGCGCCCGCGCCGCATCACACGACGCCGTGGCGGTTCGTCCTGCTGGAGTCCGAGGAGTCGCGGACCCGGCTGCTCGACGCGATGCGGGACGCGTGGATCGCGGATCTGCGCCGGGACGGCAGGAGCGAGGAGTCGATCGCCAAGCGGGTGCGGCGGGGCGATGTGCTGCGCCGGGCGCCGTATCTGGTGGTGCCGTGTCTGGTGATGGACGGCGCGCACACGTACGGGGACGAGCGGCGGGACACCGCGGAGCGCGAGATGTTCGTGGTCGCCGCGGGGGCGGGCATCCAGAACTTCCTCGTGGCGCTCGCGGGCGAGCAGCTCGCCTCGGCGTGGGTGTCGTCGACGATGTTCTGCCGCGCTGTGGTGCGTGAGGTGCTGGAGTTGCCCGGGGCGTGGGATCCGCTGGGGGCGGTCGCGGTGGGGCGGGCGGCGGTCGCGCCTGTGGCGCGGGTGGGACGGGACGCGGAGGGGTTTGTCGCGGTGCGGTGAGGTGGGGGAAATCGCCGGGTCAACTCGCGTTACAGGGCGGCGATGTCGCCCCGGGGCATGCGCGGGGCCCGGCGGGGCGGGGTGTGGCCCGACAGCAGGATGAGGCGGGTGGCCCGGTGGCGCTGGCCCTCGTAGGGGGCCAGGAGGGCCAGCATTTCCTCGTCGTCGGCGTCTCTGTTGCCTGCCAGGGCGTGGCCGACGATGCCGGGGAGGTGGAGGTCGCCGACCGTGACCGCGTCCGCCGCGCCGTTCGAGCGCTGCAGGGTCTCGGCCGAGGTCCAGGGGCCGATGCCGGGGATCAGTTCCAGACGGGCCATGGCCTCCGGGAGCTCCATGGCGGCCGCCTCCTCCAGGCGGCGGGCCACGCGTACCGCGCGCAGGATCGTGGCCGAGCGTTTGGCGTCGACGCCCGCGCGGTGCCATTCCCAGGACGGGATCAGGGACCAGGTGCGGGCGTCCGGCATGACGTGCAGGCCGAGAGCGTTGAACGCGGCGTGGTCCGAGGGACCGGGCGCCGGGGTGCCGTGTTTACGGACCAGATGACGCCAGGCGCGGTAGGCCTCGTCCGTGGTGACCTTCTGTTCGAGGATCGACGGGATCAGGGACTCCATGACCAGCCCGGTGCGCAGCAGGCGCAGGCCGGGGCGGCTGTGCCGGGTCAGGGCGAGCAGCCGGTGGCGCGGGCTGAAGGCGTCCGGGTCGTCCTGCGCGCCGAGCAGCGTCGGGAGCCGGTCCAGCAGCCAGGGGGCGCCGGCTCCCCAGGCCGCCGCCTCGATCCGGCCGCCCCGGGCCGTGACGCGCAGGGTGCCGGGGCCCGCGGGTGTGCGGCCGGTCCGCCAGACGGCGCCGTCCCGGGTCATCCGGAAGGTGGGGTCGGCGGGGCCGCGGCGCAGCGGGCCGAGGACCAGGCGCAGATCGAGCGGGCCGGGCGGGGTCCAGTCGCGGGTCAGCGCGTCCGCCGCCGCCGTGGCCGCCGTCTGGTGCGGGATGGCCGCGCGAGGAGCGCTGCGGGGTGCGAATCGTCCTGCCACGGTGAGGTCCTCGGTCGTCGGGTGCCTGTCGAGGGTATGCGCAGCGGCGGGTGCCCGTGCCGTTCGCCGGGCTATTCGTCGGACGAGAAGCGCACCGCGGCGTCCGGCAGGACCGCCCCGCACCAGATGCGGATGCCGTCGCGCAGTTCGTTGTCGGCGCCGACCCGGGCCCCGTCCCCGATGACCGCGCCGGCCAGCACCGTACGGCTGCCGATCCTGGCACCGGCTCCGACCAGCGAGTCGGTGATCACGGCTCCCGGTTCGACGACCGCGCCGGCCAGCACCGCGGAGCCGTCGATCCGGGCCCCTTCGCCGATCACGGCGCCCTCGCCTATGACCGTGCCGCCGCTGAGCTTGGCGTCGGCGGCCACGGAGGCCGTCGGCAGGACCAGCCGCTCGCCGCACCGGCCCGGGACGGCCGGGGACGGGGCGTGGCCGAGCACCAGGTCGGCGGAGCCGCGTACGAAGGCATGCGGGGTGCCGAGGTCCAGCCAGTACGTGGAGTCGACCATGCCCTGCAGATGCGCACCGGAGACGAGCAGTCCGGGGAAGGTCTCGCGCTCGACGGAGACCGGCCGGTCCGCCGGGATGGTGTCGATGACCGACCGGCGGAAGATGTACGCCCCCGCGTTGATCTGGTCGGTGACGATCTCCTCGGGCGTCTGGGGCTTCTCCAGGAACGCGGTGACCCTGCCGCTGCCGTCCGTCGGTACGAGACCGAAGGCGCGCGGGTCCTCGACGCGGGTGAGGTGGAGGGAGACGTCCGCGCCGGAGGTGGTGTGCGAGGCGACCAGTGCCCGGATGTCGAGGCCGGTGAGGATGTCGCCGTTGAAGATGAGCACCGGTTCGTCGGGTCCCGCGGTGAGCCGGGACGCGACGTTGCGTATCGCTCCGCCGGTGCCGAGCGGTTCGCGTTCGGTGACGTACTCGATGTGGAGGCCGAGCGACGAACCGTCCCCGAAGTACGGTTCGAAGACCTCCGCCAGATAGGACGTCGCGAGCACGATGTGCTCGACCCCGGCGGCCCGGGCGCGTGCCAGCTGGTGCGTGAGGAACGGGACCCCCGCCGCCGGAACCATCGGCTTGGGCGTGTGCACCGTGAGCGGGCGCAGCCTGGTTCCCTTGCCGCCGGCCAGGAGGATCGCTTCTCTTGCCTCTGTCACAGCGCTGACTCTGCTTCCTGGTGGGGCCTGGCCTGGTTTCGGCTGGCCAGTGTATGCAGACCGGTTCTGCCGTACCCGGTCGGCAGCCCACAGCGGTCCGCGGCAGCCTTCTCGGTGTTCCGCTCAGCGTCCCTGCAGTTGGGCGGAGCTGGTCCGGGCCGAGCCCAGTTTCACGTAGAGCCGCGCCCCGGGGCATTCGGTCACATAGCCGTCCCTGTGGCCGGAGATGACGTTGAGTTTGACCTTCTTGCCCTTCTTGTACTTGTTGCTTCCGGCGGAGACGAGCGTGGTCTTGCCGCGCGGGTCGGCCCCGAACAGGCCGAGCTTCCAGGCGGTGAGCTTCGCGATGGCGTTCACCGCGGCGGCGGGCGGGTTGGAGCTGGTGAAGGTTCCGAGCACCGCGATGCCCATGGTGTTGCTGTTGAAGCCGAGGGTGTGGGCTCCGAGGACTGCCTTCGTCACGCCTCCCGCACGTCCTTCGTAGATGTTTCCGCACTTGTCGACGGCGAAGTTGTAGCCGATGTCGCGCCAGCCGCTGCTCTTGACGTGGTAGCGGTAGATGCCGCGCAGGACCGAGGGCGCCTGGGAGCACGTGTAGTTGTTGCCCGTGGCGCTGTGGTGGATGAACGCGGCCTTGACGCTCTTGGTATACACGAAGGTGCGCTCCCTGAGCTTCTCGTCGGCGCCCCAGCCCTTGCGGGTGATGATGCCCGGCCGGGGTCCGATGAACGGCTGGGCGCCGGGCGCGAGCCGGGCCTCCTCCTCGGCGAGCGCCTCGGTCTCGGCCTTGCTCAGGGCGGGGAGCACGCTCTCGTCGAGCGCGCCGGTGCGATCGTCCTTGGCGTCCCCGACGGGCCGGACATCCCCGGCCGCCTCGGCCGCCTCGGCGCCTGCTGCGGGCAGCCGCTGCGGGTCCTCTCCGGGGTCGACGAGTTCCAGGCGCAGACCGGTGGGCAGCGGTACGGCGGGGGCGCCGCGGTCCTGCGGGTCGGTGGTCTCCGGGCGTACGCGGACCGCGACGCCGTCCGAGGCGCCGACCCAGAGCGGGGCGGTGGAGCCGCGGACGGTGCCGGACTCGCGCTCGGCGGTCCCGGGGTCGGCGCCGTGCTCGGCGTTGTGCGTCTCCAGGGACTGCCAGTCCGACCAGCGGGTGGTGCCGATGGCGCGGGTGCGGACCTGGACGGTGCCGTGGAGCTCGGCGCCGGCGTCATCCCAGACGACGCCGACCAGGGAGAAGGGGTCGACCTCACGTTCGGGCAGGCCCTGCTCGGCGGACTCGGTGGACTCGGTGGTCCGGCCGGACGGCGCCGGCAGCGGCGACATCGCCAGGGACTGCGTCGAGCCCGCCGCATCGGAGGGCTCGGCGGACTCGGCGGGGGCGGTGCGGGTGTCGGGGACGGCGCCCGCGGGCGCGGCCAGCGGCAGTACGAGAACCGCCGCGCAGGTGACACCGATCGAGGATGCAAGGAAGGCACGCATACGAACGATCCTGGCCATATTTTGACAACTCCGGCTACCGGGGTGTCTCCGTACAATTGACGGGCCGTCTGCCGAACCGGTGTACCCGACGCCTGTTGCCCCCGCCCGGCCCGGCGCCGCCGCGTACCCTTGCGCGGATGAACGCCACCGACCGCACCCCCGCCGACCTGCTGCGTTCCGCGCTCGCCGCGGACCCGGCCCGCCCCTTGGTCACTTTCTACGACGACGCCACCGGAGAACGCGTCGAACTGTCGGTGGCCACCTTCGCCAATTGGGTGGCCAAGACCGCCAACCTTCTGCAGGGCGACCTCGCCGCGGAACCCGGCGACCGGCTCGCCCTTCTGCTGCCCGCGCACTGGCAGTCCGCGGTCTGGCTGCTCGCCTGCTCCTCGGTCGGCGTGATCGCCGATGTGCAGGGCGACCCGGCCGGTGCCGACCTCGTCGTCAGCGGCCCGGACACGTTGGAGGCCGCGCGCGCCTGCCGCGGCGAGCGGGTCGCCCTGGCACTGCGCCCGCTGGGCGGCAGGTTCCCGCAGGCTCCCGAGGGCTTCGCGGACTACGCGGTCGAGGTGCCGAGCCAGGGCGACCGCTTCACCCCGTTCGCACCCGTGGACCCGGACGCTCCCGCACTGGCGGTGGGCGGCGGCGAGCTGACTGCCGCGCAACTGGTGGCGCGGGCCCGCGAGGATGCGTCCGCTCTCGGCCTGACCGCCGGGTCGCGGCTGCTGACGGGGCGTACGTACGACAGCTGGGAGGGCCTGAGCGCGGGGCTGTTCGCGCCGCTGGCCTCCGGGGGGTCCGTGGTCCTGTGCCGGCACCTGGGGCAGCTGGGCGAGGACGGCCTGGCGAAGCGCGTCGAGAGTGAACGGGTCACCAACACCGCGGTTTGACAAGCATCCTGATGCCACTCGTCCGGCCCATGCCGGGCCGAGTCCTCGGGGCTGCACGTCAACTGCGGTACATGATCGGCGGTACAGACCACTCGGAACACAACCAAGCGTGAGGTTCAGCCGTCTACTTCTGCGACCGGCGGCCCCAGCGCGCCGCCGAACGCGAAGGATGGACGCAGACGTGAGCGAAAGCGCCGGCCCGCCGGACGACTCCGACGACTCGGCCGCGGACGAGGGCAGGCCGCGGGACGGAGATGGTTCCGGCGCCGCCCCCGAGCCCCTCGGCGGGCACCGGCGCCGCTGGCTGCGCTGGACCGCGCTCGGCGTCTCGCTCGTCGTCCTGGCCGCCGCGGGCGCGGGCTGGTGGCTGTACCGGAAGCTCGACGGCAACATCAGGACCGATACCTCGGCGGCCGCCGAACTCAAGACGTACGAGCGGGAGCGGCCCGCATCCGTGGTGCACGACGCGGAGAACATTCTGCTCATCGGCTCCGACAGCCGGGCCGGTGACAACCGTGAGTACGGCCGTGACGACGGCGGCAGCCAGCGTTCGGACACCACGATCCTGCTGCACCTGGCCGCGGACCGCAAAAGCGTCACCGCCATGTCGCTTCCGCGTGATCTGATGGTGGAGATCCCGGTCTGCCACAAAGCGGACGGTACGACCACGAAGAAACAATTCGCCCAGTTCAACTGGGCCTTCGAATTCGGCGGCACCGCCTGCACGATCCGTACGGTCGAGAAGATGACCGGTATCCGGATCGACCACCAGATGGTCGTCGACTTCAACGGCTTCAAGGACATGGTCGACGCCGTGCACGGCGTCGAGGTCTGCCTCAAGAAGCCGGTCGACGACACCGCCGCCCATCTGAAACTCCCCGCAGGGCGCCAGAAGCTCAACGGCGAGCAGGCGCTGGGATACGTACGGGCCCGCAAGTCCATCGGCGACGGCAGCGACACCGAACGGATGGACCGCCAGCAGCAGTTCCTGGGCGCGCTGGTGAACAAGGTGCAGAGCAACGGCGTCCTGCTCAATCCGACCCGCCTCTACCCGGTGCTCGACGCGGCCACCAAGGCGCTGACCACGGACCCGGGCCTGGACAGCCTCAAGGACCTGTACGAGCTGGTGCGCGGCCTGCGCGACGTACCGACCGACAAGGTGCAGTTCCTGACCGTGCCCCGGCAGCCTTACACCGCCGACCCGAACCGGGACGAACTCGTCCAGCCCGATGCGAAACGGCTCTTCAAGCGGCTGCGCGACGACACCCCGGTGGCCGTGGTCCCGGCGGACGTGTTCAAGCGCGACGGCGGCGGGAGCGACGGGAAAAACAATGACGCGACCGATACGCCGGGGGCCGCGGGCCCCAGCCCCACACCGACCTATTCGGGCAACAACGCCGCGGCCGACCTGTGCAAGCAGTAAAGCAATTCCCAAGCAGAAGCAGGTGTTCGGCGTGTAATGAGCAGAATGACCAGTTGTAAGGACCGTGGAATTTGTCACGCTCGTCGCTCCACGCCGAACAGGGCCGATAGTGTGACGCGATCCGGTACTTCCGGCCATCAGGCCGCGCACTTCCGGAGCGAAAGATCGAGCGCCTGATCGGGGGAGGCGCCTCGCGTGGCACCGACGGAGGACTCAAGCAACCGTGGATGCGCAAAGCCGTGGGCGGGCCGATGAAATCGACCCGGCAGACCAGTGGGTTCTCAACCCGCATACCGGCGATTACGAACTGCGACTGAATCATTCCGGAGGGGATTCGGCCGGCACTTCGCAGCCGCCGAAACCGCGTGTCCCCCGTCGCAGGGAGCCGGTACGCGAGAGCAGTGGCGAGCGCAGGGGGCCGGCCCGTGACGGACACGGCTCCGCCCCGCGCCGCGAGGTGCCGGGACAGCGCGGCCGCCGTTCCGCCAATGGCCCGCGCGGCCAGGAGGGCCCCGGCCGCGGCGAGAGCGCAGGACGCCGCAGCCGCAAGGCCCCCAAGGCGCGCCGCAAGAAGGCGCTGCTGTGGACGGGCGGCGTGATGGCCTTCGTACTGGTCGGCCTGTCGGTGGGCGGGTACGCGCTGTACCAGCACTTCAACGGCAACCTGAACACCGTCGACATCGGCAGCGCCGGGAACAAGAACGTCGTCAGCAACGCCCCGCTCAACATCCTGATCATCGGCACCGACAAGCGCACCGGTAAGGGCAACGAGGGCTACGGCGACAAGGGCAGCACCGGCCACGCCGACACCAACATCCTCTTCCACGTCTCCAAGGACCGCACCAACGCGACGGCGCTCAGCATCCCCCGCGACCTGATCACCGACATCCCGGAGTGCACCAGCAAGCAGCCGGACGGCTCGGACAAGGTCATTCCGGGGACGGACAACACCCGCTTCAACGTCAGCCTCGGCCAGGACGGCCGCGACCCGGGCTGCACCATGCGTACGGTCGAGGAGATCACCGGCCTGCGGCCCGATCACTTCATGATGGTCGACTTCAACGCGGTGAAGGAGCTGTCCACGGCGGTCGGCGGCGTCAAGGTCTGCCTGGCACATCCGGTCAAGGACCCCAAGTCGCACCTCGACCTCCCGAAGGGCGAGAGCACGATCCAGGGCGAGGACGCGCTGGCGTTCGTACGTACCCGGCACAGCTTCGGCAATCAGAGCGACCTGGACCGGATCAAGGTCCAGCAGCAGTTCATCGGCTCGATGATCCGGCAGATGCAGTCGGACGACACCCTGACCAGCCCGACCAAGATGTTCAAGCTGGCGGACGCGGCGACCAAGGCGCTCACCGTCGACTCCGGCATCGGCTCGGTGAAGAAGCTGACGTCGCTGGCCCAGGAGCTCGGCAAGGTCAACACCAAGAACGTCACCTTCGTGACGGTGCCGGTGCTGGACAACCCGGCAGAGAAGATAAAGGCGACCGTCGTAGTGGACACGGCCAAGGCCGACCCGCTGTTCGCCATGATGCGCGAGGACACCTCGCTGACCGAGGTGAAGGCGCAGAAGCAGGCCGCGAAGAGCAAGCAGGACGCGCTCCTCAAGGGCACCAAGGCCGCCGCGGCCGATGTCCGCGTCGATGTGTACAACGGCGGCGAGATCGCCGGTGCCGCCCAGACGACCGTCACCTGGCTGCAGAACGACCAGGGCGTGCTCAAGTCCACGAACAAGGCCAACGCCCCGGCGAAGATCGACAAGACGACACTGGAGTACGCGCCGAACCAGGCGGACCAGGCCCGCGCCCTGGCCGCCATGATGGGCCTGCCCGGCTCGGCCCTGAAGCAGGGCACCACGGACGCCGAGGGGCTCCAGGCGATGGTGCTGACGCTCGGCGCCGACTTCAAGGGCGCGGGCATTCCCCTCACGGGGCCGGCAAAGGTGCCGGACGGTATTCAGCAGGCAAACGCCGACAAGGCAGAGTGCGCCAAGTGACACCGGGTCACTGCGCCAAACCACGAGTCTGAGCAGCAGGGGGTCCTGGTGGGACGGAGCAGTACGCCCGGGGAGGGGACGCGACCACGCGTCCGGCACGCCGGTCAACTCGGCTGGGACGACGGGCTCTACGAGGACGCGCCGAAGACGGAACCGGACTCCGGCGCGTCCCGCCGGCGGTCCGCCCCGGCGGACAGCGGCCATCGGCGCGGCGGTCCGAAGAAGCGAGGCAAGAAGGGCAAGCGCCGGGCACTGCGCTGGGTCGCCGCCGTTGTCGCGCTGCTCATACTCGGCGGCGCGGGAGCCGGATACGCCTACTACCAGCACCTCAACGGGAACCTCAAGAAAGAGGACCTGAACATCGGCGACAAGAAGATGGCCGACCACAAGGCCAATTCCGCCGGTCAGACCCCGCTGAACATCCTGCTCATCGGCTCGGACGCACGGGACTCCAAGGAGAACCAGAAGCTCGGCGGGGCCAAGGACACCTTCGGGGCGCCGCCGCTGGCCGATGTGCAGATGCTGCTCCATCTCTCCGCCGACCGCAGCAACATGTCGGTGATCAGCATGCCGCGCGACACGCTGCTGAAGATCCCGAAGTGCACCGACCCGAAGACGGGGCGCGTCTACCCCGCCACCACCGGTCTGGCGATGACCAACGAGACGCTCGGCCGCGGCGGTCCCGGATGCACCGTGGCCACCTGGTACGAGCTGACCGGCATCACCATCGACCACTTCATGATGATCGACTTCGCCGGTGTGGTCTCGATGGCCGACGCGATCGGCGGCGTCCCGGTCTGCGTCAAGGGCAACGTCTACTCCCACACGAGGGACGGCAAGGGCTCCGGGCTGAAGCTGGAGAAGGGCACCACCAAGATCAAGGGCAAGCAGGCCCTGCAGTGGCTGCGTACCCGCTACGGCTTCGAGGACGGCACGGACCTCGGCCGCACCCACGCCCAGCACATGTACATGAACTCGATGGTCCGTGAGCTGCGCAAGGGCACCAAGCTCACCGACCCGGGCAAGCTGATGGGCCTTGCCGAGGCGGCGACGAGCGCGCTGACGGTCGACAAGGGCCTCGACTCGGTCAAGAAGCTGTACGACCTCGCGGACGAGCTCAAGAAGGCGCCCACCGGGCGCATCACGATGACGACGATGCCGAACGTCTACGGAACGGGAGTGAACAACGGCCGGGTGCTCCCCAAGCCCGTCGACGCCGATCAGCTGTTCCAGATGGTCCGCGACGACGTCCCGCTCGACGGCAAGGCGTCCAAGCGCAAGGCCCCGGCCGCCAAGGAGCCCACCTCGCCCGACGCCGAGATCCCGGTCAGCGTCCGCAACGGAACCCGTACCGAGACCGAGTACCCGGTCAAGGGCCGCGCCTCGGCGGTCCAGGAGCTGCTGGCCGCGAAGGGCTTCACCCAGGCCGCGATCGACGCGCAGAACACCGATGCGGCGGTACGGACCGGGGTGCTCTTCCCCAGCGTCGACATGGAGGGCAACGCCCAGGCCGTGGCCAAGGCGCTCGGCATCCCGCTGACGGCTGTGAAGAAGTCGACCGCCGTCTCGGGCATCACCCTGACCGTGGGGGCCGACTGGCGCGAGAGCGGGGACTACAAGGCGCCCAGCGCCGAGGAGAAGACCCCTGACAGCGCGCGCGCCCTCAACGGCGACGACGAAGGGGCCTGTATGGACATCCAGCCGGGCTTCGGCTTTTAACGACGCCCGGTAGCAAGACAGTGGGGGCCTTCCGATGCGCCGGAAGGCCCCCACGCGGTTGTCGGCCGCTACACGGTGACGGCCGGGCGCCGGCTGGCGATGACCTTCTTCGCCAGCGAACGCGGGCTGGTCAGGAAGCCGTACCCCCACGCCATGTGCATGGTCGCGAGGGCCACCGGGATCTGTGCCCGCGCCTTCAGCGACAGGCCCTTGCCGGCGGGTACGGACCCGGCGACGATCGCCGCGGCGTATCCGGCGGGGACGACGAACGCCCATGGAGTGAGCGCCGCACCGAGCACGAGGCCCGCCGCGATCGCGCAGACGGCGGTGGGCGGAGCCAGGTAGCGCAGGTTGATCGAGCCGGAGTGGTAGCGGGCGACGACGTGCCGCCAGCGGCCGTAGTCCTTGTACTGCTTGGCGAGTGCCCTGATGGAGGGCCGCGGACGGTACTGCACCTTCAGCTCCGGTGAGAACCAGATCAGACCGCCCGCCTCGCGGATGCGGAAGTTCAGCTCCCAGTCCTGGGCGCGGATGAACTCCACGTTGTAGCCGTCGGCCTTCTCCAGGGCCTCCCGGCGAAAGACACCGAGATACACGGTCTCCGCCGGTCCTGCCTGGCCTCCGGTGTGGAAGGCCGCGTTGCCGACGCCGATCCTCGACGTCATGGCCGCGGCGACGGCGTCCTCCCAGGCGTTCTCGCCCTCGGCGTGCATGATGCCGCCGACGTTCTGCGCGCCGGTCTCCTCCAGGAGGCGGACGGCGGTCGCGATGTAGTTCGGCGAGAGCATGCCGTGACCGTCGACCCGCACGACTATGGGGTGGCTGGAAGCCTTGATCGCGGCGTTGAGGGCGGCCGGGGTGCGGCCGGTCGGGTTCGGGACGGTGTGGACCCGGGGGTCCTCCCGTACCAGCTCCGCGGCGATCTCGTCGGTACGGTCCGTGGAGGGGCCGAGCGCGATCACCACCTCCATCTCACCTGCGTACTCCTGCTCCAGGATGTGCCGGACGGAGTTCCTGAGATGACGTTCCTCATTGAGCACCGGCATGATCACGGAGACGGCGGGGTGCTGCGCGGCAGACATGGTGGTCCTCGGGTGGTCCTCGGGGGCGCCGGGGGTTCGCACCCCACCAGGCGGCGTTATTCGGCCGCCACGTTACCGCGAATGGGGGACACCGGCGCGCGCCGCCGGGCGGCTTCGCGGAGTGCAGATCGTATGGACCTACTGTGCGAATAATCCCCTTTGCACCACGGAGGTTCCCCCCGTGCCCACGCCGCACCCCTCCCCCCGTTCACCCCGCCACCGCCCGGTTCCGCCGCAGCGCAGGTCCAGAAGGCAGGACGAACGGCCACGCTGGGGAATGCGGGTGGTGACCGGTCTCTCCGTGCTGGTGCTCGGGGCAGGCGGGATCGGCCACGCGGTGGTGACCAGCCTGGAGACCGGGATCGACCGGGTCGACCCGTTCAAGGACATGAAGAACCGGCCCCGAGCCGGTCATGGCATGAATCTGCTGCTCGTGGGCACCGACGGCCGCGACAGGATCACCCGGGAGGAGAAGCGGAAATACCGGCTGGGCGGTGCGCCCTGCAACTGCACCGACACGGTCATGCTGGTGCATCTGTCGGCGGACAAGGAGCGCGCGAGCATCGTCTCGCTGCCGCGGGACAGCTACGCCGAGATTCCCGAGCACACGGACCGGACCACCGGCAAGGCGCACACCGCCCACCCGGTGAAGCTGAACGCCGCCTATGCCGAGGGCGGGCCCGGGCTGACCGTACGGACCGTCGAGCACATGACGGGCATCAAGATCGACCACTATCTGGAGGTCGACTTCACCAGCTTCATGAAGACGGTGGACACCCTGGGCGGGGTGCAGATCTGCACGGCCCGGCCGCTGAAGGACGCGTACACCGGTCTCGACCTCGCCGCGGGCACGCATGATCTGAACGGCGGGCAGGCGCTCCAGTTCGTGCGCTCCCGGCACATCGACGGGGCCTCCGACCTGGGGCGGATGCAGCGCCAGCAGAAATTCCTCGCCTCGCTGATCGAGCAGGCGACCCACAGCGGTGTGCTGCTGAACCCGGTGAAGTTCCGGGACCTCGCCTCGACGATGCTGAGCTCGGTCCGGGCCGACAAGGGATTCGGTACGGAGCAGATGCTGGAGCTCGGCCAGGCTATGCGCGGCTTCTCCCCCGCCTCGTCCGAGTTCACCTCCGTACCGCTGGCGAACGTCGCCTACCCGGTCAAGAAGATCGGCTCCACGGTCAGGTGGGACGAGGTGAAGTCGAAGAAGCTCTTCCAGGCGCTGCGCGACGACCGGCCGCTCGCCCCGGGGCGGCCCGAGCAGCCGAAGACCGTGAAGGTCGATGTCGCCCCGCGGCAGATCCGGGTCCAGGTCTACAACGGGACCCCGAAGGACGGGCTCGGCAGGACGGTCGACGACGGACTGCGCGCCACCGGTTTCGCCACCACGCGGGCCCCGCTGAACGGAGAGCCGCAGGATCTCAAGCGCACCCTGATCACCTACGACCCGCGCTGGGACCGCTCCGCGAAGGCCCTGGCCATCGCGTTGCCCGGGGCGGAGCTGCGGGCGGTGAACGGGCAGGGCGCCACGATGAAGGTGACGGCGGGCGCGGACTTCGAGAAGGTGCAGCGGGTAGGGGCCGAGGAGCCGCACCGGGGCGAGTTCGACGCGGTCAGGGGCGACCAGGTGGCCTGCCCGTGACCACGGGCGGGCGGGGGGCTCAGTCGTCGATGCCGTCCGCCACGCGCTTCTCCCGCAGTTCCTTGATCGCGCGGCGTCGGGCGAGGCGGTGGGTGCGCCGGATCTGCGCCTCCTCGTAGCGCCGCTTGTCGCGCTCCGTCTCCGGGATCACCTGCGGTACGGGGCGCGGCTTGCCGTCCGCGTCGACCGCGGCGAAGACCAGATACGCGCTGCCGACCTGCTGGGCGGGGGTGGATTCGTTCCAACGCTCGGCCATGACGCGCACGCCGACCTCCATGGAGGAGCGGCCGGTCCAGTTCACCTGGGCGCGGACGTGAACAAGGTCACCCACGCGGACCGGCTCCAGGAAGACCATCTCGTCCATCGAGGCCGTCACCGCGGGTCCGCCGGAGTGCCGGCCGGCCACGGCGCCCGCCGCGTCGTCGACCAGCTTCATGATCACGCCGCCGTGCACCGTGCCCAGCAGATTGGTGTCGTTGCCGGTCATGATGTGGCTGAGGGTGGTCCGGGAAGCGGCGGTCGGCTTGCCCGGAATGTCGCCCTCCGGACGCGGGGCCTGATCTGTCATACCGTCCACCTTATGCGGGGTCTTCCGTCCGACAGCAATGCATCAGCTTCGCAACAGCCCTGATGCGATTTCCCGTACACCCTGTGATAGCAGTACGCCCGGCCTGCACACTGGTCCGCATGAACGATTGGCCCGAGGGCTGGACCGACAACGACCGCGGCGGCAACCGCTACGGGCAGGGCAGCGACAGCGACCGGCCCGAGGGCGCCCGTGTGATGCCGCACGTCCAGCGGCGCCCCGCACCGCCTCAGCAGCGTCCCGCACCGCCGAGGCAGCGGCAGCCGGAGCCGCCGCAGTACGCCGGCGGCTACAACGACAGCGCAGGGTACGACAGCGGTTACAACACGGGCCACGTCTACGGCGGCGGCCAGGGCAACGGCCACGGTGGCGGCGACGGCCGGGGGGAGGGCGGTTACCCCCAGGGGCGCCCGGCGCCCGACTGGCGCCGCCGAATAAAGATAGGCGCGCTGTCCCTGGTCGTCGTGGTGCTCGCGGTCTCCATAGGCACCTACTTCTGGGCCGACTCCAAGCTCAAGCGCGAGGTGGACCTCTCCAAGGTCATCGAGCGGCCGGAGAGCGGCGACGGCACCAACTACCTGATCGTCGGTTCCGACAGCCGCGCGGGCATGACGGACGAGGACAAGAAGCGGCTGCACACCGGCTCCGCCGAGGGCAAGCGGACCGACTCGATGATGATCCTGCACGACGGGTCGAACGGCCCGACGCTGATCTCCCTGCCGCGTGACTCGAACGTCGAGATCCCCTCGTTCAAGGGCTCCGACTCCGGCAAGCTCTACCCGGGCCGTGGCCGCTTCACCAAGCTGAACGCCGCCTATGCCGAGGACGGTCCCGAACTCCTCGTCCGTACCGTCGAGTTCAACACCGGACTGCACATCGACCACTACGTCGAGATCGGCTTCGGCGGTTTCGCCCAGATCGTGGACGCGATCGGCGGGGTGGAACTCGACATCCCCAAGGCGTTCAAGGACAAGAACTCCGGCGCCGACTTCCAGGCCGGCAAGCAGACGCTGAACGGCGAGCAGTCGCTCGCCTTCGTGCGGACCCGGTACGCGTTCGCGGGCAGCGACCTGGACCGTACGAAGAACCAGCAGAAGTTCCTCGCGGCGCTGGCGAGCCAGACGGCGACGCCGTCCACGATCCTCAACCCGTTCAAGCTGTACCCGACGATGGGCGCCGGCCTGGACACCCTGATCGTGGACAAGGACATGTCGCTCTGGTCGCTGAGCCAGATGTTCTTCGCGATGAAGGGCGTCACGGGCGGCGACGGCACCTCGATGAACATGCCGATCTCGGGCTCCACCGGCGGCAATCTGGTCTGGGACAAGGCCAAGGTCAAGCAGCTGGTGGAACAGCTCAACAACGACGAGAAGGTCACCGTCTCCAGCAACTGACGGCGGAAACGACTGACAGCAGCCCACGCAGGGCCCGGACGGCGAACCGTCCGGGCCCTGCGTCAGTCGACCCCTCCCCGGATCCGCCGCCCGCTCGCCGCGTCGCCCGCGGTCATCGCCCGCCTACCGCGGGCCCCTGCGGCTCGACCTCGTCCAGGTCCTCGTACAGCGCGTCCAGAATCCGCCCTGTGGGCTCGCCCTGCGGCGAGAGCTCGGCCAGGCACCAGCCGGGCAGTTCCTGCTCGATCACGGGCGGCAGATCGCCGTCGGCCGGGTCGGCCAGTCCGTAGAGAAGGCCGAACGCGGTCTCCTTCGCCACCTCGCGGGCTATCTCCCCCAGATCGCCGGGGCTCAGACCGAGGGCCAGCGCCCGCTCGACGGCGCCACCGGCGAGCCCGTCCTTCCGGTAGGCCTCGACCCAGTCGGCGGCCGCCGAGCTCCACCCGTCGATGTCCTGCCAGACCATGCGCAGGAAGCGGTAGCGGGCGAGCTGCGGGATGTTCTCCTCGGCCTCGGAGTCGGCCCAGCCGACGGCGTCCTCGGCACCGAGCGCGGTGAACAGGTCGGTGAGCTTGTCGATGTCGATGTCGGTCATGGAAGGGGAAGGTACGCCACGGGCCACGAAGCCGCGGTGGTCGGCTATTCGTTGTGTTCGATGTTGCCCCACTCGTCCATCGTGGGGCGGATCTTCATGGGTTCCTGGACGTCGATGTCCGAGCGCCGTGGACCCTCCGGTCCCGCCGGCCCGATGCGCATCATCCGTTCGACCCGGACGATCTGGTAGCAACGCCCCCGTACCTCCAGCTCATTGGGCCTCAGCCGCTTCATGAACCCGTCCGCCGCCCGCGCGTACACGGCGGCCTCCCGCTCGTCGACCTCCCCGATCAGCGGCATGACCTCCTTCAGATAGTGGGCCAGTGAGCGCCGCGCGTCCTGCGGGGTGGGGTGCTGGCTCGACGCCATCGACCAGGACTTCTCCTTGCGCTCCATGACCCGGAAGACGACCGGTAGCAGCACCACACCGGGATGCGTCCGCAACGCCCTCTGCGAATCCGCCAGTACGTCGGGCGGGTAGCGGTCCGAGGTGTACGAGAGCGGCAGCAGGCCCACCCGGTCGAGCCCCTCCGTCAGCCCCACCGCCGCCGCGTGGTCGATGACGAAGCCCTTGGTGGTCGAGGGCGTGCGCGTCTGGACGTCCCAGCCCTCCGAGTCGACGTCGGTGGGCCTGGGCGGCTCCAGGCGGCCCCCGCTGCTCCTGGCGAACTCGTCGGCGCGCACGACGCGGTAACGCGTGTCGCCGACGGTCAGTTCGTTCAGCGGCTCGGTCTCCAGCCGGTGCACCGCGTCGAGCAGGACACGCCGCTCGCGGGGGTCGTCCGTGTCGTCCTTGGCCCTGAACCAGAGATGGGAGTTCAGCTCGTCGCGGGCGTCCTGCGGAAAGCCGGTGCCCATGTCGGTGATCAGCCGCCATCGCGGCCGCTCGCCGCGCCGCTGCTCGGCGATGCCGAAGAGCGGCCCCCGGAGCGCGATCCTCCCGTACGTCCGGGACGCGGCGAAGGCGTCCGCCTCGGTGACCAGGGACACCGGATCGTCCCGGTGCTCCACGTTGATCACGAGGTGATCCGGCGGTTTCTGAAGGTGATCGCCCATGCACCCAGTGTGCCGAGGCGCTCGGCGGAAGATGGGGGAAATATGGGAAACCGGTCATCCCCGCGCCGGTTGCCGACGCCGGAATGACCGGTTCTCTCGCTGCGTACCTCGGACCACGGGTGCCGGTTACGGCAGGTTGCGCGCCATGACGATGCGCTGGACCTGGTTCGTGCCCTCGTAGATCTGCGTGATCTTGGCGTCGCGCATCATCCGCTCCACCGGGTAGTCCCGCGTGTAGCCGTAGCCGCCGAGCAGCTGGACCGCGTCCGTGGTGATCTCCATCGCCACGTCGGAGGCGAAACACTTGGCCGCGGCGCCGAAGAAGGTGAGGTCGCTGTCTAGGCGCTCGGACTTGGCGGCGGCGGAGTAGGTGAGCTGACGGGCCGCCTCCAGCTTCATGGCCATGTCGGCGAGCATGAACTGGACGCCCTGGAAGTCGCCGATCGGCTTGCCGAACTGCTTGCGCTCCTGGACGTAGCCCTTGGCGTAGTCGAGGGCACCCTGGGCGATGCCGAGGGCCTGGGCCGCGATCGTGATGCGGGTGTGGTCCAGGGTCTTCATCGCGGTGGCGAAGCCGGTGCCCTCCTCGCCGATGATGCGGTCGGCGGGGATGCGGACGTTGTCGAAGTAGACCTCGCGGGTCGGGGAGCCCTTGATGCCGAGCTTCTTCTCCGGGGCGCCGAAGGAGACGCCCTCGTCCGACTTCTCGACGACGAAGGCCGAGATGCCCTTGGAACGCTTGGTCGGGTCGGTGACGGCCATGACCGTGTAGTACTCGGAGACGCCCGCGTTGGTGATCCAGCGCTTCACGCCGTTGAGCACCCAGAAGTCGCCGTCGCGCACGGCCCGGGTCTTCATGCCCGCAGCGTCGGAACCCGCGTCGGGCTCGGAGAGGCAGTACGAGAACATGCCGTCGCCCTTGGCGAGGGGGCCCAGGTACTTCTTCTTCAGGTCCTCGGAACCGGAGAGGATCACGGGCAGCGAGCCGAGTTTGTTCACGGCCGGGATGAGGGAGGAGGAGGCGCAGACACGGGCCACCTCCTCGATCACGATGACCGTGGCGAGGGCGTCGGCGCCCGCGCCGCCGTACTCGTCGGGGACGTGCACCGCCTGGAGGTCCGCGGCGGTCAGGGCGTCCAGCGCCTCCTGCGGGAAGCGCGCCTCCTCGTCGACCGCCGCCGCGTACGGGGCGATCTTCGCCTCGGCGAGCGCACGCACCGTCTCGCGAAGCATCTCGTGCTCCTCGGCCGGACGGTACAGGTCGAAATCGGTCGAACCCGCCAAGACGCTCACTCCCCAAAGATGCTAACTACCGTTAAGTAACCAGATTTTAGAGCGCCGCTCCCGCAATGGCCTATGCAATGCGCGCGTGAGCTTGGCGACAGGGGTGGCAGAAGCTGCACCGGCGGCAGGAATACGGGCCTCCGGGGGCACGACTATGCTCGTTCACCGCACGTCTGTCCGCATCTCCCAGGAGCACACCATGGCCCTCAGGATCACCGTGATCGGCACCGGCTACCTCGGCGCCACCCATGCAGCGGCCATGGCGGAACTGGGCTTCGAAGTACTCGGCCTCGATGTCGTGCCCGAGAAGATCGAGATGCTCGGCGCAGGCCGGGTCCCGATGTACGAGCCGGGCCTGGAGGAGCTGCTGCGGCAGCACGTCGAGGGCATCGAGGGGTCCACCGGGCGGCTGCGGTTCACCACTTCGTGGGAAGAGGTGGCGGCCTTCGGCGATGTGCACTTCGTCTGCGTGAACACCCCGCAGAAGCACGGCGAGTACGCCTGCGACATGAGCTACGTGGACAGCGCCTTCGAGTCGCTGGCGCCGCATCTGACCCGGCCCGTCCTGGTCGTCGGCAAGTCGACCGTGCCGGTGGGCTCGGCGGCCCGGCTCGCGGCGCGGCTGGCGGAGCTGGCACCGGCGGGCGCGGATGCGGAGCTGGCCTGGAACCCGGAGTTCCTGCGCGAGGGCTTCGCCGTGAAGGACACCCTGCAGCCCGACCGGATCGTCGTCGGTGTGGCGAGCGAGCGGTCCGAGAAGCTGCTGCGCGAGGTGTACGCGATTCCGGTCGCGGACGGGTCGCCCTTCGTGGTGACGGACTTCCCGACCGCCGAGCTGGTGAAGACCGCGGCCAATTCCTTCCTGGCCACGAAGATCTCGTTCATCAACGCCATGGCGGAGGTCTGCGAGGCCGCCGACGGCGATGTGAAGAAGCTGGCCGAGGCGATCGGGCACGACGAGCGGATCGGCAGCAAGTTCCTGCGGGCCGGGATCGGCTTCGGCGGCGGCTGTCTGCCCAAGGACATCCGGGCCTTCATGGCGCGCGCCGGTGAGCTGGGCGCGGACCAGGCGCTGACCTTCCTGCGCGAGGTCGACTCGATCAACATGCGGCGCCGCGGCCACATGGTGGAGCTGGCCCGGGAGGCCGTGGGCGGCGATTCGTTCCTCGGCAAGCGGGTGGCGGTCCTCGGCGCGACGTTCAAGCCGGACTCGGACGACGTACGGGACTCGCCCGCGCTGAACGTGGCCGGGCAGATCCATCTCCAGGGCGGTCAGGTCACGGTCTTCGACCCGAAGGGCATGGACAACGCCCGGCGCCTCTTCCCGACGCTCGGTTACGCCGACTCGGCGCTGGACGCGGTGCGCGGCGCGGATGTGGTGCTGCATCTGACGGAGTGGCGCGAGTTCCGCGAGCTGGACCCGGCGGCGCTCGGCGAGGTCGCCTCCCGCCGGATCATCCTGGACGGCCGCAACGCCCTGGACAGCGGGCTGTGGCGCGAGGCCGGCTGGACGTACCGGGCGATGGGCCGCCCGAAGGCCTGACACGTCCGGTCCGCGCAAAAACCCTGACCGGCAAACAGCCCCACCCCGGCGGAAGCCCTAGCCGCGCTTGGCGCGGTAGGTGCGCATCTTGGCGCGGGCGCCGCACACCGACATGGAGCACCAGCGGCGGCGCCCCGCCGGGCTGCGGTCGTAATAGGCCCACTGGCAGTCCTCGGCCTCGCACGCCTTGAGCCGGGACCAGGTGCCATCGGCCGCCGCGGTGGCGATGGCTGCCGCGACGCGGGCGGTCAGGCCGGCCGGTTCGGCCGCGGGCCGCAGCGCGGCGGCGCCCGCCGCGTCCACGGTGACGCGCAGGGGCGCTTCGGCGAGGAGCCGGTCGAGCGGGGGCGCCGCGGCGCCGTCCGGCGGGCGGTGTCCGGCATGGGCGAGGCAGGCGCTGCGGAGCGCCTCGCGCAGGACGCGGGCGTCCGGGACGTCCGGCTCGGTGAGAGAGAAGGCGGCGCGCCCCTCCACCGTGTCGAGGGTGTCCGCACCGGTCTCGATGTTCAGTGTGTTGACCAGGTCCTCGATCAGCGCGAGTCCACCGGGCGCGGAATCCTTCGCGTTCATGGTTGCGACGTTACCTCCAATACGGGAGCATGCAGTAACGGTTACCCGTTGAGTGGATCTAGCGGTAACCGCCTCTGCCCGAAGGTCCGAAGGTCCGAAGTCCGTAGGAGGATGTGTCATGGCTGTCGCCACACTGGGTGCCGTCGTCGTGGACTGCCCCGATCCCGCCGCGCTCGCCGGTTTCTACGCCGGGCTGCTCGGCGGGAAGGTCGTGCAGGACGGCGAGGGCTGGGCGGAGCTGATCGAGGCCACGAACACCCTGCTCGCGTTCCAGGCCGCGCCCGGCTTCGTACCGCCGCAGTGGCCGCGTCCGGACGGCTCGCAGCAGTTCCATCTGGATCTGACCGTGCCGGATCTGGACGCGGCGGAGCGGGAGGTTCTTGCGCTGGGTGCGACCGTGCTGGACGCGGAGGACCGGAAGCGGAGTTTCCGGGTGTACGCGGATCCTGCGGGGCATCCGTTCTGTCTGTGCGCGTCTTAGGTACCGGGAGCGTGGCGGTCACCGGGGGCGCCCGGTGACCACTCCGTCCTCAATCGCCGGACGGGCCCGAGGGGGCGTCCAGCTGTTCGAGCGTGGCGTGGGACGGGGCCCGGTGCGTGCTCAGTTCGCGGGCGACGTCCTCCGCGTCGCGCAGCACCCGTACCGCGTTCTGCCAGGTCAGCTTGGCGAGATCGGCGCCGGACCAGCCGCGGCCGAGCAGCTCCGCGATCAGATTCGGGTAGCCCGCGACGTCCTGGAGGCCCTCCGGGAGGAAGGCGGTGCCGTCGTAGTCGCCGCCGATGCCGATGTGGTCGATCCCGGCGACCTCGCGCATGTGGTCGAGATGGTCGGCGATCGTCGCCACGGTGGCCATCGGGCGCGGGTTGGCCGCTTCGAAGGCGGCGTGGATCTTCATGGCCTGCGCCGTGGTGTCGAGGTGGTGCAGGCCGTGGGCGCGCATGTTCTCGTCCGCGGCGTGGGTCCAGGCGACGGCCGCCGGAAGGACGAACTTCGGCACGAAGGTCGCCATCGCGATGCCGCCGTTGGCCGGGAGCCGGCCGAGGACGTCGTCGGGGATGTTGCGCGGGTGGTCGCAGATCGCGCGTGACGAGGAGTGCGAGAAGACCACCGGCGCGGTGGAGGTGTCGAGCGCGTCGCGCATCGTGGTGGCCGCCACGTGGGAGAGGTCGACCAGCATGCCGGTGCGGTTCATCTCCCGTACGACCTCGTGGCCGAAGGGCGAGAGACCGCCTACGCCCGGTTCGTCGGTCGCCGAGTCCGCCCACGCGATGTTGTCGTTGTGTGTGAGCGTCATGTAGCGGACGCCCAGGGTGTGCAGGGCGCGCAGGGTGCCCAGCGAGTTGTTGATGGAGTGGCCGCCCTCGGCGCCCATCAGAGAGGCGATACGGCCCTCGGCGCGGGCCGCCTCCATGTCGTCGGCGGTCAGGGCGCGCCGCAGGTCCGCGGGGTAGCGCTCCAGCAGCTCGGTGACCACGTCGATCTGTTCGAGGGTGGCGCTGACCGCCGCGTCGCCCGCGAGGTCGGACCGTACGTAAACGGACCAGAACTGCGCGCCGACGCCGCCCGCGCGCAGCCGCGGAATGTCGGTGTGCAGATGGCCGGACTGGTCGGTGGCGATGTCACGGGCGTCGAGGTCGTAGCCGACCTGTTCGCGCAGCGCCCACGGCAGGTCGTTGTGGCCGTCGACGACGGGGTATTCGGCGAGGAGTTCCCTCGCCCGCTCCAGCTGCTCCACGGCCGCCTACTTCCCGAAGCCGAAGGAGTCGGCGCCCTCGACCTTGCTGCGGAGCCGCTTGCCCTTCTCCGTCGCCAGGTCGTTCAGCTCCTGCAGGAACTCGTTCATACGGCCCTGAAGGTCGGTGTCGTGGGCGGCGAGGATGCGCGCGGCGAGCAGGCCCGCGTTGCGCGCGCCGCCGACCGAGACGGTGGCGACGGGGATTCCGGCGGGCATCTGCACGATGGAGAGCAGGCTGTCCATGCCGTCGAGGTACTTCAGCGGGACCGGGACGCCGATGACCGGCAGCGGGGTGACCGAGGCGAGCATGCCGGGCAGGTGGGCGGCGCCGCCCGCGCCCGCGATGATCGCCCTGAGGCCGCGGTCCGCCGCCTGCTCGCCGTACGCGATCATCTCGCGCGGCATGCGGTGGGCGGAGACGACGTCGACCTCGTAGGGGATCTCGAACTCGGCGAGGGCCTTGGCCGCCGCTTCCATGACGGGCCAGTCGGAGTCCGAGCCCATGACGATGCCGACGAGGGGCGCGGCGGTGGCAGGGGAGGTCATTCGGTGATCGTTCCTCTGAGGTAGTCAGCTGCATGACGGGCCCGGTCTCGCACGTCCGCCAGGTCGTCGCCGTAGGTGTTGACGTGTCCGACCTTGCGGCCCGGCTTCACGTCCTTGCCGTACATGTGGATCTTGAGCTGCGGGTCGCGGGCCATGCAGTGCAGATACGCCTGGTACATGTCCGGGTAGTCGCCGCCGAGGACGTTCGACATGACCGTCCAGGTGGCGCGCGGGCGCGGGTCGCCGAGCGGCAGGTCCAGGATGGCCCGGACGTGGTTGGCGAACTGCGAGGTGATCGCGCCGTCCTGGGTCCAGTGCCCGGAGTTGTGCGGACGCATTGCCAGCTCGTTGACCAGGATGTGTCCGTCACGCGTCTCGAAGAGCTCGACGGCGAGGTGGCCGACGACGCCCAGCTCGGCGGCGATGCGGAGGGCGAGCTGCTGGGCCTCGCCCGCGAGCCGCTCGTCCAGCTCCGGGGCCGGGGCGATGACCGTGTCGCAGACCCCGTCGACCTGGATCGACTCGACGACCGGGTAGGCGACGGCCTGGCCGTGCGGCGAGCGGACGATGTTGGCCGCCAGCTCCCGTACGAAGTCGACCTTCTCCTCGGCGAGGACCTGGACACCGGCCAGGAAGGGGTCGGCCGCGTCCGCCTCGGAGCGGACCACCCAGACGCCCTTGCCGTCGTAGCCGCCGCGGACCGTCTTGAGGACGACGGGGAAGCCCCCGACCTCCTGCGCGAAGGCCACGACGTCGGCCGGGTCCTCCACGACGCGGTGACGGGGGCAGGGCGCGCCGACCTCGGTGAGCTTCGCGCGCATCACCCCCTTGTCCTGGGCGTGCACCAGCGCATCGGGTCCCGGGCGCACGGGAATGCCGTCCGCCTCCAGGGCCCGCAGGTGTTCGGTCGGTACGTGCTCGTGATCGAAGGTGATCACGTCACAGCCGCGCGCGAAGGCACGCAGCGTGTCCAGGTCGCGATAGTCGCCGACGACGACTTCGCTCACCACCTGGGCCGCCGAGTCCTGGGGGGTGTCACTGAGGAGCTTGAACTTGATGCCGAGGGGGATGCCCGCCTCGTGGGTCATACGGGCGAGCTGACCGCCGCCGACCATGCCGACTACCGGGAACGTCACTCCTCCAGGGTATCCGGCGCCCCGGGGGTCGCCCGACGAAGCCCTGTGCCCGCCCCGGCCTGCGGGGTGCGTCACAGCATCGCCACACCTGCCGGCTCATCCACGGGTGGCCCCTGGACGGGCTGGTTAGCATGGCTGGACCGACGTAACCGACAGACGGGCTGAGCGATCACCATGAGCGAACGGGGCGCACTGCGGACCCGGCTGGATCTGCTGGCCCGGGAGGTCGCCAAGTTCGGCGCGGTCGGCGCACTCGGCCTGGTCGTCAATATCGCGGTATCCAACCTGCTCTGGCGCACCACGGACCTCCAGGTGGTGCGTGCAGGCCTGCTGGCCACGCTCGTCGCCATCCTCTTCAATTACGTCGGCTTCCGCTACTGGACGTACCGGGACCGCGACAAGAGCGGCCGGACCCGGGAGCTGACGCTGTTCCTGCTGTTCAGCGCGGTGGGCGCGGTCATCGAGACGGGTGTGCTGTACGCGGCGACGTACGGGTTCGGGTGGAACAGCCCGGTCCAGAGCAATGTCTTCAAGATCCTCGGCATCGGTATCGCGACGCTGTTCCGCTTCTGGTCCTACCGGACGTGGGTGTTCAAGGCGCTGCCCGCGAAGGAGACCGTGCTGAGCGCGGAGGGGTTCCTGAAGCAGGGGCGTACGGAGCAGGTGCCGCGGGTCGAGGCCGATTCGGTGCGGCCGTAGCACCGCTCGCCGCGTCCGCTCAGCGCACCGGGCGTTCCGGTTCCTGTCTCTTCAGGGCCACCCGGCTGAGGAAGAGGGCGAAGACCGCCGGCTGCTGCTGGAGCAGTTCGAGACGGCCGCCGTCCGCCTCCGCGAGGTCCCTGGCCACCGCGAGGCCGATACCGGTGGAGTTGCGGCCGCTGATCGTCCGCTCGAAGATCCGGGCACCGAGGTCGGGCGGCACGCCCGGGCCCTCGTCCGTGACCTCGATCACCGCCTGATTGCCGGTGACCCGGGTGCGCAGCGCGACCGTACCGCCGCCGTGCATCAGTGAGTTCTCGATCAGTGCGGCCAGCACCTGGGCGACCGCGCCGGGTGTGCCGACGGCCCGCAGCCCCTGCTTCCCGGAGCGGACGATGGCGCGGCCCTCGCCCCGGTAGGCCGGGCGCCACTCCTCGATCTGCTGCTTGACGACCTCGTCGAGGTCGAAGACGACGGCGGAGCCGGTACGCGGATCGCGGGCGTTGGTCAGCAGCCGCTCCACCACGTCGGTGAGCCGCTCGACCTGGGTGAGGGCGAAGTTCGCCTCCTCCTTCACCGTGTCCGGGTCGTCGGTGACGGAGATCTCCTCGATCCGCATGGAGAGCGCGGTCAGCGGCGTACGGAGCTGGTGCGAGGCGTCGGCGGCCAGCCGGCGTTCCGCGGTCAGCATCCGGGCGATCCGTTCGGCGGAGGAGTCCAGGACGTCGGCGACCCGGTCCAGTTCCGGTACTCCGTACCGCTTGTGGCGCGGGCGCGGGTCGCCGGAGCCCAGGCGCTCGGCGGTCTCGGCGAGGTCGGTCAGCGGCGAGGTCAGCTTGTTGGCCTGGCGTACGGCGAGGAGCACGGCGGAGACGATGGCCAGCAGCGCCACCGCGCCGATGATCATCAGGGTGCGGCCGACCTCACGGGTGACGGCGGAGCTGGACTCCTCGACGGTGACGCGCTCACCCTGCTCCCCCTCGGCCGTGCTCCTGATCACACTGCCGGTGGGGCGCGTACCGACTTCGATGGGGGCGCGTCCGGGGATCGTGACCAGGGCGTAGCGCTTGCTGGAGATCTGCTCGGCCAGCAGCGCGGGGTTGATCCGCTCGGCCCCCAGGAGCCGGCTCTCGACCACGCTGATCAGCCGCAGCGCCTCGGAGTCGACGCTCTCCTGGGCGCTGTTGCTGATGGTGCGGCTCTCGACGATGACGAGGGAGACGCCGAAGACGGCGATCACCACGAGCACCACGGCGAGCGTGGAGTTGATCAGTCTGCGGCGCATGGGTGTTTCTGTACGTCAGCTCTTCTCGAAGCGGAAGCCGACGCCCCGTACGGTCGCGATGTAGCGGGGATTGGCCGCGTCGTCACCGAGCTTCTTGCGGAGCCAGGAGATGTGCATGTCGAGGGTCTTGGTCGACGACCACCAGGTGGTGTCCCAGACCTCGCGCATCAACTGGTCCCGGGTGACGACCCGGCCCGCGTCGCGGACCAGGACCCGCAGCAGGTCGAATTCCTTGGCGGTGAGCTGGAGTTCCTCGTCGCCCATCCACGCCCGGTGCGATTCGACGTCGATCCTGACGCCGTGGGTGGCGGGCTGCGGGGCGGGCTCGGTGGCGCCGCGGCGCAGCAGGGCCCGGACGCGGGCGAGCAGTTCGGCCAGGCGGAAGGGCTTGGTGACGTAGTCGTCGGCGCCCGCGTCCAGGCCGACGACGGTGTCCACCTCGTCGGCACGGGCGGTCAGCACCAGGATCGGCACGGTGTGGCCTTCGGCACGGAGCCTGCGGGCGACTTCGAGGCCGTCCATCCCGGGCAGGCCCAGGTCGAGTACGACCAGGTCGATCCCGCCCTGGAGGCCGGCGTCGAGAGCGGTCGGACCGTCTTCGCGGACCTCGACCTCGTAACCCTCCCGACGCAGTGCGCGGGCCAGTGGCTCCGAGATGGATGCGTCGTCCTCGGCGAGCAGTACACGGGTCATGGAGTGATGGTAGTCCGCGCGGGGCGCCTGCCGTGAGGTGATCCAAAAGGCCTGCGGGTCCGTGAGGAAATCGGAGAAATGCCTTCGAATATGGGAGTGTGATTCCAGTGCCGCCTGTGATCCATCTCTCAAGTGCATTTATTTCCGACTGAGTCATGTCGTATGGTGGCTCGACGCCTGTTGCACTACTCAAGGACCCTTGGGCAGCTTTTAGCGCCGAGGGTCTCTTTTGTTCTGCCGGCTGGTTCCCGCCAGTCGTGAATTCAGTGAATGACCTGTGGCCGGGCCCGGAGCGTGAGGATGCGCACCGGGCGTGGATCCCGATGCGGTCGGTCCCCCGTCTCCTCCGGTCGGCTCCTCGATGAGTCCGGCGGTCGGGACGAATCCCCTGTCAGGCGTGGGGGTGGGGCGTGACCGCGCCGGTGCCGGCCTCCCCCCACCGGGCGCGTAACGCTCACGAGGCACCGCGTCCCGAGCACCCAAGGATCGACCATGGCGTCCAGCCTGACGAAGGACTCGGCCGGCACTTCCGGCTCCGAGAAGACCTTCTTCGGCCACCCCCGCGGCCTGGCCACTCTCTTCATGACCGAGATGTGGGAGCGCTTCAGCTACTACGGCATGAGGGCCCTGCTTCCCCTCTACCTGATCGCCCCCAACGGGCTTCACATGAACCCGGCCACGGCCACGGCGATCTACTCGGTCTACGTGTCGCTGGTCTACCTGCTCGCCATGCCCGGCGGCTGGTTCGGTGACCGTGTCTGGGGTCCGCGCAAGACCGTCGCCGTCGCCGGCGTCGTCATCATGCTCGGCCACCTGACGCTGGCGCTGCCCACGCAGGGCACCTTCTTCGCCGGACTCGGACTGGTCGCCATCGGCTCCGGTCTGCTGAAGTCCAACATCTCGACGATGGTCGGCCAGCTCTACGACGGCCCGGACGACCCGCGCCGCGACGGCGGCTTCACGATCTTCTACATGGGCATCAACATCGGTGCCTTCGCGGCGCCGCTGATCATCGGCACCGTCGGTGAGAACGTCAACTGGCACCTGGGCTTCGCCCTCGCCGCGCTCGGCATGGGCCTGGGTCTCGCCCAGTTCATGATGGGCACCCGCCACCTGAACGAGCGCAGCCTGGTCGTCCCGAAGCCGCTGTCGCACGTCGAGCGGACGAGCACGCTGCGCAAGGCCATGATCTGGATGGCCGTCGCCGCGGTCTTCTACATCGTCACCGTGGTCACCGGCGTCTACACGCTCAACTGGATCCTGGTCCCGATCACCGTCGCGGGTCTGATCATTCCGATCGTGGTCCTGGCGCGCATCAAGCGCGACAAGGAGCTCAGCGCCACCGAGCAGTCGAAGATGTCCGGCTACATCTGGTTCTTCGTCGCCGCCGCCATCTTCTGGATGATCTACGACCAGGGCGGTTCGACCCTCGCGATCTTCGCCGACTCCTCGGCCGACAACAGCGTCCTCGGGTGGGACTTCCCGGTCTCCTGGTACCAGTCGGTCAACCCGGTCCTGATCATGGCGCTGGCCCCGGTCTTCGCCGCCTTCTGGCTGTCGCTGAACCGGCGCGGCAAGGAGCCCAGCACCATCGTGAAGTTCAGCTCCGGCCTGGTGCTGGTCGGTGCGTCGTTCTTCCTCTTCCTGATGCCGCTGACGATCGCCTCGGACGGCCACAAGGCCGCCGCGATGTGGCTGGTCGCGATCTACTTCGTCCAGACGGTCGCCGAGCTGACGCTGTCCCCGGTGGGTCTCTCCGTCACCACGAAGATGGCCCCGGCCAAGTACGCCAGTCAGATGATGGGTGTCTGGTTCCTGGCAGTCACCGCCGGTGACTGCACCACGGGTCTGCTCTCCATCGCGGGTGTCGACCTCAACGGCACCGGTGTGGTCGCGCTGCAGGCCGCCCTCGCGGTGGCCGCGGGTGTCGCGATCTTCATGTACCGCGGCAAGGTCAAGCAGCTCATGGGCGACGTGCACTGACGCACCCGCCCCTGCTGTACGGAGGGCCGCCGCACCGGGATTCCGGTGCGGCGGCCCTCCGCTCTTTCCGTACCTCTACGTGTATCCGTACCTCTACGTGTATCCGTACCTCCGCGTGTTTCCGTACGGAGCTCGGCTCACCTGGTGCCGCGCAGCCTGCGCCACGGGGTGAAGGTGAACACGGCGCCGCCCAGCAGGATCGTCGTCCCCGCGACCAGGCCGAGGGCGTGCAGGGTGCCGTTGTCCCCGGCCCCGGTGGCGGCCAGTCCGCCGCCGGAGTCCGTACCGCCGGAGTCCGTACCGCCGCCGCTCGTGGCCCCGCCCGCGTCCGAGCCGCCGACGGCCCCGCCGGGCTGGGCCGAGGTGTCGAGCTCCAGGGAGACCCCGACACCGGCGGGCGGAGTGCAGGTCGTCGTCGTGCCGAGCGCCATGACGGTCAGTACGCCCGGGCTGAGGGTGGACGTGCCGCTCGCGCCCGGCTTGTACGTACCCGTGAGATCGGGGATCTCGATCGGGGCGCCGGATTTGATGGGCTCCTTGTTGGCGGGACCCTCGACATGGACCGTGCCCTTGTCGGCTCCGCCCAGCTCGACCTCCATGGAGGGCTTCACCGAATCGGCAGGAATGTCGGCGGGGCTGTCCATGACCGACTTGCTGAACTTCACCGTGAGGTCGAAGCCGCCGCCGTTCTTCTTCGCGTTGATCTGCACCGGGGAGGTGGCGTTCTTGTCGCCGATCGGCGTCTTGCAGGCGTACGCGACGGACACCTCCTTGCCCTCGAAGTCGGTCTGACCACCGCCGCCACCGGTTGCCCCACCGCTCGACCCGGCGGTGGTGCCGCCGGAGTCGATACCGCCGGCCGTCGTACCTGCCGTGGTGCCGCCGTCGGCGGTCGAACCACCCGTGGTGGTCGTACCGCCTGCGGTGGTGGAGCCGCTCGTCGTGCCGCCCGCCGTACCGCCGCCGCCGTCCGTGACCTTGATGGTCGCGCCCGGCTGGACGGTCTCCTTCGGGGAGCACTTGGTGTCCGTGGAGATCGGCTTGGAGACGTTGATGTTGTACGCGTCCGGCGTCAGCGTGATCTCACCAGCCTTCTCCAGCTTCAGCGTGCCCTTCATGTCGGGCAGCACCATGGGGCTGTTCTTGGGGATCGGCGGGTTCTGCCGGGGCCCTTCCATCGACAGATCGCCACTGGCCGCGCCGCCCACCTTGATCGTGCCGGTCGGCTTGACCGTGTCCTTCTCCAGGTCGAGTACGTCGGGGTTGTCGGAGGCGGCCGCGACCGTCTTCCACACCACCTCGACGGTGTCCCCGACCTTCGCCTCGGCAGGCGCGGTCAACTGCGCCTTTGTCGTGCCCTGCACGGGCGGCAGTCCCGAGATGGACGGCGGAATGCACTCCGTCCTGTACGAGATCTCCGCGGCCTGTGCCGGGCTCGCGGCCAGCAGCATGCCCGCGCCGCCGAGCATCATCGCGACTCCCGCCGCGACCGTCCTGCGTTGCGTACTCACGAATGTCCCTTCGTCGTCGGTCTGTTCTCTGGCGGTGCGGAATCCGGTGTGAACCACGGCAGCGTGGCGGTGGTGACGGTCGGGGCCGGGGGACTCACGGCGGGCTCGGGCGCGCGGCGCAGCCTGGGGAGCTTCGCGCTCGCATCGGCCGGTTGCGGATGGCGGTGGCGCCCGGCGCGGACAGGAGTGCGCGAGCTGCGGGGGCGTACCTTGTCGACGATCGCCATGCCGATCCGGAACACGGCGGCCGGTACGACGACACACAGCAGGATCCAGAAGAGGGTGACACCCCAGGGGCGGCCGACCCCCCACGGCTGCTCGGCCAGCACCTTGCCGCCGTACTTCAGCGAGACCTGGTAGCCGCCGTGGGCGCCCGCCGTGAGTTCGACCGGCAGCTTGATCTGCGCCTTGCGGCCGGACTCGATGGTGCCGCGCCACTGCCGCTCCTCCCACTGCGGGGCGAAGACGCCGTGCGCGGTGCCGACCTGGAAGACCGGGTCCTTGACGGGGGCGGAGCCGAGGTTGCCCACGGTGAAGACCAGGTGCCGGGCGGGCGGGGCGCCGAACCAGGTGAGGATTCCGCTGTCGCCCTCCAGCCGGGTGGTGGCCAGCACCGCGAGCCTGCCGCCCTCGGTCTCCTCGGGCAGTGCGGCGACCGGGTGTCCGGCGACGACGAACACGGCGTCGGTGAGGACCTGTTCCCCGGTGACGGTGGCGACATGCACCACGCAGGGGCAGGGCACGGGCGGCTCGGCGACCGGCATCTTCTTGCTGAAGCCGCCGTCGGCGCCGGTGGTGACGGCGCGGCCCTCGGCGTTGGCACAGGAGTTGGTGCCGCCGATCACCCCGCGATCCGGCGTGGACCGTCCGCAGATCAGCATCATCAACAGCGTGTCCGGACGCCAGCCGCTGCCCTTGACGGTGATCTCACCGCCCTTGCCCGCCTGCTGCTCGGAGAGGGTGACGACGGGCTTCGTGTCCGCGGCTCTTACGCCCCGCGCATGTGCACCCGCCGCGTCGGCGCCGGTCGCGGACACCATCAGCAGGGCGGTCAGCAGTGTGCCGAGGAGCACGGCCGCCCGCCGGTGGCTGCCGCCGCGGAGTGATGCCGGTCCGGCCTGTCCAGTCACGATTCCACTCCCGCCTTCACCAAATACCTTCTTCCGGTATGCCGTTGGCCTCCCGAGGACGGTCCGGGCCGGCCGCCGTCGCCATCGCCCGGTGGCCGTCCGCGTGCGCGCCGGAGCCGGCAGGCGTACGCGCCTGCGGCGACCGCGGCCAGGAGCAGCAGCGCGGCGCCGCCCGCCGCCCACGGGACGAATACCGCGCGGGCCGTCGCCTCGCCGTGCGCTCCGCCCGCCGCCGTGACGCGCAGCCGGACGGTCGCCGAATCGAGGGCCGGGGCGTCCCGCCACGGCTCACTGAGCCTGACGCGCTGTCCGGGCAGCAGCTCCACCGGGAGCGTGCGCGCCCCGCGCCGCAGCAGCTTCCCGAACACCCCGTCGGCGCCGACGGCGAGGCGCGGGGTCAGTGCCGTGTTGCCGCGGTTGACCAGCGTGTAGTGGATGGTCCGCCCGGACACGGAGACGTCCTCGACGGTGAGCGCGGCCAGCGTCGGTCCGCCGACCCGTAGTTGGATGCGTACGCCCATCGAGCGGTCGCCGCTGCGCACGATGATCGCGCCGGGGTGGTCGCCGGGCGTCGCGCCCGCCGGGACCGTGACGGAGAACGGCACATCGGCGCGGGTGCGGGCCGGCACGGTCACCTCGGCGGCGGCGGTCCGCAGCCAGGCGCCGGTCCCGGTGGAGCCCTTGCCGTCGCGTACCGCGAATCCGCCGTCGTCGGTGTTGTACGCGTCGGCGCCGCGCAGCCGCACGGTGACCGGGGCCGTACCGGAGTTGGTGACGGAGAGCCGGTCCTGGAGCACGGTGCCGGGCGGTCCCTCCAGATAGAAGTACGGTCTTGCGCCGCCGGTACCGGAACCGCTCACCGCGGGCTGCGCCGTCCACGACTCGGTGCCCGCGGGCTTCGGTGTCCGCGTCTCGGCACCGGCCGCCGGGGTCATGGCGAGGGTGAACAGCAGTACGGCGAGGGCGAGTCGGGTGGCGTGACCGGTCGGCGACGGCATGGGCTGCTCCCTGGTGCGTGGTCGACGGCGGAGGGATCGTGGGGCCGGGACCTTCCTTCCGGGTCCGGCAGGATCCGGAAGGAAGGTCCCTAGCGGCCGACGGCCCCCTGTCCGCGTCTGGTCAGCCAGAGCACCCCGGCCGCGCCGGTCAGCAGCACCGTGCCGCCGAGCGTGCCGAGCGCCACGGCCGAGTCGAGCGGACCGGTCTTCGGCAGCTGACCGCCGTTGTCCGGGGTGCTCTGCGACGCGTTGCCCGCGGCCGTCACATCGAGTCGGAGCGAAGGCCCCGGGTTGTTGGAGGGGGTGCAGGTCGTGGTCGTACCCAGCGCCTTGATGGTCAGCACACCGGCGGTGAAGTCGACCTTTCCGCTGTTCTTCGGGGTGTACGTACCCGTCAGGTCACTGATCTTGATGGGGGTGTTGGCGGGGATGGCCGCGGGGTTCGGCGCGCCGGAGACCCGGACCTGGCCCGTGTCGGCGCCGCTCACCCTGATGACCGCACTGGGGTTCATCGCGCCCTTGCCCAGCTCGACGGGGCTGGACGAGACGCCCTTCTGGAAGGACATCGTGAGCTTGTATCCGCCGCCGCTCCTGACGCTCTTGATGTCGATGGGGGACACAGCGCTCTTGTCCCCGATCGGGGTCTTGCACTGGTAGTCGACGTCCACGACCGTGGCGTGGGCGGCGGGCGCGGCCAGCAGCACCACCGTGCCCGCCAGCGCGGACGCCAGCGCGAGAGCTGTTCGCTTCTGGTAGGACACCTTGAGTTCCCCTCATGCCGGAAGTCGCCGCGCGCCGTCTCTCACCGACGCAAGTTACTGACGACACATCAGATCGGGCGCTCAAGGTACGCCCGGGGCCTTGTGGAGGGAAGACAAAGAGCGCGCCGATCCGGCGCGCTCTTCAAGGGCGCAAATGCGGGGACGCAGGCACTCGTACGCGTGTCCGCACACACATCCACACAGGTATCCGAATGCATACGCGCATCCGCGGCCCGGACAAGTGGCTATGCGGGGGCGGCCAGTTCCGCCCAGACCGTTTTCCCTGCCCGGCCGTCCACCCGCAGGACGCCCCAGTCCAGGCAGAGCCGCTGCACGATGAACATGCCGTGCCCGCCGGGCCGTCCGGCCCGGTGCGGGGTGCGCGGCGCGGGCTGTCCCGCACCCCCGTCGACGACCTCCACCCGCAGCACCTTCACCGTGCAGGCGATACGCAGTTCCTCAGGGCCCTCCGCATGCAGACAGGCGTTGGTGACCAGCTCGGAGACGACCAGCAGGACGTCCTCGGCGGCGGCCCTTCCGTCGGCGCTCGACGCGGGGAGCCAGCCCCAGTCGTGGAGCGCCTGGCGGGCGAAGTCACGGGCCGTCGGCACGATGCCGCCGATTCCCCGCAGCGACAGCGTGCGCCACTGCCGCTCGGCCGGTTCGGGGGAGGCCGCACCGGCACCCGCGTCCGGGCGTTCGCCCACGCCGGCGTCCTCCGGCTCACGGCCGAGATCGCCCGGCGGATGCTGCCGGGTGGTGCTCATCAGCGCTTCACCTCACCGATTCACCATGTCGCCATTGAACAGTTACGAGTACAGATAGTCGCAGGTACGGATACGGAGTGTGCGGGCCGCCCATGGCTCCGCCGGGTGTCTCCTGCCCGGCCGAATCGTGACAACACCCACTTCATCTACGCGGATCGCGTGACACGGGCAACACATGGGGCTCCCGGGCGCGTGAACCGCGCCACGATCACGTATCCAGGGCCTCTTCGAGGGAGTCGTGGACGGTGAAGACCGCCTCGGCCCCGGTGATCTCGAAGACCCGCGCCACCACGGGCAGCATTCCGGCCAAATGGACCCCTCCCCCGGCCGCCTCCGCCTTGAGGCGGGCACCGAGCAGCACATTGAGCCCGGTGGAATCACAGAATTCGAGTCGCGAGCAGTCGACCACCAGGCGTACCCGCCCTTGCTCGACCGCGCTCTCCAGGGGCTCCCGCAGCAGATCCGCCGTGTGGTGATCCAGCTCACCCACCGGCGTCACGACCTCGCTGCGCCCTTCGGTGCGGGCCTCGACCTGAAGCCGACCCTGGTTCGCACTGCCGACCGTCCCGCGGTCCATGCCCGTTCCTCTTCGCCGTTCGTCACTGCCTGCGTCTCTGTGTACGCAGATTCGTACGTGCTGTCGCTGACGTTCTTGAAACAGTACGCGTTCCGTACGCCACGCGGTACCCGAAAAACCCAACAAACCGGACATATAGCAGTAATTGGCGCTTGTAACTGCCCGTCCGGACCGGGTAAGGGTAGAGGTCCACCCAAAACACGGCCGGCTCGGAGGCGCCGCTTCACCGCACGCACACGTATGGGCATCGGCAGCCATATGCCGAGAACGATGGAGGAGACCATGTCACCCCGGCTCGACGGACCGCGTACCCCCGACGCGACGTCAGCACGTCCTCAGGGACTGACCCAATCAGACTCCCCTGCCGCGAACGCCGGAGACGGCACGCGCAACAGCAGTAGCAGCAGCACCGCTGTCCACAACTACGGCGCCCCCGAAGGTCTCGAAGGACTTCCCGAGATCCCGCCCTTCGGCGAAGTGGGACCGCTGGACGCCAGGGCCCTGTCGAAGACGCTCTTCGCGCGGCTCGAATCCCTCGAAGAGGGCACCCACGAGCACGCGTACGTACGCAACACGCTCGTCGAACTGAACCTGGCCCTGGTCAAGTTCGCCGCCTCCCGGTTCCGCTCCCGCAGCGAACCGATGGAGGACATCATCCAGGTCGGCACGATCGGACTGATCAAGGCGATCGACCGCTTCGAGCTCAGCAGGGGCGTGGAGTTCCCGACGTTCGCGATGCCGACCGTCGTCGGTGAGATCAAGCGCTTCTTCCGCGACACCAGTTGGTCCGTGCGCGTACCGCGCCGGCTGCAGGAGCTGCGGCTCGACCTGGCCAAGGCGGGCGACGAGCTCGCCCAGAAGCTGGATCGTTCACCCACCGTGGGCGAGCTCGCCGACCGCCTGGGCATCACCCACGACGAGGTCGTCGAGGGTATGGCCGCGAGCAACGCGTACACCGCGAGCTCGCTGGACGCCAAGCCCGTGGAGGACGACCACGAGGGCGCACTGGCGGACCGCATCGGCTACGAGGACCACGGGCTCGAAGGCATCGAGTACGTCGAGTCGCTGAAGCCGCTGATCGCCGCGCTGCCCGGCCGCGACCGCAGGATCCTCTCGCTCCGGTTCGTCGCCAACATGACGCAGTCGGAGATCGGCGAGGAGCTGGGCATCTCCCAGATGCATGTGTCGCGGCTGCTCTCCCGCACGCTGGGCAGGCTCCGCAAGGGCCTGACGCTGGAGGAGTGAACGGGACCGTCGCACGCCGTCCCACGGAAGGACCTGCCCGGCAAGGGGCGGGTCCTTCCGCGCGCTTGACGCAGCATCAGGAACTATGACGCAGCAAGCAGGAACGTTGGGACTGCGGCGGCTGACGCTCGCTCAGACGACGCGTTCGCCGCGCTGCCAGACCGCGTGGACCAGCGGGACGCCGGGCCGGTAGGCGAGGTGGACATGGCTGGGTGCGTCGAGGAGGACCAGATCGGCGCGGGCGCCGGGGGCGATGCGGCCGATGTCCGTACGGCGCAGGGCCGTCGCGCCGCCCGCGGTGGCGGACCAGAGGGCCTCGTCCGGGGTCATGCCCATGTCGCGTACGGCGAGGGCGATGCAGAAGGGTACGGAGGACGTGAACGACGAGCCCGGGTTGCAGTCGGTGGAGAGCGCGACGGTGACGCCCGCGTCGAGGATGCGGCGGGCGTCCGGCCAGGTGGCGCGGGTGGAGAACTCGGCGCCGGGGAGCAGCGTTGCGACGGTGTTGCCCTGGGCCAGGGCGTCGACGTCCGCGTCGGTGAGGTGGGTGCAGTGGTCGGCGGACGCGGCGTCGAGTTCGACGGCGAGCTGCACACCGGGGCCGTGGCCGAGCTGATTGGCGTGGACGCGGGGGTGCAGGCCCTTCGCCATGCCCGCGGTCAGGATCGCGCGGGCCTGGTCCCCGTCGAAGGCGCCCCTCTCGCAGAAGACGTCGACCCAACGGGCGTACGGGGCACAGGCGTCGAGCATCGCTCCGGTGACCAGGTCGACGTAGCCGGCCGGGTCGTCGGTGTAGTCCGGGGGGACGATGTGGGCGCCGAGGTAGGTGACCTCCTCGGTGTGCCGGGCGGCGATGCGCAGGGCGCGGGCCTCGTCCTCGACGGTGAGGCCGTAGCCGGACTTGGTCTCGAAGGTGGTGGTGCCCTGGCGCAGGGCCTCGGCGAGGTAGCGGGTGACGTTGGCGGAGAGTTCGTCGTCGGTGGCGGCGCGGGTGGCGGCGACCGTGGTCCTGATGCCGCCCGCGCTGTAGGGGCGGCCGGACATCCGGGCGTTGAACTCCTCGGTGCGGTCGCCCGCGAACAGGAGGTGGGAGTGGGAGTCGACGAAGCCGGGGATCATTGCCCGGCCGCCCGCGTCGACGGCGTTGTCAGTGGCGGGTGCTTTGCTTGATTCACCGGTCCAGACGACCCGGTCGCCCTCGATGACGACGGCCGCGTTCCGGATCGGGCCCAGGGGGGAATCCGCGCGGAGGGAGGGGTCGTTGGTGACCAGACTGGCGATGTTGATGATGGCGGTCGTCGTCATCGGGGGGCTGCTCTCCTTGCGGGGGTCCGGCGTCAGCCGTGCAGGGCTGCGATGGCCGAGGCGAGTGCTGCGGGGACGTCCTCGACCAGCGTGTGCTGCCCGTCGCGGACGATGTGCCGGCCTGCCACGACCGTGTGCCGCACATCGGCTGCGGAGGCGGCGAATACGGCTGCTTCGGCAGCGAGCCGGGGCGCCGCTCCCACTGTTCTGACGGAGTCCAGGGCGACGGTCGCCAGATCGGCGGGCGCACCGGGTTCGATGGTGCCCGCCTGCGGCCGGCCGAGTGCGGCATGTCCGTCGGCCGTCGCGGCGCGCAGCAGGGCGGCGGCCGTCCAGTGACCGCGCGCCCGGGTGCGCAGGCGTTCGTTGAGCTCCATCGCCCGGGCCTCTTCGAAGAGGTCGATCACGGCGTGGCTGTCGCTGCCCAGGGAGAGCGGCGAGCCGGCGCGCTGGAGGGCGACGGCGGGGCCGATCCCGTCGGCGAGGTCGCGTTCCGTGGTGGGGCACATACAGGTGCCGGTCGCCGAGGAGCCGAGGAGCGCGATGTCCTCGCCGGTGAGATGGGTGTTGTGGATGCCGGTGGTGCGCGGGCCGAGGACCCCGTGGTCGGCGAGGAGCCGGGTGGGTGTGCAGCCGTGGGCGGCGAGGCAGGCGTCGTTCTCCGCGGTCTGTTCGGAGAGGTGGACATGGAGCGGAGCCTGCCGCTCCTCGGCCCAGGCGGCGACGGTCGCGAGCTGCGCGGCCGGTACGGCGCGCACGGAGTGGACGGCCGCGCCGATCAGGGCGTGGTCGCCGCCCTTGAGGAGGGAGGCGCGTTCGGCCCAGGCGTCCGCGGTGAGGTCGGAGAACCGCAGCTGGTGCTGGTCGGGCTCCTGGTACCGGTTGGGGCGCCGACCGAATCCGGCGGAGAGATAGGCGGTGTCCAGCAGCGTGATCCGGATACCGGCCTCGCCCGCCGCCGCGATCAGCGCCTCGCCCATCGCGTTCGGGTTGGCGTACGGGGTGCCGCCCGGCGCGTGGTGCAGATAGTGGAATTCGCCGACCGCGGTGATGCCGGCCAGGGCCATCTCGGCATACACGGCACGGGCGAGGTCGTAGTACGAATCGGGGGTGAGCCGGGAGGCGACCTGGTACATGGTCTCGCGCCAGGTCCAGAAGGTGCCGGAGCCGACCTGGACGGTGGAGCGCAGGGCGCGGTGGAAGGCGTGCGAGTGGGTGTTGGCGAGCCCGGGAAGGGTGAGTCCGCGCAGCACCGTGGCGCCCGGCGGCGGGGTGGCGACGCCGGTGCGGACGCCCGCGATGACCCCGCCGGACACGTCCAGGACGACGCCGGGCTCGACATGGGTGCCGAGCCAGGCGTGCGACAACCAGTACGTGTCGGTGACGGGCCCGCCCGTCGGCTCCGTTGTCAGCTGCACGCGAGACCTTCCAGTACATCGGCGAGAGCGATCACCCCGGCCACGCAGTCGTCCTCGGCGGCGTGTTCGGCCGGCGAGTGCGAGATCCCGGTGGGGTTCCGTACGAACAGCATGGCGGTCGGGGCCGATGCGGACAAAATACCCGCGTCGTGCCCGGCGCCGGTGCCGAGGACGGGTACGGCGCGCTCGGCCTCGTCCCGGCCCGCCAGGATCTTGCCGAGCTCGTCGCGCAGGGCGTGCTCGAACTCCACGACGGGCGTGAAGGACTCGCGTACGACATCGAGGTCGATCCCGGCGCGCTCGGCGTGTTCCCGGGCGGCCCGCTCGATGCCAGTGACCACGGCGTCCAGGCGGGACTGGTCGGCGGCGCGGGAGTCGAGCCAGCCGCGGACGAGGGAGGGGATGGCGTTGACACCGTTCGGCTCGACGGCGACCTTGCCGAAGGTGGCGACGGCCCCGGCGAGTTCCGCCTCGCGGCGGGCGGCCAGCACGGTCTCGGCGTACGTGAGCATCGGGTCGCGCCGGTCGGCCAGGCGGGTGGTGCCCGCGTGGTTGGCCTCGCCCCGGAAGTCGAACCTCCAGCGCCCGTGCGGCCAGATCGCGGAGGCGATGCCGACCGGATCGCCGGTGAGGTCGAGGGCGCGCCCCTGCTCGACGTGCAGCTCGACGAACGCACCGATACGGGCGAGCCGTTCCGGGTCCGGGCCGATGGCGTCGGCGTCGTACCCGGCCGCCTCCATGGCCTGCGGCAGCGTGATGCCGTCGCCGTCGCGGAGCCGGTGCGCCGCCTCGACGGTCAGCTGCCCGGCGGCGAGCCGGGAGCCCACACAGGCGAGCCCGAACCGGGCCCCCTCCTCGTCGCCGAAGTTGCTGATGGCCAGCGGCCGGGTGAACTCCGCTCCCCTGCGGCGGAGTTCATCGAGCGCGGCGAAGGAGGAGATCACGCCGAGCGGTCCGTCGAAGGCGCCGCCGTCGGGCACCGAGTCGAGGTGCGACCCGGTGACGACGGCATCGTCACCGAGCGGGTCCCCGAGCCAGGCCCACTGGTTGCCGTTCCGGTCGACCTCGTAGGTGAGTCCGCGCGCCTCGGCCTGCGCCCGGAACCAGGCACGGCAGTCGGCATCGGCCCCGGTCCAGGCGTAGCGGCGGTAGCCGCCGCTGTCCTGGTGCCTGCCGACGGGAAGGAGCTCCCGCCACATGTCCTGGAACGAGGATGCACCGCCCCCGGCCCCGCTCCGTGCACGGACCACGGCCTGCGCGCCACCGTCCCGGGTCACTGCTCCTCCGTCATCGGCACGCGCACACCCTTGTCCGCGGCGACGGACTCCGCGATGTCGTACCCGGCGTCGACATGCCGGATCACGCCCATGCCCGGGTCGTTGGTGAGCACCCGGCGGATCTTCTCGCCGGCCAGCTTCGTACCGTCGGCGACGGTCACCTGTCCGGCGTGGATGGAGCGCCCCATCCCGACGCCGCCGCCGTGGTGGATGGAGACCCAGGAGGCGCCGGACGCCACGTTGACCATGGCGTTCAGCAGCGGCCAGTCGGCGATCGCGTCGGAGCCGTCCAGCATGGCCTCGGTCTCGCGGTACGGGGAGGCCACCGACCCGCAGTCCAGGTGGTCCCGGCCGATGGCCAGCGGGGCGGCCAGCTCGCCGCTCGCCACCATGTCGTTGAACCGCTCGCCGGCCCGGTCGCGCTCGCCGTAGCCGAGCCAGCAGATCCGGGCGGGCAGTCCCTGGAAGTGGACGCGTTCGCCGGCCATCTTGATCCAGCGGTGCAGCGACTCGTTCTCGGGGAAGAGTTCGAGCATCGCCTTGTCGGTCTTGTGGATGTCCGATGCCTCGCCAGAGAGCGCGGCCCAGCGGAACGGGCCCTTGCCCTCGCAGAACAGCGGCCGGATGTACGCGGGGACGAACCCGGGGAAGTCGAACGCCCGGTCGTAGCCCGCCAGCCGGGCCTCGCCGCGGATCGAGTTGCCGTAGTCGAAGACCTCGGCCCCGGCGTCCATGAAGCCGACCATCGCCTCGACGTGCTTGGCCATCGACTCCCGTGCGCGCTGCGTGAAGTCGGCGGGCTTCTCGGCGGCGTACGAGGCCATGTCGTCGAAGTCGACGCCGAGCGGCAGGTAGGCGAGCGGGTCGTGCGCGCTGGTCTGGTCGGTGACGATGTCGATCGGGGCGCCCTCGGCGAGCATCCGGGGCAGCAGCTCCGCGGCGTTGCCGAGCAGCCCGATGGAGAGCGGCCTGCGCGCGTCGCGGGCCTCGGTGGCGAGCTGGAGCGCGTGCTCCAGGGAGTCGGCGCGCACGTCCAGGTAGCGGTGCTCGATGCGGCGCTCGATGGCGCGCGGGTCGCAGTCGATACAGATCGCGACGCCGTCGTTCATGGTGACCGCGAGCGGCTGGGCGCCGCCCATGCCGCCGAGTCCGGCGGTCAGGGTGATCGTGCCGGCCAGCGTCCCGTTGAACTTCTTGGCGGCGACGGCGGCGAAGGTCTCGTACGTGCCCTGCAGGATGCCCTGCGTGCCGATGTAGATCCACGACCCGGCGGTCATCTGGCCGTACATGGTGAGTCCGAGCGCCTCCAGGCGGCGGAACTCCTCCCAGTTCGCCCAGTCGCCGACCAGGTTGGAGTTGGCGATCAGGACGCGCGGCGCCCACTCGTGGGTCTGCATGACGCCGACCGGCCGCCCGGACTGGACGAGCATCGTCTCGTCCTGCTTGAGCGTGCGCAGCGTGCGCACCATCGCGTCGAACGAGCGCCAGTCGCGGGCCGCCTTGCCCGTGCCGCCGTAGACGACGAGCTTGTCGGGGTGCTCGGCCACCTCGGGGTCGAGGTTGTTCTGCAGCATGCGCAGGGCGGCTTCCTGCTGCCATCCCAGGGCGCTCAGTTCCGTACCGCGCGGTGCCCGTACGGGGCGGGGTCCTGACATGGCAATGCCTCCTCGCGTCTGTGATGCTTCTATTCACATCCTGTCGCCATGAATACTTGTAGTCAACAGCCCGCGCCCGAAAGACCAGTCCGGAAGCCGGGGAGCGGCACCGAAGACGGACAGAACGCGACAGGGGCGTCGACGGGTCCGACCGTTTCCGACCGCCTTTCGCATGTACCAATGGAAAATGCCAGAACCCCCACCCCAGGCGAGAACGCCGTTACGCGGACGGGTGCGGCGCCTGTGGTGGAGGACGTCATCGTCACCACCCGCACCGGCTACCACATCCTCCGATTCGTCGATACGGCCTTCGACAGCAGCGTCTTCCTGCATCTGTGGCTCGACCGCTCCGACGGCAACCTGGCGCTCGCCCGGATCCGGCTGGGCGAGATGACGGAGCGGCTGGTCCTGGCATGAGAACCACCGCGCCCGGGAGAACCTCCCCCGCGAGAGCAGCCTCCGCCCTCTCTCCCATGCTCCAGCGCCTCGCCGCCGAGGGCGCCACCGGCGCATCGAGGACATCCTGATCACCCTCGGCACCCAGTACCACCTGATCCGGCTGCTCAAGGCACGCGGCACCAGCGGTCTCTTCCTCTACCTGGTGCTGGACTCCGCCCGCGCCAACCTGGCGATGGCCCGCCACCGGCTGAAGCGGATCGAAGCAGAACTGGAGGTCTGACCTCCGCCGCACGCCCCTCAGCGGCGCCGCGCCCCACCGGGTGCGGCGTCGCCCGCCACAGGCCCGGTCGTCCGGTACGCCGCAACCTGCCTGCCCGCCGGCCGCCCCCTCTCCACCCAGTCGGTCCGCACCCAGTACAGGACGTCGTCCTTGCGCTCCCGCCGGCCGATCCGCACGGCCTTGAGCCACAGCCCGGCCCCGGCACCCGCGAGCACCAGCCCACCGGCGCCGGGCAGCAGGAACCCACTGGCGATCGCCACGAGGAATGCGCCCAGCAGCCACCACCGGTGCCCGCGACGCCAGTTGCGTACGGTCACGGCCCGGTCCTGGAGGAAGTCGGTCCGCCCGGCACGGGTGGCGGCCCGGGCCAGTTCCGCGTACCTGCCTCCACGTACGAGCGCCACCACCACTGCGGTGACCAGGAAGAGCGCGGCTCCGGCGAGCAGTCCGATCCGCCGGCCGGTGAGCCCCGGGACGAGCGCGCCGACAGCGGCGGCGAGCAGCCCCGGCCACCACAGCACTGCGGCTCCTGCCCGTACGATCACGGCCACCCTTGCCAACGACTGCGCTCCGCGCCCCACGTCCGTACCCCTCTCGACAGCCATCGGTGCTGTTTACGTGGGCGCAGATTAATGGCCGTGTCTGAGCAATTTCTGAAAATCCGCAGTGATTCCCGGACTCCCGGACTCCCGGCCGAGCATCCGTCAGTAGCCCCGGCCCGCGCTCACTCGGCGAACAGACCGCGCGCCGCCGCCCGTGCGTCGAACTCCTCCAGCCGCGCCTGCGCGTCGGGCAGGTCGTCGCACATCGCCTCCAGCAGCACCCGCCCCAGCAGCATCGGCGCACATGCCGTGTCGAAGGCGAGCCCGGTGCCGACGGCCGCCGGAATCAGTAGATCGCTGTGTCTGGCCACCGGGGCGAACGCCGAATCGGCCACCGACACCACGGTCAGCCCCTGTTCCTGGGCGTACGCGAGCGCGTCCACGACCTCCTTCGGGTGGCGCGGCAGCGCGAAGCAGACCAGCGCGCTCGCCCCTGCCCGCCGCGCGGCGTCGATACGGTCGCGCAGCATGCTGCCGCCCTCGTCGAGCACCCGCACATCCGGGTGGACCTTGGCTGCGAAGTAGCCGAAGCCACGCGCCTGCGAGGAGGCGGCGCGCAGCCCGAGCACGGGCAGCGGCCGTGACGCGGCGAGCAGCCGTCCCGCCCGCTCGACGGGAGTGGGGTCGGCGAGCAGCTCGGCGAGGTGCTGCAGGTTCTCGATCTCGGCGTGGACGGCCTGCTGGTATTCGTTGTACGTGTCGTCGACGGCGCCCGCCGCCTCACCGGATCCCGGCGCGACCTCCCGCAGGTGCTTGCGCAGCGCCGGATACCCGTCGAATCCGAGCGCGACGGCGAAACGGGTGACGGACGGCTGGCTGACCCCGGCCAGCTCGGCCAGTTCCACGCTGGACAGGAACGGCACATCAGCGGCCCGCCGGACCATGGAGTGCGCGATGCGCCGCTGGGTGGGCGTGAGCCGGTGCCCCTCGAAGAGCTGCTGCAACCGCGCGGCCGGGCTGCTCATGCTGTCCCCCTTGTACTGGTGAGTCCGGTGTCCCGGCTCGTTCCGGTGAGTCCGGTGTTCCACAGATCCGTGCAGCGGTCGAGCAGTTCCCCGGCCGCCGTCTTCACATCATCGGTGAGCGGCCGGTCCGCGAGGTCCGCGTCGAGCAGTGAATCGGCGAGCGCGAACGCCCGCCCGACCGGCAGCTCAGGATCGGGCCGCAGATCGCGCAGGCGCAACGCCCGTACGGCGGAGACGAGTTCGCAGGCGACGACCTGCCGGTAGGCACCGCAGGCGCGCAGTGCCTGACGGGCGGCCAGCGAGGCGAAGCTGGCCTGCTCCTCGACCCCGCGGGAGAGCACGGCATGCCCGAGCGAGGCGGGCGCGGAGAACGCCCGCAGATCACCGAGGGCCGCCCCGGCCGCGTACTCCAGGATCATCACGCCCGAGGCGGCGGGCTCGCCGTCCGCGAGGAACGGCCGCAGCCGGGTGAAGGACGGCTCGTTGAGAGCCGAGAGCCGGGAGGTGGAGAGCCGGGCCACCTGGGTGACCGCGAGCCTGAAGTGATCGAGAGCCAGGGCGAGTTGGGCCATGTAGAAGCCGCCGTGGTGGTAGGCGGCGGGGCTGTCGTTGAGACCGGCGTCCGGGCAGATCAGCGGGTTCTCGGCGGCGGCGTTGATCTCGACGGCGAGGACACGTTCGAGCGCGTCGGCGGCGTCCTGCGCGGGGCCGTGGATCTGCGGCAGACAGCGGAATCCGTACGGGTCCTGGATCCGGCCGAGCGGCGGTCCCGGGCGGTCGGGGGCGCCGAGCAACTGCCGCATCCGCGCCGCTACCTGGTACGAGCCGGGGTGCGGACGGGCGGCGTGGACCGGCTCGGCGTACGCCTCGTACGAACCGTCGACCGCGAGCAGCGAGAGCGCGGCGACCGCTTCGGTGGCGGTGACGAGCCGGCGCAGCTCGTCGAGCGCGAGGGCCGCCTGGCCGAGGGTCAGGGCGTTGCTGCTGATCAGGGCGAGGGCGTCGTTGTTGTCGAGCGGCTGGGGCTCCGGGGCGGCGCCGGGCCCCTGCCAGGGGTGCTCCCCGGCGATCGCGAGTCCGACCTGGGCGAGAGCCGCGATGTCACCGGTACCGACCGAACCGAACTCGTTGACCACCGGATGCGCGCCGGCCTCCAGCGCCTCGCAGAGAGCGACGACGACGGCGAGCCGCAGTCCGGCGCCGCCCGCGAGCAGCTGGTTGGCGCGCACGGCGAGCATGGCGCGGACCTCGCGGGCGGGCAGCGGGTCGCCGATGGCCCCGGCGTGGCTGCGCAGCAGGCGCAGCCCGTGATCGGCGGCGGCCTCGGTGGGTACGCCCTCGCTGCGATTGGCGCCGACCCCGGTGGAGCGCCCGTACACCCGCCCGGTCGCGGCGAGCTCGCGGGCGGCCGTCCAGGACCGGTCGACACGCCTCATCGCCTCGGCACCGGGCACGGGCCGGGCGGTACCACGGGCGATCCGGACGACATCGGCGACGGGAAGGGTCCGGCCGTCGAGCTCGACGACGGAGACGGCATGGTCCGCGGCCCACCCACCGAAGGGCGAGGAGTCCATCATGTGGGACGACATCATGCGCGAACCCTCCTCATTCAGACACTGCGTCTCGCCGCTCGGGCTTCTGTAACCAGTGTTTTACCCCGAGGCATTGACAACCTATTCAGTCAACAAGAACTCTGCATGACTATATGCAGCCGGGGCAAGGGACGATCGATGATCAAATTCGACGCAGTGAACAAGCGTTTCCCGAGCGGCACGACAGCAGTTCATGAGCTCAGCCTGACCATGCCGGAGGGCGGCATCACCGTCCTGGTCGGTTCGTCCGGCTGCGGCAAGACCACCACTCTCCGGATGATCAACCGTATGGTCGATCCGAGCTCCGGCACGATCACGCTCGGCGGCCGGAACATCCTCGAAGCGGACGCCGCCGAGCTCCGCCGGGGCATCGGATACGTCATCCAGCAGGCCGGGCTCTTTCCGCACCGCACGATCCTCGACAACATCGCCACGGTCCCGCTGCTGCTGGGCCACGGACGAAAGCGCGCCCGGGCCCGCGCGGCCGAACTGCTGGAGACGGTCGGACTTCCGGCAGACGCCGCCAAGCGCTACCCGCACCAGCTCTCCGGCGGCCAGCAGCAGCGCGTCGGTGTCGCACGTGCGCTCGCCGCCGATCCGCCGGTGCTGCTGATGGACGAGCCGTTCGGCGCGGTCGACCCCGTCGTCAGGACCCAGCTCCAGGACGAGCTGCTCCGCCTCCAGCAGGAGCTGAACAAGACCATCGTCTTCGTCACCCATGACATCGACGAGGCGGTGCGGCTCGGCGACCGGATCGCCGTCTTCCGCACCGGCGGTCATCTGGTGCAGTGCGCACCGCCCGCCGAACTCCTCGCGCGCCCGGCCGACGACTTCGTCGCCGACTTCCTCGGCGCCGAACGCGGCCTGAAGCTGCTCTCCTTGAGCACGCTCGCGGATCTCCCCCGACAGCCGGCGACGACGGTACGGGCCGACGAACCCGCCCCCGCCGGGCGCGCCGACTGGCAGCTGGTCGTCTCCGCCAAGGGCGAACCCCTCGGCTGGCTGGACCCGGCAGCCGCTCCGTCGGGCCCGGCGGGCGACGCCCCGCTGCTCCCCGTACGGCCGCTGCGCGACACCGACTCGCTGCTCTCCGCGCTGAACGAGTCGGTCGCTTCCCCGGCCGGCCTGATAGCCCGGGTCGACGAGGCGGGCGTACTGACCGGGGTCACCGCGCGCGAGGCCGTCCACGTGCGGGCTGGGGACGCCCACACCGCAGCGGTCGCGACCCCTGGGCCCATGACGGTTCCGGCCGGAAAGGGCAGCGCATGACCATCGACCGGTCGTGGATCTCCGACCACGCGAGCAACCTCGCCACCCTCACCGTCTCCCATCTCCAGGCCGCCCTGACCGCCGTGCTCCTCGGCCTGCTGATCTCGCTCCCGCTGGCCGTCCTGGCCCACCGGGTGCGCCCCCTGCGCGGCTTCCTCCTGGGCCTGTCGAACATCCTCTTCACGATCCCGTCCATCGCGGTCTTCGTCCTTCTCCTGCCGGTGTCCGGCCTCACCCGCACCACCACGGTGATCGGCCTGACCGTCTACACACTGGTCGTGCTCCTCCGCAACACGGTCGAGGGCCTGGACTCCGTCCCGGCGCGCACCAGGGAGGCCGCCAAAGCCATGGGCACCCGCCCGTTGCGCATCCTGCTCGCCGTCGAGCTCCCCCTCGCCCTCCCCGTGATCATGGCGGGCGTACGGATCGCCACGGTCATGTCGATCTCGCTGGTCAGCGTGGCCACGTACATCGGCGACGGCGGCCTCGGCCAGCTCTTCACCGACGGGTTCCAGCGCAACTTCCCGACCCCGGTGGTCGTCGGCACCGCCCTGACCCTGCTGCTCGCGCTGGTCGCGGACGCGGCGCTGGTGGCCGTGCAGTACGTGCTCACCCCCTGGAAGCGGAAGCAGAGGGCCTGACCGATGTACGAACTCTTCGCGAACCTCGGCACCTGGCTGACCAGCGCCGAACAGTGGCAGGGCCCGGACGGCATCGGGCACCGCCTGGCCGAGCATCTCCAGTACTCGCTCCTCGCCACCTTGATCGCGACGGCCATCGCGCTCCCGATCGGCCTGCTCATCGGCCACACGGGGCGCGGCGCGTTCCTCGCCATCAACCTCTCGTCGTTCGGCCGGGCGCTCCCCACGGTCGGCCTGGTGGTGCTGGTCTTCCTGGCCAGCGGTCTGTCGATGACCCCCGTGTACGTGGCGCTGGTCGCCCTCGCCGTCCCGTCGATCGTCACCAACACCTACGCCGGGATGACCGCCGTCGACCCGGAGGTGAAGAACGCCGCCCGCGGCCAGGGCATGCGTGGCCACCAGATCCTGTGGCAGGTGGAACTCCCCCTCGCCCTCCCCCTGATCATGACCGGCCTGCGCCTCGCCCTGATCCAGGTCGTCGCCACCGCCACGGTCGCCGCCTACGTCAGCTTCGGCGGCCTCGGCCGGTACGTCTTCGACGGCCTGGCCCAGCGTGACCTCGTCCAGGTACTGGGCGGCGCGGTCCTGGTGGCGGTCGTGGCCGTCGCCCTGGACCTGGCCCTGTCCGGACTGCAGCGCATCCTCTTCCGCCACCGCACCGCCTGAGGAGACCACCCATGACCCACCACCCCCACAGCCCTACCCGCCGCTCCCTGCTGGGCGGCCTCCTCGCCGCGGCCGCCGTACCCGCACTCGCGGCCTGCAGCAGCGGCATCACCTCGCTCGACGGCCAGGACGCAGGCAGCAGCGGCGGCGCCGGCTCCAGCGCCGGCGGCATCACCATCGGCACGGCCAACTTCACCGAGAACCAGTTGCTCGGCTACCTGTACGCCGAAGCCCTGCAGACCGCCGGAGTGAAGACGAAGGTCCGCGCCAACCTGGGCACCCGCGAGATCCTCATCCCCGCTCTCAAGGGCGGCGACATCGATCTGCTCCCCGAGTACCAGGGCGCACTCCTGCACTACCTCGACCCGAAGGCGAAGGCCACCGAGGAGGGCGAGATGCAGAACGCCCTGGCCATCGCCCTGCCCAAGGGCCTCCAGATCCTCCCGTACGGCATGGCCGAGGACTCGGACGCCTTCGTCGTCACCCCCGCGACCGCCGAGAAGTACGGCCTGTCCTCCCTCGCCGACCTGGCGAAGCAGAACGGAAAGCTCATCATCGGCGCGGCCCCCGAGGTGAAGAAGCGGACGGTCGGGGCGGTAGGCCTGAAGGACGTGTACGGAGTCGAGTTCAAGGAGTTCAAGTCGCTGGATTCCTCCGGACCGCTGGTCAAGGGGGCCCTGAAGAAAGGCGACGTCGACGTCGCCAACCTCTTCACCACCGACACGGACATCACCACCGAGGGCTGGGTGGTCCTCACCGACCCCAAGAACCTGATCCCCGGCCAGCACGTGGTCCCCCTGATCGCGGACCGCGCGGCGGACTCCACGGTCCGCAAGGCACTGGCCCGCCTGGGCGCCACGCTCACGACGAAGGACCTCACGGAGCTGAACCGCCTGGTGGACAAGGACAAGAAGGATCCAGAGGACGTGGCGCACGACTGGGCCGCGGCGCACGGCCTGGCACAGAAGTAAGCGAAAAGGAGCACCCTCATGGCCGACTCTCTCGTCGAGCGCCGCTCGATCGACGTCGTACCGGACGACGAACGTCACGGCACCGCGTTCAGCCAGTTCACGCTCTGGCTCGGCGCGAACCTCCAGATCACCGCCGTCGTCACCGGCGCGCTCGCGGTCGTCTTCGGCGGCGGCGCGTTCTGGTCGGTCATCGGTCTGGCGCTGGGCAATCTGCTCGGCGGAGCCGTGATGGCCCTGCACTCCGCGCAGGGCCCGCGTCTGGGACTGCCCCAGATGATCCAGTCCCGCGCCCAGTTCGGGGTGAAGGGCGCAGTCGTACCGCTACTCCTGGTGATCGTGATGTACGTCGGCTTCTTCGCCAGCGGCAGCGTGCTGGCGGGGCAGGCGGTCGGGGAGCTCACCCACCTCGGCGAGACGCCCGGCATCGTCATCTTCGCGCTGGTCACAGCCGTGATGGCGGCGATCGGCTATCGCGTCATCCATGTGCTCGGCCGGGTCGCCGGCGTGATCTGCGCGCTCGCCTTCGTCTATCTCGGCATGCGGCTGCTCGGACGCATCGACCTCGGGGCCGTCCTCGCCGACCGCGCCTTCGATCTCCCGATGTTCCTGCTCGCGGTCTCGCTCGCCGCGTCCTGGCAGCTGGCGTTCGGCCCGTACGTCGCCGACTACTCCCGCTATCTGCCGCGTACGACCAGTGCCCGCGCCACCTTCTGGTGGACGCTCTCCGGCTCGGCGCTCGGCTCCCAGTGGTCCATGGTCTTCGGCGTGCTGGTCGCGGCCACCGCCGGGGACGCGTTCCTGGCGGGCCAGGTCGGCTATGTCGTCGCCCTCGGCGGGACCGGTCTGATCGCCTCGTTCCTGTACTTCGTGATCGCGCTCGGCAAGCTGACCATCAATGTCCTCAACACCTACGGCGGCTTCATGTCGATGGTGACCGGCATCAGCGGCTTCCGCGGTCAAAAGACCCTCTCCCCGCGCGGCCGGGTTCTCTACATCACGGTCATCATGCTCGCCGGGACGGCCGTCGCCCTGCTCGGCAAGGACAGCTTCCTCACCTCCTTCAAGGACTTCCTGCTCTTCCTGCTGACCTTCTTCACCCCGTGGTCGGCGATCAACCTGGTCGACTACTACCTGATCTCGCGAGAGCGCTACGACATCCCGGCCCTGGCCGATCCGCGCGGGCGCTACGGCGCGTGGCGCTGGGACGCCCTGGCGGTCTACGGGATCGGGCTGATCGCCCAGCTGCCGTTCCTGGTGACGCACTTCTACACCGGGCCGCTGGTCGAGCCACTGGGCGGGGCCGACATCTCGTGGGTGATCGGCCTGCTCGTACCGGCACTGCTGTACTGGCTGCTCGCCCGCCGCAACACCGCGCACATCCCGGAACGTACGATCCTCCCCGCCCGGACGACAGCGGGCGAGAACAGCGGGACCGGCACCTCCGACGCCGCGGCCGCCCGCGCGTAGCCGGCAAGGACGCGCAGCCGGCAAAGAGGGGGGTTAGCCCCACTGCCCCCGGCGCCCCCGATTCGTACCGTAATGGACATGGATACCCGTGACCCTGAGCTCAAGAGCGAGCTCGATGCCACCCTGCACGCCCGTAGTGAGCTGGGTTCGGATTACGAGTCCGCGCTCGTCGAGTCGTTTCTGGAGAAGGTCGAACAGCGGCTCGACACCACGCTCGACCGGCGTGTCCGGCGTCATCTCGCCGAGCAGCAGGTGAGCGTCGCCAGGGGGGCGCGTACGGCGCAGCCCATGGGGAATTTCGGCGAGCGCTACGGCTTCGGGATCATCTCGCTGATCCTGGCCATCCCGCTGTCGGCGATCGGCGCCGCGACCGCTCATACCGAGGGCCTGGTCGTCGCGTGGTTCGGGATCGTCGCCGTCAACGCCGTGCATGCCGCACGCGGTTGGCCCTGGTTCCAGCGCCGCTCCGGGCGCGCGGGCTCCGACTGGGAGGACTGAGGGCGGCAGGGGCTACGCCTTGCACCTGCCCGTACCTCGCGTCCGGGCACATGGTTGTATCGCGGGGACCGCCGCACCCCCGGTTTCCCAGGGGGCGGGACGACGGCGGTCCCCGCGAGGGACACGGTCCGGGTCAGGGCCGGTCACCGCGTCCTGGCGACGGTGGAGGTCCGGGAGCCGCTCCGTAGTCCGTGTCGCCGTATCGGGTGTCGGCGGGTTTCCCTGCCGACACCCATCAATGTGCCGGACTCGTGTTAAGCCGGTGCTGCGCGTACGTGTCGCGCTCGTACCGTTTTCGCGAAGCCCGGCATCCCGGACCGCCTCGGCGTCCCGGACCGCCTCGGCGTCCCGACGCCGCGAAACGCTACGGCTTGCCGGCCGAGGCGTCCTTGGCGAGGAACGCCAGCAGGTCCTGCCTGCTGACCACGCCCTTCGGCTTGCCCTCCACCAGCACGATCGCCGCGTCCGCCGCGTTCGTACCGCCGAGCACCGACATCAGGTCCTCGACCGGCTCGCCGGAGCCGACCTGCGGCAGCGGCGGCGACATGTGCTTCTCCAGCGGGTCGGTGAGCGAGGCGCGCTGCGCGAACAGCGCGTTCAGCAGCTCCCGCTCCACCACCGAGCCGATGACCTCTGCGGCCATCACGTCCGGGTGACCCGCGCCCGGCTTCACGATCGGCATCTGCGAGACGCCGTACTCGCGCAGGACGTCGATCGCCTCGCCGACGGTCTCCTCCGGGTGCATGTGGACGAGCGTCGGGATCGCGCCTTCCTTGTGGGCGAGTACGTCCCCGACACGCGCCGACGGGCCGGTGTCCTCCAGGAAGCCGTAGTCGGCCATCCACTCGTCGTTGAAGATCTTGCTCAGGTAACCGCGGCCGCTGTCGGGCAGCAGGACGACGACCACGTCGTCCGGGCCGAGGCGCTGCGCGACCTCCAGGGCCGCCACGACCGCCATGCCGCAGGAACCGCCGACGAGCAGGCCCTCCTCCTTGGCGAGGCGGCGGGTCATCTGGAAGGAGTCCTTGTCGGACACGGCGACGATCTCGTCCGTGACCGTACGGTCGTACGCGCTCGGCCAGAAGTCCTCGCCGACGCCCTCGACAAGGTACGGACGCCCGGAGCCGCCGGAGTAGACCGAGCCCTCCGGGTCCGCGCCGACGATCTTGACCGAGCCGCCGCTGACCTCCTTCAGATAGCGGCCGGTGCCGCTGATCGTGCCGCCGGTGCCGACGCCCGCGACGAAATGGGTGATCTTCCCGTCCGTCTGCTCCCACAGCTCGGGACCGGTGGTCTCGTAGTGCGAGCGGGGGTTGTTCGGGTTGGAGTACTGATCGGGCTTCCAGGCTCCCGGCGTCTCGCGGACCAGCCGGTCGGAGACGTTGTAGTACGAGTCGGGATGCTCGGGGTCAACGGCCGTCGGGCAGACGACGACCTCGGCCCCGTAGGCGCGCAGCACATTGATCTTGTCCGTCGACACCTTGTCCGGGCAGACGAAGACGCACTTGTACCCCTTCTGCTGGGCGACGATCGCCAGGCCGACGCCCGTGTTGCCGCTGGTCGGCTCGACGATCGTGCCGCCGGGCTGCAGTTCACCGCTCTGTTCGGCGGCCTCGATCATGCGCAGGGCGATGCGGTCCTTGACCGAACCTCCGGGATTGAAGTACTCGACCTTGGCCAGGACCGTCGCCTGGATGCCGGCCGTGACACTGCGCAGCCTCACCAGCGGGGTATTGCCTACGAGACTGATCATCGAATCGTGGAATTGCACCGTGTACTCCGGGGTCTCCGAGATATTGCGGCAAGCGTATGCGTACCGGGGACGGGATTGGGCGAAGCGATTGAGCGACGGTCGCTGCGGGGCAGTTAGCTGTATGTACGGCGGTACGGCAACGAGGAGGTGGACCGGACTGTGTCAAGGGCAAGGGTGGCACGGCGGATCGCGGCGGGCGCGGCCTATGGCGGCGGCAGCATCGGGCTGATCGGCGCGGCGGCGGTGGGCGTACTGCTGGCGGAGGTCCAGCTGGCGAAACGGCACGTGGGCGGCGGCATCGCGCCGGTCCCGCCGAGCGCGGACGGGCGGTACGGCGTGGCGTTCGCGGGCCTGGAGGACCCGCTGCGGCTGGGGTTGCTGGGTGATTCGACGGCGGCCGGACAGGGGGTGCGCCGGGCCGGGCAGACACCGGGAGCGCTGCTGGCATCGGGGCTCGCGGCGGTCTCCGAGCGGCCGGTGGACCTGCGCAATGTGGCACAGCCGGGCGCCCGGTCGGACGATCTGGAGCGTCAGGTCTCGCTGCTGCTCGCCGACCCGTCCCGTACGCCCGACGTCTGCGTGATCATGATCGGGGCGAACGATGTGACGCACCGGATGCCCGCCACCCAGTCGGTGCGCTGTCTGACCACGGCGGTGCGCAGGCTTCGTACGGCGGGCGCGGAGGTGGTGGTCGGCACGTGCCCGGATCTCGGCACGATCGAGCCGGTCTACCAGCCGCTGCGCTGGCTGGCCCGGCGGGTGAGCCGGCAGCTGGCGGCGGCCCAGACGATCGGTTCGGTGGAACAGGGCGGACGCACGGTGTCGCTGGGCGACCTGCTGGGGCCGGAGTTCGAGGCGAATCCGCGGGAGCTGTTCGGGCCCGACAACTACCACCCGTCGGCGGAGGGGTACGCCACGGCGGCGATGGCGGTCCTGCCCACGCTCTGTGCGGTGCTCGGGCTGTGGCCGGAGTCCGACCGTCTGGACGGGGCCCGGCGCGAGGACATGCTGCCGGTGGCCAAGGCGGCGTCCCAGGCGGCCAAGGAGGCCGGTACGGAGGTCACGGGGGCGCGGGCGCCCTGGGCACTCCTCAAGCACCGCAGGCGACGGCGTCTGCCTGCGGCCACGGAGCCCCATCCGCACCCGGAGATGGACGGAGAAATGAACGGGGAGACGGACGCGGAACCACAGCGGGCACCCCAAGCGCCCTACGGCGAGTCGCAAGGGGGCTCCGCCGGGGAGTCGCACAACCTGCCTGCCAATTGACCGGCTCGACCGGCTCGACCGGTCCGATCGACTGAGCGGCCGCTTAGAAAAGAGGTCGGCGTCACATGCGCTGCCCGGTGACCAAGCACCTACGTACAGGTAACTTCCAAGTCAGCACCTGCCAGAACCCGCCTTCCAGCCCTCATGGAGCCGCGTGATGCCCGAAGCCGTGATCGTCTCTGCTGCCCGTTCCCCCATCGGCCGGGCCTTCAAGGGTTCGCTGAAGGACCTGCGCGCGGACGACCTGACCGCCACGATCATCCAGACCGCGCTGGCCAAGGTGCCCGAGCTGGACCCGAAGGACATCGACGACCTGATGCTCGGCTGCGGCCTGCCGGGCGGTGAACAGGGCAACAACCTGGGCCGCATCATCGCCGTACAGATGGGAATGGACCACCTTCCCGGATGTACGGTCACCCGCTACTGCTCGTCCTCCCTGCAGACCAGCCGCATGGCGCTGCACGCCATCAAGGCCGGCGAGGGCGACGTCTTCATCTCGGCCGGTGTCGAGATGGTGTCCCGCTTCGTGAAGGGCAACTCCGACAGCCTGCCGGACACGCACAACCCGCTCTTCGCCGACGCCGAGGCCCGCACCGCGGCCCGCGCCGAGCGGGGCGGCGACGACTGGCGCGACCCGCGCGAGGACGGCCTGGTCCCGGACGCGTACATCGCGATGGGGCAGACCGCGGAGAACCTGGCCCGGCTCAAGGGTGTCACCCGCCAGGACATGGACGAGTTCGGCGTCCGCTCGCAGAACCTCGCCGAGGAAGCCATCAAGAACGGCTTCTGGGAGCGTGAGATCACCCCGGTCACCACCCCGGACGGCACGGTCGTCTCGAAGGACGACGGCCCGCGCGCGGGCGTCACCCTGGAGGGCGTGCAGGGCCTCAAGCCGGTCTTCCGCCCCGACGGCCTGGTCACCGCGGGCAACTGCTGCCCGCTCAACGACGGCGCCGCCGCGCTCGTGATCATGTCCGACACGAAGGCGCGCGAGCTGGGCCTGACCCCGCTGGCCCGGATCGTCTCGACCGGTGTCTGCGGTCTCTCCCCCGAGATCATGGGGTACGGACCGGTCGAGGCCAGCAAGCAGGCGCTGAAGCGTGCCGGGCTGACCATCGACGACATCGACCTGGCCGAGATCAACGAGGCGTTCGCCGCCCAGGTGATCCCCTCCTACCGCGACCTCGGCCTGCCGCTGGAGAAGGTCAACGTCAACGGTGGCGCCATCGCCATCGGCCACCCCTTCGGCATGACCGGCGCCCGGATCACCGGCACGCTGATCAACAGCCTGCAGTTCCACGACAAGCAGTTCGGCCTGGAGACCATGTGCGTGGGCGGCGGCCAGGGCATGGCGATGGTCATCGAGCGGCTGAGCTGAGCTGCAGCGGAGGGTAGGGGTCGCCTGAGGCACGAAGGCGGCACCTGCCCGTCGGCCGGTTCCGAGCTCCGAGCGTGACCGAATCTCCCCCAGGATGTGACCTATGTCCTGGGGGAGAGTCATTCCCGCAGGTCACACCCATAACTGGGTTAAACCCCAGGCATAAAGACCTGTCCAATTCGTGACGTAATGCACTGACACAGGGTGCAGGTAGAAGACAAGCTGAGGTAGGAAGTCGGGGGATCGATTGAAACCGGGAGTATGTGAGTGAGCGCCTTGTCTCTTGCCCTGTTGCTGACCACCGCCGCCGCCACGGTCGTCGGTGCTGCCGCTCTGCACGCTGCTCACGGGCTGCGCAAGCAGATCACGGCTCTTCGTACGGAACTGGCCACGGCCCCCGTCCACGGTGCCGCGGTGCCCTCGCAGAGCCGCAGCGGCGTCACCGCGGCCGACGAGATACGCGCGGCGGTGGCCGAAGCGCTCGCCGAGGAGCGGGAGCGGGAGCTCGCCGAGGCCCGCGCCTTCTGGGCCACCCAGGAAGCGCGCGATGCCGCCGATGCCCCCTCGCTGCTGGGCGGGCTGGCCGGCATGGGCGAGGACGCGCCGTTCTTCCTGCCGCGCCAGGCCGACTTCGCGGGCCTTGAGGCGATGGACCTCGACGCCACCGAGGCGCTCGAAGAGCTGACGGAGCTGGCCGAGCTGGCGGAGATGACCGAGCTGCCCGAGACGGCGGAGTTCGCCGAGGACTCCCCCGAGCTGGCCGCGGCCCGTCGCCGCCACCCCTCGCACCCCGATTTCGTACCGGTGCAGACCCCGGTGGTCACCGACCACGAGCGCACCGTGAGCCGCCTCGAAGAGCTCGCCGACAGCCGTACGGAGCTCGCCGACGTGCGCCCCGGCCCGCTCGGCACCCTCGATGTCTATGTCTTCGCCGACGGCACCACGCTCTGTATGACCCCCGGCCACCGCGAGACGGCCGAGCGCCTGGCCGAGTCGCTGCTCGCGGGTGAGCATCCGGTACTGCTGGGCGGCTCCGGTGTCTCCGGTGCGTACGCCCTGACGTTCTCCTGCGGCAAGGAGAACGTCTACATCCTCGCCGACCGCGTCATCGCCTCGTTCTAGCCCCCGGCGCATCCGGGCGGAGCGGCTCTCGCCGGCCGCCGCCCTCCGGCCATCGCCCGCCGCTACGCGAACGCCCGCGCAGCCGCCTCCGTAACGAATTGCACGGCCTCGTCCAGCTCGGCAGACGGGGCCGTTTCCAGTGCCACCGCCAAGTCACGGCCCGCTACGGCGAGTTGGTCGCCGATTGCGAAGATCCCGGCGTCCGCCATGATCCGCGGCTCCCGGTCCGGAGCCTCGATGCGCTGGGCCCGCAGGGCCAATTCCCTGGCCGTGGCCAGCCCTTCGGCAGCCGCGCCGCGCTGCAGACGGCTCTGCGGGGCGGCACGCAGCCGGTCGGCGAATCGGTCCACGGCGGTGATCAGCGGGGTCGTATCGAGCACTCCGCGACCCTACGCGCCCCCCGGGGATGGTTGCCAACGGGCCGATGCTCGGGCACGGTGTCGGGAAGGACCAGCAACGCGCACTGCGTCGGAGGCGCCGATGTCCCAAGTCTTCTCCGAAGAGACCCATCGCAATCTGCTCTCCCGAATCCCCCGCTGCACCGGTCGTGAAGTCTCCGACTGGCTCCGCACCGTCGAGGAAGGACCCGCTCTCCGCTTCGAGGAGAAGGTCAGCTGGCTGCGGAGCGAACACGACCTCGCCTACGGACACGCGAAGGCACTCATCCACGAGTACGACCTGAGAAGGGCGGCGCGGAAGCTGCTCTAGGCACGTACGAGACCCGGACAGGCGGAACGGCCCGCAGGCGGTGCCTGCGGGCCGTTCCGTCGTGCGGGGCGGTGCGGTCAGTCGTCGCCGCTGAGGATGGAGAAGAGACGCAGCATCTCCAGGTAGATCCACACCAGGGTCATGGTGAGGCCGAAGGCCGCCAGCCAGGACTCCTCGCGCGGGGCGCCGTAGGCGATGCCGTCCTCTACCTGCTTGAAGTCCAGGGCCAGGAAGCACGCACCGAGGATGACCCCGATGACGCCGAAGAGGATGCCGAGGCCGCCGCTGCGGAAGCCCAGGCCGTCGCCCCCGCCGAAGACGGCGAACAGCAGGTTGACCACCATCAGGAGCATGAAGCCCACGGCGGCGGCCATCACGAAGCCGTAGAAGCGGCGGGTGACGCGGATCCAGCGCATCTTGTACGCGAGAAGCACACCGGCGAAGACACACATGGTGCCCAGCACCGCCTGCATCACGACGCCCGGCCCGATGTACGTGCTGACCGCGCTGGAGATCACTCCGAGGAAGACACCCTCGAAGGCCGCGTACGAGACGATCAGCGCCGGGGACGGCCTGCGCTTGAAGGACTGGACGAGCGACAGGACGAACGCCACCAGGGCGGCGCCGATCGCGATGCCGTAGGACTTGCCGAGGTTGGCCTCGTCGACCGGCAGCAGGGCCCAGGCGAGCGCGGCACCGAGCACCACGGTGCCCAGTGTGATCGCGGTGCGCGTGACGACATCGTCGATCGTCATCGCACCGGAACGCGCCGGTGCCTGCGGGACGCCGTACTGGGTGTCCGGCTGGGCGTAGGGGTTGGTGGCGTACGGGTTCGCGGCGGTGCCCTGCGCGTACGGGTTGGCGCCCGCTGCGGTGGCCCCGGCCTGCGGCGCCGCGTTGAAGCCCGCGTAACCGTTGTCGCGGCTGAAGCCCCGTCGCGAGAAGACCGGGTTGCTGCTCCTCATCTCACTCCTCCATGGCCACCCTGCGTGGCCTTCCCATAAGAGTAATGGGTAGGCAAAAGAATCAGACTAGTGCTTGGGGAGGATCTTTGGGGAAGTCGCCTAGGACCTGTCCCCGCTTTCCCTGTCCGTGGCACGCAGATCGGCCAGGAGTTCGGCCTGGCCTGCGAGGACGTCGGACAGGATGGTCCGGGCGACCCGGAGGAGCTCCGCCACCTGCGCATTGGTCAGGGAGTAGTACACGCCCGAGCCCTCCCGGCGTGCGACGACCAGGTTGGCCCGCCGCAGCACGGCCAGCTGCTGCGAGAGATGGGCGGGCTCGACCCCGATCGCGGACAGCATCTCGGACACCGCGTGATCCCGCTCACTGAGCAGTTCCAGCACCCTGATCCGTACGGGGTGCCCGAGCGTCTTGAAGAACTCCGCCTTCAGCTGGTACAGGGGCGCGCTCATCGAACCGGCCTCGTGCATCGCGTCCACCCAGAACTTTTCGCCATGGGGCCATCCTCGCGCGTCCGCTCCAACGTGCGGACCTCGTGAATTCCTAAGATTAGCAATTCGGAATGCCCTGGGGCAGGTGCGGGAAGGAGCGCCGTGGCGGCGGCACCGGAAGACCACGCGATGGCTCGTGCCGGCGTCCCGTCGTGCGCGCTGTGGTGCCCGGAACCGGACTCGAACCGGTACGCCCCCGAGGGGCAGCGAGGTTTAAGCTCGCCGTGTCTGCATTCCACCATCCGGGCCTGGCGCGCGGCTCCGCGTTGGCACATGACCCTATCCGGGGGCTTCCTCTGATCAGCGGATCAGTGGCGCGATGTTGTCTTATTTTATTGACCGTTTGAGGGATCGTCAGCACTCGCGAGAGGGCATCGCCACATGCCTGGGCGGGGTAGCGGGCGCGGCGGGCGGCAATCCGGATTGACGTAAAGTCGCCGCACCCGCTCGGCCGATCGAACAGGAACCCGAGGCGCTTCCCGGTCGCGCGGGACGGCTCGCCGTGCGGGCCGCCGGGGTCGTACCCGCGTCAGGGTCGGTGTCATACCCGAGGAGGACGCACAAGCCCCCTCGGTGCGACTCAAGACGGCCCCTGGAACGGGCACGGGGGCTGACGATCCGCGGGGTTGCGGCGGTGACGATGGAGGGGTTCCCAAAGCAACCGACCCCGCCCCCCGGACGAGCCCTCGGCCGGAGCCCGAATCAGGAGTTTCCCGTGACCACTTCCACCGCACACCGCGTCACCACGGTGGCTGCCCGCGCCACGGATCTGTCGAAGGTCTACGGAGAGGGCGAGACCAGGGTCACGGCCCTGGACCGGGTCTCCGTGGACTTCCCGCGGGGCGAGTTCACCGCGATCATGGGCCCGTCCGGCTCCGGCAAGTCCACGCTGATGCACTGCGTGGCCGGCCTCGACAGCTTCAGCAGCGGTTCGGTACGGATCGGTGAGACGGAGCTGGGCTCCCTCAAGGACAAGCAGCTCACCCAGCTCCGCCGGGACAAGATCGGCTTCATCTTCCAGGCGTTCAACCTGCTGCCGACCCTGACGGCACTGGAGAACATCACGCTCCCCATGGACATCGCGGGCCGCAGGCCGGACAAGCAGTGGGTGGACCGGGTCATCGACATGATCGGGCTCGCCGATCGGCTCAGCCACCGGCCCGCCCAGCTCTCCGGCGGCCAGCAGCAGCGCGTCGCCGTCGCCCGCGCCCTCGCCTCCCAGCCCGAGATCATCTTCGGTGACGAGCCGACCGGAAACCTCGACTCACGCTCCGGCGCCGAGGTGCTGGGCTTCCTGCGCAACTCCGTACGGGAGCTGGGACAGACCGTCGTCATGGTGACCCACGACCCGGCGGCGGCCTCCTACGCGGACCGGGTCGTCTTCCTCGCGGATGGCCGGATCGTCGACCAGATGATGCACCCCACCGCGGACGGGGTCCTCGACCGGATGAAGGCGTTCGACGCCAAGGGCCGCACCAGCTGATTCCGCCCTTCCCCGCGCCCTCTTCCGGCCCCCTCCCCATCCCAGGACTGACAGACATGTTCCGTACTGCCCTGCGCAATGTGCTCGCGCACAAGGCCAGGCTGCTGATGACCGTCCTCGCCGTGATGCTCGGCGTTGCCTTCGTCTCCGGCACCCTGGTCTTCACCGACACCCTCTCGAACGCCTTCCGAAGCCAGTCCGCCAAGAGCTACGACAACGTGGCAGTGGCCGTCACCTCGTACGGCGACCCGAGCGACCCCGAGGCCGACCCCGGCGTCTCCCAGAAGACCCTCGACAAGATCCGCGCGCTGGACGGCGTCGCCGCCGCGTACGGCCGCGTCGAAGGCTTTGCCGGGGTTCCCGACCCCGACGGCAAGCTCATCGACGGCACCTTCGGCAGCCCCAAGGGCGCCAACTTCGCCCCCGGCAAGGACGGCAAGGACCCCGCCTACACCTTCACCGACGGATCGGGTCCGCTGAAGGCCGACCAGATCGCGCTGGACGAGGGCACCGCCGCCAAGGGCGCGTACGAGGTCGGCGACCGGGTCCGGGTCGCCAGCAACGGCCCCGTCAAGGAGTTCACCCTCAGCGGCGTCTTCACCACCGACGACGGCGAGGTGAAGGCCGGCGGAAGCCTCGTGCTCTTCGACACGGCCGTCGCTCAGAAGCAGTACCTCAAGGAGGGCTGGTACCAGGACGTCACCGTCGTCGCCGCCGCCGGCGCCGACGACACGAAGCTCCTCGACGCGATCGAACCGCTGCTGCCGAAGTCCGCCGGGGCCAAGACCGGCCAGGCGATCGCCGAAGAGCAGGCGAAGGACATCGAGTCGGGCCTGGGCGCCCTCAAGCAGGTGCTGCTGGGCTTCGCCGGCATCGCGCTCTTCGTCGGTATCTTCCTGATCTCCAACACCTTCTCGATGCTGGTCGCCCAGCGCACCAAGGAGCTCGCGCTGATGCGCGCCGTCGGCGCCTCGCGCAAGCAGATCACCCGCTCGGTGCTCATCGAGGCCGCAGTCGTCGGTGCGATCGCCTCGGCGATCGGCTTCGTCATCGGCGTCGGCCTGGCGCTCGGGCTGCGCTCGGGCATGGCCGCGTTCGGCATGAAGGTCCCGCCCGGACCGCTGATCCTGACCGCCACGCCGGTGATCGCCGCCCTCGCCGTCGGCGTGCTGATCACGATGCTCGCCGCCTGGCTGCCGGGCCGCAGGGCCGCGAAGATCCCGCCGGTGGCGGCGATGAGCAGCGTCCACGCGGTCGCCACCACCAAGTCGCTGGTGGTACGGAACTCCATCGGCGCGTTCATCACCGCGCTCGGCGCGGCCGCCATCGTGTGGGGCGCCGGAATGGGCGGCGACGACGGCCGCCTCCGTATCGCGGCAGGCGCGTTCTTCGCGCTGATCGGCATCATCGTCCTGATCCCGCTGCTTTCGCGGCCCGTCATCGCGCTCATCCGCCCGCTGCTCACCGGCCCGTTCGGGGTCTCCGGCAAGCTGGCCGGGCAGAACGCGGTCCGCAACCCGCGCCGCACCGGCGCCACGGCCTCCGCGCTCGCCATCGGTCTGACGCTGGTGACCGGTCTGTCGGTGCTCGGTGTCACGGTCGGCCAGGCCCTCGACAAGATGACCACGGACAACATCAAGGCCGACTACATGGTCGTGATGGCGAACGGCGGTGACCTCGACCAGTCCGCGCTGACCGCCCTGGAGAAGGCGGACGGCGTGAGCGCGGTCTCGCCGCAGCAGTCCGTGTACCTCGAACTCAGGAAGGGCGGCAAGGCCGGGAGGGACGGCTTCGTGTCGGCGTCGGCGGTCACCCCGGGCGCCATCGAGCAGGTCCTGAACATCGACGTCGTGCAGGGCGGCCTCGGCTCGCTCGCCGAAGGACGGATCGCCGTCGCCGAGAAGACGGCCGAGAAGAGGGGCTGGAAGGTCGGCACGGACGTCCCCGTCACCTTCGGCGACAAGAAGCAGGGCACCCTGACGGTCGGCGCGGTCTACAAGGACAGCGAGTTCGTGTCCCCCGTCATCGTCAGCACCAAGGTCGTCAACCCGCACGAGGCCAAGCCGTTCATCCCGCAGATCTTCGTCAAGATGGACGGCGGTCAGACCGCGGCGAACGAGAAGGCCCTGATCAGCGCCCTCGGTGAGAACCCCGCCATCACGGTGATGGACCACCAGGACATCCGCGACCAGTTCGGCGGAATGATCAACCTGATGCTGAACATCCTGTACGGTCTGCTCGCGATGGCCCTCCTCATCGCCGTCCTCGGTGTGGTCAACACCCTCGCGATGTCGGTCTTCGAGCGGCAGCAGGAGATCGGCATGCTCCGCGCGATCGGTCTCGACCGGCGCAGGGTGAAACGGATGGTCCGGCTGGAGGCCGTGGTCATCTCCCTCTTCGGCGCACTGATCGGCATCGGCCTCGGCGCGTTCCTCGGCTGGGCGATCGGCGAGACCATCAGGGCGTCGATCCCGGGCTACGAACTGGTCCTGCCCTGGGACCGGATCGGGATCTTCCTGGTGCTCGCGGGACTGGTCGGCGTCCTGGCCTCGCTGTGGCCGGCCCGCAGCGCCGCGAGGCTGAACATGCTGAACGCGATCAAGACCGAGTAGCAGCCGGCCGGCACCAAGGCGGCCGAGGGCCGGTACGCGCAGTACGGAACTGCGGGTACCGGCCCTCGGTGTGTTCCCTCCGGTGCCGGAGTCTCCCTGTCCCGGTGTCAGCCCTTCGCCGACGCCGTCCAGTCGCGGGCCCGCAGCGGTATGCGGGAGGCCCCGCCCTCCGCCGGGCGCACCACCAGGATCTGGTTGACACCGATCTTGTTGTGCTCGAAGGAGAGGGCGGAGGCGGCCATGTAGAGGCGCCAGACCCTGGCCCGTCCGGGCGAGGTCATCCGAACCGCACGGTCCCAGCCCTTCTCCAGGTTGGCGACCCAGCCGCGCAGGGTCAGCGCGTAGTGCTCACGGATCGACTCGACGTCACGGGCCTCGAAACCCGCTTCTTCGAGGGTGGCCACGGTGCGTCCCACCGGGGCCAGTTCGCCGTCCGGGAAGACGTAGGAGTCGATGAACTCGTCCACGTGGTACGCGGACTCGTCCTTCTCGGGGCGGCGGGCGATCTGGTGGTTGAGCAGCCTGCCGCCGGGCTTGAGGAGCGCGTGGAGGGCGTCGGCGTACTCGCGGAAGCGGACCGAGCCGACGTGTTCCGCCATGCCGATGGACGAGATGGCGTCGTACGGGCCGTCCCTGACGTCCCGGTAGTCCTGGACCCGGATCTCGATCCGGTCGGTCAGGCCCTCTTCCGCGATGCGCTTCCTGGCGTAGGCGGCCTGTTCGACGGAGAGGGTCACTCCGGTGACCTTGACGCCGTACTCACGGGCCGCGTGGATGGCCATGGAGCCCCAGCCGCAGCCGACGTCGAGGAGGCGGTCGCCCTCCTTCAGCGCGAGCTTGCGGCAGACCAGGTCGAGCTTGTCGCGCTGGGCGTCCTCAAGGTTTCCGTCGTCCTCCCAGTAGGCGCAGGAGTAGACCATGGACGGGCCGAGGACCAGTTCGTAGAAGTCATTGCCCACGTCGTAGTGGTGGCTGATGGCCTCCTTGTCGCGGCGCTTGGTGTGGAGGGTGCCGGCGCGGCGGCGTACCTCCTCGGGCGGCGGGGGCGGCGGGGGCCAGGGGCCCGCGAGCTGCAGCAGCCCCTTGCCGAAGGCCCGCACCTTCGGGTCGCGGACCGGGTGGACGCTGTCCTTGGCCTCCGCGCCGCGGTCCCAGATCAGCGAGGCCATCAGGTCCAGGGCCTCGTACAGGTCGCCTTCGATGTCCAGCTCGCCCGCCACCCAGGCGCGGGCCAGGCCCAGTTCGCCCGGCTTCCAGAGCAGCCTGCGCAGCGCGCGGCGGCTCCGGATGACCAGGACGGGGGCACCGGGCGGTCCCGATTCGCTGCCGTCCCAGGCCCGGATACGGACCGGCAGCCCTTCTCCCAGCAACTCCTCGGCGAGATCGGTCAGCCGCGATGCGGCGTCTGCCATGGCGCACACCTCCGTGATGGTGTTCCCAATGTGCCCAAACATGCCCAACCATGCGTGCAACCACGCCGGACACCCACGGCGCCACGACGCGGTACGTACTCCTCAACAGTCTGCGAAGCACGGGCCATCCCGCTACGGCGCAATGGAACGGCAAAATACCTGTACGGCACATATACCCGCGGGTACGCCGCCCACGGGTCCGTCCGTCGGAAACCGCAAACACCGAAAGGGCCGCCCGCACCACGGATGGCGGACGGCCCCTTCGGGCGTTGTGCACGTACTGCGCGGGCGGGCTAGGAGGCCTTCGCCTTCTCGCCCTCGGCCTTGACGGCGGCCGGTGCCGGGGCCGGCTTGGCGGCCTCGTAGAACTCCTCGCGCGGCGTCTCCATGGCGCCGAGCGAGACGACCTCGCGCTTGAGGAACATCGCAAGGGTCCAGTCGGCGAAGATCCGGATCTTACGGTTCCAGGTCGGCATGGCCAGACCGTGGTAGCCACGGTGCATGTACCAGGCGAGACGGCCCTTGAGCTTGATCTTCATCTTGCCCATGACGATCATCGCAACGCCCTTGTGCAGCCCCAGACCGGCGACGGCACCCTTGTTGGCGTGGCTGTACTCCTTCTGCGGGAAGCCCCGCATGCCGGAGATGACGTTGTCGCCGAGGACCTTGGCCTGACGCAGCGCGTGCTGGGCGTTCGGCGGGCACCAGGCGTTCGGGTTGCCGGCCCTGCGGCCGACCAGGTCCGGAACCTGGGCGTTGTCGCCCGCGGCCCAGATGTAGTCGGTGCCCTGCACCTGGAGCTTCTCGGAGGTGTCCACGTGACCGCGCGGACCGAGCGGCAGACCGAAGCGGGCCAGCGCCGGGTTCGGCTTCACACCGGCCGTCCACACGATCGTGTTGGAGTCGACCTCCAGGCCGTTCTTCAGCACGACGTGACCGTCCACGCAGGAGTCCATGGAGGTCGAGAGGAAGACCTCGACGCCACGGGACTCCAGGTGCTCCCGGCCCCAGGTGCCCAGCTTCGGGCCGACCTCGGGAAGGATCTTGTCGGCGGCGTCGACGAGGATGAAACGCATGTCCTCGCGCTTCACGCTCGTGTAGTACTTCGCCGCGTCGCGGGCCATGTCCTCAACCTCGCCGATGGTCTCCGCACCGGCGAACCCGCCGCCCACGAAGACGAACGTCAGCGCCCTGCGCCGGACGTCCTCATCGGTCGTCGAGTCGGCCTTGTCCAGCTGCTCGAGGACGTGGTTGCGCAGGCCGATGGCCTCCTCGATGCCCTTCATGCCGATGCCCTGCTCGGCGAGGCCGGGGATCGGGAAGGTGCGGGAGACCGCGCCCATCGCGATGACCAGGTAGTCGAAGGGCAGCTCGTAGGCCTCGCCGACGAGCGGCGCGACCGTGGCGACCTTGCGGTCCTGATCGATGGTCGTGACTCGGCCGGTGAGCACCTCGGCCTTCGGCAGTACGCGTCGCAGCGGGACGACGACATGCCGGGGCGAGATGCTGCCGGCGGCAGCTTCGGGGAGGAAGGGCTGGTAGGTCATGTACGACCGGGGGTCGACGACCGTGACGGTCGCCTCGCCGTAGCGCATCTTCTTCAGAATGCGCCGAGCTGCGTACAGGCCTACGTACCCACCGCCTACTACGAGGATCCTGGGACGCTCCGTGGTGCTCATGCCATCGAGTATCCACCCCCCTCGCGGGGAGGGCTCGTGAGCCCCTTCACAAGGTTTGACCCACCCTCTGCTACACTTCGCCGCCCGCGTAACCGAGGTCATGACACCGCAGGGGAACCACGGTGCGGTTGCGAACGTTGTTCACCGCCTGTGAGCTGGCCGTTGAGCCGGAGAACCGGGCGAGCCGCCGTCCCGATTCACACTCCGGCAACGCGTCCGGAACAGTCCCGTATCGACAGGGAACGACCCCGCGAGCGGCCCCGGATGGCCATACGGACCAGAACTGCCCTCCACCGGGCCGAATTCCTTGTGAAGAAGTTCACGAACTTCGTTGCGACGTGTCCCGCGGAGTACCCCCCGGGTGGCCCACGCGGGCTCATAAGTGCAGGCCAAAGAGCGCATGAGCACCGTTCCGGCACCCTGCAAAAGGCCCGTCGCGCCCCGCCCGCGCACCGGCGGAGCTACGCGATCGACCAGCCGATTCCGTCGAGGATGTCGTGCTCGCTGACGACGATCTCCCGGGCCCCGGTCCGCTCCATCACGGCGAGCAGGATCAGCGCCCCGGAGGTGATCACATCGACCCTTCCCGGGTGCATCGCGCCGATCGCGGCACGCTCGGCGTGGGTGGAGGCCAGGAGCCGTCCGGTGATCTCCTGGACCTGGCCGAGGGCGATACGGGAGTGGTGGATCGCCTCGGAGTCGTACGCGTCGAGTCCCAGGGCGATCGCGGCGACGGTGGTGACCGTGCCGGCGAGGCCGACGAGGGTGGCGGCCCCGGTGAGGGGGACGCTCTCCTCGGCGAGATCGAGGGCGGCTTCGATGTCGGCGCGGATCGCGGTGACCTGGCCCGGGGTCGGGGGATCGCTCACGACACCGTCGTGCACGAGGTGCCGCTCGGTCATCCGTACGCAGCCGATGTCCACGGAGCGCGCGGCCCGCACATGGTCGTCGCCGACGACGAACTCGGTGGAGCCGCCGCCGATGTCCACGACGAGATACGGCTTCGCGAGGTGATTGCGGCCCGCGAGCTCCTTGGTGGCGCCGGTGAACGAGAACTCCGCCTCCTGGTCGCCGCTGATCACCTCGGGCTCGACGCCCAGGATGTCCAGCACGCCGCGGACGAACTCGTCCCTGTTCTCCGCGTCGCGGGAGGCGGAGGTCGCGACGAAGCGGACCTTCTGCGCCCCGTGCTCCTTGATCACCTCCGCGTACTGACGGCAGGCCGCGAACGTACGCTCCAACGCCTCGGGCGCGAGCCGCCCGGTGCGGTCGACGCCCTGCCCGAGCCGGACGATCTCCATCCGGCGATCGAGCTCGACGAGCTCACCGCTGGACGGATCCGCGTCGGCGACGAGCAGACGGATGGAGTTGGTACCGCAGTCGATGGCGGCCACGCGGCTCATGAAGTACTCCCGAATCAAGCAGATGGAGCCCCTCCGGCGATCGAGGAGCGGGGGCCGGGGGCAGAGCCCCCGTGGCGACGGTCAGCCCTCGTCCGGCGCGCCGCACGGCGAAACGCAAGGCCCCTTGCGCCACCACTCCGGCAGCATCGCGATCGCCTCGTCCCCGAGCGGGTTCACCCCGGGCCCCGCGGCCAGCGAGTGCCCGACCAGTACGTGCAGGCACTTCACGCGGTCCGGCATGCCCCCCGCACTCGGAAAGCCCTCAAGCACCTCGATGGCATCGCGCCGCGCGATGTAGTCCTCGTGCGCCGCCCGGTACGCGGCGGCCAGCTCGGGGTCCGTACCGAGACGCTCGGTCATCTCCTTCATGACGCCGTTCGCCTCCAGCGTGCCGATGGCCGACGCGGCTCGCGGGCACGTCAGGTAGTACGTCGTCGGGAACGGCGTACCGTCCTCCAGCCGGGGCTGTGTCTCGACCACGTCCGGGTTGCCGCACGGGCAGCGGTGCGCGATCGCGCGCAGCCCGCGCGGCGGGCGGCCCAGCTGCTGCTGGAACGCGGCGATGTCCGCCTCGGTGGGCGCGGTGGACTCGGTCTGCGGAGGGGGGGTTTCCATGCCTGCCTAGGTTCTGATCGGGCTGCTCGAACTGCGGTTCTGCAGATGGATGAAGTCGGTCAGTCGCGGTCGGCGCTGTCCACGCCGTCCCAGAGGTTGGAGTGCCACGGCCGCCCGGACTCGTCCGTCTCGCCGTTGCGCTCCTTGACCGCGTCGGGGTCGATCACCGTGTAACCGGTCTCCCCGGGGAGAAGGTAGTGCAGATGCTTGCGGGCCAGCTGCCTGATGTACGCATCGTCCTGGAGGCGCGCCTTCTCGTCGCGCAGTTCCTCGGTGCGGGCCCGGGCCTCCCGTGCCATGCGCTCCTGGTCGGCGATCTCCTCACGCTGCGACACGTACTGGCGCATCGGGTACGCGAGCGCGACCACCAGGGAGCAGACGACGAGGGCGAGGAAGGCCGCCCTGCCGGTGAGGCGGGAGCGGCGGGCCTGACGGCGGTTCTGCGACCGGTAGACGCGGGCGGCGGTCTGCTCGCCGAGCAGCCGCAGCCGGGTCGCGGTGGAGAACCGGTCCCGGTCCTTCGCGGCCATGTCCCCGCCTCCCCATTACGCACGTCCGTCCCCGCACACGGTACGGGACCGAGTGCGGGGACGGACGGAGGCCGGGGCCTTCGGGCCCGTGACGGGCCGTCGGATCGGCCCTTGGCCGGATCAGCCCTTGAAGCGGGGGAACGCCGAGCGGCCGGCGTACACCGCGGCGTCGTCGAGGATCTCCTCGATGCGCAGCAGCTGGTTGTACTTGGCGACGCGGTCCGAGCGGGCCGGGGCACCGGTCTTGATCTGGCCGCAGTTCACCGCGACGGCGAGGTCGGCGATGGTGACGTCCTCGGTCTCACCGGAGCGGTGGGACATCATGCACTTGAAGCCGTTGCGCTGGGCCAGCTCGACGGCGTCCAGGGTCTCGGTCAGCGAACCGATCTGGTTGACCTTGACGAGCAGGGCGTTGGCGGAGCCCTCCTCGATGCCGCGGGCCAGGCGCTCCGGGTTGGTGACGAACAGGTCGTCGCCGACGATCTGCACCTTGGCGCCGAGCTTCTGGGTGATGACGTTCCAGCCGGCCCAGTCGTCCTCGTACAGCGGGTCCTCGATGGAGACCAGCGGGTACGCGGAGACGAGCTCCTCGTAGTACTCGGTCATCTCGGCGGCCGAGCGGGACTTGCCCTCGAACTCGTACTTGCCGTCCTTGTAGAACTCGGACGCGGCGACGTCGAGCGCGAGCGCGATGTCCTTGCCCGGGGCGTAGCCGGCCTCCTTGATGGCCTCCAGGATGAGGTCGAGGGCGGCGCGGTTCGACTCCAGGTTCGGCGCGAAGCCGCCCTCGTCGCCGAGACCGGTCGACAGGCCCTTGGTCTTCAGGACCTTCTTCAGCGTGTGGTAGACCTCGGCGCCCCAGCGCAGGGCCTCGGAGAAGGACTCCGCGCCGATCGGGGCGATCATGAACTCCTGGATGTCCACGTTGGAGTCGGCGTGCGACCCACCGTTGAGGATGTTCATCATCGGGACGGGCAGCAGGTGCGCGTTCGGGCCACCGAGGTAGCGGAACAGCGGCAGGTCCGAGGCCTCGGAGGCGGCGTGCGCGACGGCCAGCGAGACACCGAGGATGGCGTTGGCGCCGAGCGAGCCCTTGTTCTCGGTGGCGTCCAGGTCGAACATCGCCTGGTCGATCAGCCGCTGCTCGGTCGCGTCGTAGCCGACGAGCTCCGGGCCGATCTGCTCGATGACGGCGAGGACGGCCTTCTCCACGCCCTTGCCCTGGTAACGGTTGGGGTCACCGTCGCGAAGCTCAATGGCCTCGAACGCACCGGTGGAGGCGCCGGACGGCACGGCAGCACGGCCCGTGCTGCCGTCGTCGAGGCCGACCTCGACCTCGACCGTGGGATTTCCGCGGGAGTCGAGGATTTCCCGGGCTACGACGACGTCGATGGACGGCACGAGGCATCTCCTTCTGGGATATGACACTGGTTGTGCAGGGTCACTTTGGCCTTGCGACAAGAGCCTAACCGGCCCGGCCCGCTCCATCGGACGACCGCCCGCCCCCTGGGACGAAAAAGGACCCGAGAGCGCTCATTGCCGGACAGACAGCAGCAAGAAACCCCGACCCGGCGCGCACGGGGGATTCCGCGCCGGGTCGGGGTGGTTCGGGAGGAGAGAGCCCGGACTACTTCGTCAGGTGCAGCTGCTGACCCGGGTAGATCAGGTCGGCGTCCTTGACGATGTCCTTGTTCAGCTCGAACAGGTGCTGCCAGCCGCCCTTGACCTTGTGGTCGGCGGCGATCTTGCTCAGGGAGTCGCCGGAGACGACCTTGTACTCGCCGTCGCCCTTCTTGACCTTCTCGCCGGTCGGGGTGGTGACGGTCTTCTCCGACTCGGCCTTCGGGGCGGCGGAGCGGTCCGAGCGGGAGGCGACGGGGGCCTCGGTGCGCTCGGCCTTCTTCGGCTGGGCCTGCTGCTTCGGAGCGGCGGGGGCGCTCTCCTGCTCGGCGGCGCCGGAGCCGGTGTCGACGCCCGGGTCGACACCGTCGTTGGTCAGGTTGCCCGCACCCGCACAGCCCCAGGCGCCCGGGCCCTGCATGTCGAGCAGCCGCTCGGCGGTGGCGATCTGCTGGGCCTTGGTGGCCAGGTCGGCGCGGGGGGCGTACTGCGTACCGCCGGCGGCGGCCCAGCTGGACTGCGAGAACTGCAGGCCGCCGTAGTAGCCGTTGCCGGTGTTGATGGACCAGTTGCCACCGGACTCGCACTGGGCGACGGCGTCCCAGGTGGCGACGGAGGCGGCGGAGGCGCCGGTCGCGCCCATCAGCGGCAGGGCCACGGTGGTACCGGCGACACCGGCGAGCGCGGCGAAACGGACGGCCTTGGACGGGCGGCGGTGCTTGCCCTTGCTGGAAAACAGCATGGAACTTCTCCTCACCGACGCCTACGAGGTGAGCTGTCGGGTTCGGGCCAAGTGAGTTGCCCGGTCGCACGTCCTAGCACGCGACTTCACCCCAAGCCGGTCCTGATGCGTCTTTCGACGATCGGGCCCGGCGCTTACCTGGGTCCCCCGCTCCTGCCTACGGCGCTTTACGCGTCTGTTCCCTTCGACCGACGGCAGGATTCGGCGTGACGGTCGACGGGGCCCGCGGTGCGAGCGGTTCCGACCGTAAACATACGCAACCCCTACATTCAAAGATGGACACATCGGACAATCTGCCCTTACTTGCATCTGAGGAACCATCGTTTCCGCAGGTGGGAGGTGACGCGGAAGGGCCCTCCAGGTGCGACACGCCAGTTGACGCAAAGAGACCCATGTCTCACTTACGCATAAGCGGACATAGGCCTCTGAACTACCCCAGTTTTTGGGGCTCTTTCAGCTGATTATCAGACCGCGCTCACTCGGCCTTCACGTCGAGATCGAGGCTCTGGCCAGGGAGGATGAGGTCCGGGTCGGAGCCGACGGCAGCCTTGTTGGCCTCATAGAGCGCGGGCCAACCGCCGTGAACCTTCTGTGCATCAGCAATCGCCCAGAGGTTGTCGCCGGGGCGGACGGTGTACGTACCATCGGCGGCCGGACCGCCCTCGTCGCGCACGTCGCTGTCGCTGCGGGAGGCGTGGCGGCCCGACTCGCGGTCGGTGCCGCCGTTCGCGCCCTGACTGCCCTCGGGGGCCGGCGCGCCGCGGTGCTTGCCGCTCACACCGTCGGACGAGTCGGATGATTCGGAGGAGTCGGACGCTTCGGAGGACGGCGTGGCCGACTCGGTGGCCGGGGACTTCGCGGACGCGTCGGTCTCACCGGCCGACGTGTCGGCACCGCCCGAGCCCTTGGAGCCCTTGGAGCCCTTCGAGCTCTTGGAGCCGTCCTTGCCGTCCGATGCGCTGTCCGACGACGCACCGTCAGCCGGGTCCGCGCTCTGCGTCGGCTCCGCGGAAGGCGCGGACCCCGGGTCGACGCCCGGCAGCGTCCCGTCCTCCGCGAGGCCGGAGATGACCGCACAGCTGGGCCAGGCCTGCGGGCCCCGGTCGTCCAGGACCTTCTCGGCCACCGCTATCTGCTGCGAGCGGCTGGCGAGGTCGGCACGCGGGGCGTACGAATCGCCGCCGTAAGCCTTCCAGGTCTCCTGCGAGAACTGCAGACCGCCGTAGAAGCCGTTGCCGAGGTCGGCGCTCCACATGCCGCCGCTCTCGCACTCGGCCACCCGGTCCCAGGTCGTGGCCTCGGCCGCGTGCGCACCGGCCGCGCCGAGCAGCGGGATGGCGATGGCCGATCCGGTCACGCCTGCGGCGACGACGATGGCGGGTGCCTGACGAGGGCGACGGTGTCTGCCGTTCGCGGAGCCCATGGAGATGCCTTCCGTGTGACTGAAGAGTGACTGGTGAGTCGAACGGTGAACCTAGCCGGACTCGAACGTGTGTCACAAGTCGATGCAGCGCAGATCACGTGAAAGTCACAGAGTTGACAGAGTGTCACCTTGCGTCGCGGCGGCCTGGGGCTCGAACTCCACGGGCAGCGTGCGCAGTCCGCGCATGATGAGCCCGCCCCGCCAGCGCAAATCGGTAGGTTCCGCCGCGAGCCGCAGGTCCGGGAGGCGCCTCAGGAGCGTGGCGAGCGCGGTCTGCCCCTCCAGACGGGCGAGCGGTGCCCCCAGGCAGTAGTGGATGCCGTGCCCGTATCCGAGGTGCTGATTGTCACTCCGTGCGAGGTCGAGCGTGTCGGGGTCCTCGAAGCGTTCCGGGTCGCGGTCGGCGGCGGCGAGCACGACCAGTACGGGGTCGCCGGCCGCGATGCCCCGTCCGCCGAGGGTCATGGGCTCGGTGGCGAACCGCCAGGTCGCCAGCTCCACCGGCCCGTCGTACCGCAGCAGTTCCTCGATCCCGGTCTCCAGCAGCCCCGTCTCCCCCGCGTCGAGCGAGCGCTGCAGCCGCTCGCGCTGTGCCGGGTCGCGCAGCAGGGCGTACATCCCGTTGCCGATGAGGTTGACCGTGGTCTCGAACCCTGCGAAGAGCAGGATGAACGCCATCGCGGCGGCCTCGTTCTCGGTGAGGTGCTCGCCGTGGTCGCTGGCCCGGATCAGCCCCGAGATCAGGTCGTCGCCGGGGTTCTCCCGCTTGCGGTGGATCAGCTCGGCGAGATAGCCGCGCATCTTCTTCACCGACCTGGCCACCCCGCCACGCGGGCCGCCGCCGTGGCGGATCATCATGCCCGCCCAGTCCCGGAAGTCGTCCTGGTCCTCGCGCGGAACGCCGAGCAGATCGCAGATCGCGTAGATGGGCAGCGGGAAGGCGAAGTCGTGGATGAGGTCCGCGCTTCCCTCCTCGATGAAGTTGTCGATGAGCCGGTCCGTCAGCTCCTGCACGCGCGGCGCGAACTCGGCGACCCGGCGCGGGGTGAAAGCCTTCGAGACCAGGCGGCGCAGCCGGGTGTGGTCGGGCGGGTCGATGTTCAGCAGATGCGTCATCAACTCCGCCTTGCGCTCGCCCGGGATACCCGTCTTCCCCTTGGCGTGCGCCGGCTCGGCGTGGTGCGCCGGGTTCTTGGAGAGCCGGGTGTCGGCGAGCGCCTGCCGGGCGTCCGCGTACCGCGTCACGAGCCAGGCCTCGACGCCGCTGGGCAGCACGGTCCGGTGCACGGGGCTGTGCTCGCGCAGCCAGGCGTAGGCCGGGTACGGATCGGTGGCGAACTCCCACGTGAAGAGTTCAGGGGCGTCGGCGGGGGCGTCGGCGGGGCTGTCGTTCACCCCCTGACGTTATCCGTTGGTCTCCGCCGCCCGGATGGCGTCCCGGTAGGCGCGGCCCGCGGCCCGTAGTGCGGCCTCGGGGTCGATGCCGTCCTGTTCGGCGCGTACGGCGAGGGCGAGCAGCTCGTAACCGATGCCGTCGCCCGTCGGAAGCGCCACATCGAGCCCTGCGGTACGGACCCGGCCGGCCAGTTTCGCCGCGAGCGCGAGCCCGGGCTGGCCGAGCGGGACTCCGTCGGTGACCGAGTCGCGCTGCTTCTCGATGGCCTTGGTGCGCAGCCAGTGCGCGTGTACGTCCTGCGGGGTCTCGGCGCTCTCGTCGCCGAAGACATGCGGATGGCGGTGGATCAGCTTCTCGACGAGGGTGGCCGCGACATCGTCGACGGAGAACGGCCCGTTCTCGTCCTCCTCCGCGATCCTGGCGTGGAAGACGACCTGGAGGAGTACGTCCCCGAGTTCCTCGCGCAGCTCGTCGCGGTCGCCGTCCTCGATCGCCTCGACGAGTTCGTACGCCTCCTCGATGGCGTACTTGGCGAGGCCCTTGTGGGTCTTCTGCGAGGTCCAGGGACATTCGATCCGGATCCGGTCCATGACCTGGACCAGATCGAGGAACCGGGCGCCGGGCAGATCGTACGATCCGGGCAGCAGCTCCAGGTTCGGCATCTGCACCCGGCCCGATCCGGCAAGGCGGGCCAGCCCGTCGGTCAGCGGCTGGTTGCCCTCGCCGCCGGTGAGGACGACGACGCTCCGGCCGCCCGCACAGGCGTCGACGAGCTCCTGCGCGGTGGGCGCCACGTGCTCGACGGTGACGCCCGCCTCGCGCAGATACGGCAGCTGCGGATGGTCCTGCTCGGCGCAGAGCACCCGGTCGGCGGCGTGCAGCGTCTGCCATGCGGGCCAGGACAGGAGTCCGGGCGCGACACGGTGGCTGGCGGTGAGCAGGACGATACGGCCGGGGTCTTCAGCGTTCACCGTTCGAATCTACCCCGGTCGGCCGGGCCGCCGATTTCCGCTTCCGCGGCCTCCTAGGCCCCGGCCTCCGCGCCCGTCGTGGCGGGCTTGGTGACCTGGGTGATCCAGGGGGCCTTGTAGTTGGCCAGCTGGGTCTGCTTGTCGTCCCACGCCCCGTAGCGCGGGTTGACGTCGATGCTCAGCGCCTTGGACGCCTTGCTGAGCGCGTCACCGACGGCCTTCTGGCCCTCGGGCTGCTGGAGGTCGGCGCCGAGTGCCTGGGCCAGCTTCGTCAGCTGGACCTGCTCGCGCAGGACGGCGTCGATCTGGGCGGGGGCGACCCAGCTCTGCTGGAGCATCGCCGTCCGCAGCTGCGCCTCTCCCCCGGACTGGGCGGCCGCCGCCTTCCGCATCTGCTGGATCTCGTTGCGGCTGACGGTCACGCCCGCGTCCTGCGCGGCCCGGTCCAGGACCCGGTCGAAGATCATGCCGTGCAGCTTGGCCCGGCTGAGCTGCCCGGACTTGTCGATGAGCTGGGTGGCGTCCTTCGATTCGCGCTGGGCCTCGCGTACCGCCGCCACCTGGCCCTGGAGCGTGGACACCTCGATGCGGTCCCCGCCCACGAGGGCCGCGGCGCCGGGGTGGGCCTGGTTGCCGCAGGCGGCCAGGAGCGGTGCTCCGGCGAGCAGGGCGGCGGAGACGGTGAGCGCGGTGCGACGGCGGCGGTGCAAAGGAACCTCCCGGGGAGAGTTTGTGCATCAGTGCACAAGCCTTGCGGTGATCGATGTTAGGCAGTGGATGTGGTTGGGGCCACTGGTTCGACCAACGATTCGGAAGGAGTTGGGGATGTGGGCCCGCCCGGGAGCGCCGGAGGCGGTGATCAGAGCACGCGTTCGGCCGCCCGGGCCGTGTCGCCGTCGCTGTCCGGGCGCAGCATGATCGTGCGCGAGACGACGAACGTGATCGGGATGGCCGCCGCGGCCGCCACCAGCGGCGCGTACCGGCTGCTGAACCCGGCGAGGTCGACCAGCAGATAGACACCGCCGGTCGTGATGACGAAGTTGGCGGCGTTGGTGAGCGGGAAGAGCAGGAACTTCCGCCAGGTGGGGCGGGTCCGGTAGGTGAAGTACGAGTTCAGGAAGAAGGAGCCGGTCATGCTCAGCGCGAAGGCGACCACATGGGCGGCGATGTACGGCAGCCAGGTCAGCAGGACGAGGTAGCAGCCGTAGTACGTGGCGGTGTTCACGACTCCGACGAGGGCGAATCGGGCCATCTGCGCTGTGACCGTCATCGGCGTACGAACTCCCGGGGCTCGCGTATCGGCTGCGGCGCCGCTTCGGTGTTCGTGGCCTTCACCAGGAAGTGCGGGCGCCGCTTCACCTCGTAGTAGATACGGCCGACGTACTCGCCGATCACCCCGACCATCACCATCTGTACCCCGGCGAGGGCCGTGACCACGACGATCAGCGTGACATAGCCGGGCGTGTCGACCCCTTCGACCAGTGCGACGCCGACGATCCACGCGGCATAGGCGAAGGCGACGGAAAGCAGCAGCATGCCCAGGTAGAGCGCGGCGCGCAGCGGTTTGTTGTTGAAGGAGAGAGGTCCGTCGAGACCGTAATTGAGAAGCTTTCCGAAGGTCCAGGCGGAACGGCCCTGTTCGCGGACGGCATTCTCGTAACTGAAGGTCGCCGTCCGGAATCCCACCCATGCGAAAAGGCCCTTGGAGAACCGGTTGTACTCGGTGAGTTCCAGTACGGCGTCGACGGTTCGGCGGGACAGCAGCCTGAAGTCTCCGACGCCGTCGACCAGTTCCACGTCCACCAGGCGGTTGATCAGCCAGTAGTAGGCGCGGGCGCTGATGGTGCGGGTGACGCGGTCGCCCTTGCGGGTGCGGCGTGCGATCACCTGGTCGTAGCCGTCCGCGTGCTCCTGGAGCATGCGGCCCACGAGCTCCGGCGGGTGCTGGAGGTCGGCGTCCATGATGACGACGGCGTCGCCCTCGGCGTGCTGGAGACCGGCCAGCATGGCGGCCTCCTTGCCGAAGTTGCGGCTGAAGGAGACATAGCGGGCCCGCGGATCGACGGCTGCCAGATCCTGGAGGATCACCAGGGTCCGGTCCGCGCTGCCGTCGTCGACGTACACCAGCTGGAATTCATGTCCCAGCCTGCTCATTTCGTTCGTGACGCGTTCGTGGAAGCGTTCGAGGATCTCTTCCTCATTGAAACAAGGCACCACCAGCGAGATCAGCACGGATGTACACCAGCCTGCCCACATGTCGGAATCCAATGCTTCATACGACCGATGGGCGCCCATCAAGTGAACTGACCCATTTTGGGACGGGTTCATACGTTCGAGGCTGGCATATTTCTGCGTATGCCGACTTTCCGTCCCCGCCTTCGTGCGGGCTCGCTCGCCGTGCTGCTCACCGTCGCCGCCGTCTGCGCGGGTGACGCCTGGGCACGCAGCTTTCCGTTCGGGCCGCGCACGCGGAGCGTCAGCGACCTGGGCAATCAGTTCGTCCCGTTCCACGCCCGGCTGTGGGACCTGCTGCACAAGAACGCCGACGGCGGGGTGCTGCTCAACTGGTCGTCCGGGTACGGGACAAGCTTCCTGCCGGATCTCGGTACCTATCTGACCAGCCCGTTCGCCCTGCTCGTCGGGGTCTTCCCGCGCGACCGAATGGATCTCGCGGTCTATGTGGTGACGGCCTTGAAGATGGCGTCCGCCGCGGCGCTCATGGCCCTGTTGCTGCTGACCCTGCGCGGCGGGCGCTGGTGGGCGGCGGGGGTTCTCGGCGGTTCGTACGCGCTGTGCGGCTGGTCGGTCATCGAGGCGTCGTACAACCCGATGTGGCTGGACGGTCTGGTCGCGCTGCCGCTGCTCTGTCTGGTCGGTGAGTGGGCCCGGAGGGGACGGCACCGGATCGCCGCGCCGTTGATCGTCGCGGTGGTGTGGGCGGCCAACTTCTACACGGCCTACATGGCGACGCTCGGGGCCGCTCTGGTGCTCGCGGTCCGGCTGTTCACCGAGCGGGACGACCGGCGGGCGGTGGGCCGGGGACTGGTGCGGGCCGTCTGCACGGTCGGAATCGGGATCGGCCTCTCCGCCCCCGTGCTGATCCCCGTCTACCTGGGCACGAAGCACGCCTACCCGGGCTGGGACCGCACGTTCGCGCCGGCCGCCTGGCCCGATGTGCTCGCCCGGCTGCTGCCCGACACGTACAGCTTCTTCACCCCGGCGCTCTTCCTCGGCACGGGCACCCTGCTCCTGGCCTGTGCTCTGGCCTTCCAGCGGTCCGTGCCGCGGCGCGAGCGGTGGGCGTGGGCGGGGCTGGTGGCAGGGGTCGCGCTGTCGTTGCAGTGGGGGCCGACGCATCTGCTCTGGCATGCGTTCGCCACGCCCAACGGCAGCCCGTACCGGCAGACGTTCGTACTGGCCGGGCTGGTGGTGATCGCCGCCTGGATCACGGTCTCGTACGACTGGCCGGGGTGGCGGGCACTGCTCGGCGGGGGCGCGGTGCTGGTGCTGATCGCGGCCGGGGCGGGCTTCAGCGGCCTGGTCACGCGGTGGACGTATCCACTGTTCGCGGCCGGTCTGGTGGCGGCGGTGGGGGCGCTGCTGCTGGCGGGCCGCGGCGGGAGGTTCGCGGTGCTGGCCGCCGTGCTGCTGATCGGCGCACAGGCCGGGCAGGCCGCCACGACCACGGCGTTCGCCGACCGGCAGAAGCTGCGGCGGCTCGACCACTACGCGCCCCTGGGGGAGCGGCAGCAGACACAGGCGGCCGCCGTCGCGGGGGCCGACGACTGGCCGCACTATCGCACCGACCCCGGCCTGGAGGAGACCACGGCCAACGACCCGCTGCTGGTGGGCGGGCAGGGCGCCGCGTACTACAGCAGCCACACACCCGCCGTGCTGACCCGCACGCTGCGTGCGCTGGGCGGCGGATGGACGTCGAACGGACGGGCCGTGCAGAGCCTCGACAACCCCGTCACGGACGCGATCTTCTCGGTCGGCGCACGGGTGCGCGGGCCGCGCGATCCGTATCAGAAGTGGAACGCCCCGGACGACCGGCCGGTGACGGTGACCCGCGAGGAGGCGCCGCCGCTGGTGACGGTACGGCGTCCGGGCGGGCCGGTGCCCTACGGCCGCTCGCCGTTCCGCAACCAGGAGGAGCTACTGGGCTCGGCGGTGTACACGGTGCCCACTACGGCGCTGCGCGCGGCCGGGGGTGGTGCGGTGGCGGACCGGGGCGCGTACGACTACCGGGTGGGGCACGGCACGTACACGCTGACCGCCCGCTGTCCGGCCGCCTCGGAGGCGTATCTGTGGACGCCCGACCTGTTCGGCTCGGCGCGGCTCGGCACGGGCCCGATGGTCGAGCTCAAGGGGCGGCTCCCGGCCCGCCGCGCCGCGATGGAGCACCTGGGGACGGCGGGCGGGAGTGCGCCGGTGGTGGTCAGGCTGACCTCCGTACGCGAAGGAACCGTGCCTCACGAGGCGATCGGCTGCCTGGACCGGGCGCGGCTGGCCTCGGCGGTCGCCGGGCTGAAGCGCACCGGCGCGACCGCCGTCCATGTCACCGCGGACGGCATCCGGGCCGAACTCCCGCCCGGCGCCACCGGGACGGCCGTGATCGCCGCGCCCAGGATCGCCGGCTGGACCTGTCAGGGCCGCCCCGCCGACAGCTACCTGGGCCTGGTCGCCACCCCGGTCCCCGCCCGCGGCACGTCCGTCGACTGCACGTTCCGGCCCCCGGGCCTGCGGGCGGGTGCGGCGGTGGGCGCGGGCGCGGCGCTCGCCCTGCTGGTGGCGGGGGTGTGGGCGGCGCGGCAGCGGCGTCGGGAGCGGGACCCGGCCTTCCTGAACTAGCCCACGATCGCGACCGGGGCGTCCCAGGCGTTCCGGTCGATCGTGAGCGTGCCTCCGGTGTGCGTCACCTTCTTGTTGACGGCGTACTGGTGGCCGCGGCGGTGGCCGGTGTACAGCGTCGAGGCGTACGGGAAGCCCGTGGTGGTGGAGTAGACGTCGTCGTAACGGGCGTACCAGAGGATCTCCGGCAGGTCCGTGCGGTTCGTGGCGTTGGCGACGACGGCGGCGCTGGAGTTGCTGAAGCCGTAGAAGCCGGACCAGTACCCCTTGGCCTTGACCGTCTTGTCGAACGACCGGATGTAGGCGAGGACGGTGTTCACACAGGAGGTGTTCTTCGGGTCGAAGTACTCCATGTCGAGGTAGACCGGGCTGCCGGGCTTCATCCCCAGGGCCGCCTCCTTCGCCACGGCGTCGTTGGCGTCGGTGACGGCCAGTGAGGTGGCGTTGGTGGCGGTCATCTTCTCGGGGTTGGCGCTCGTCTGGCACGGCGGCTGCGCGCCGACGTACAGCGGGACCAGCTTCCATCCGGTGGCGCTGACGGACTTCACCCAGGAGGCGGTCAGGTTGGGCTGGGCGCAGCCGCGGTTCTTCCCACCGACGTACACGGCGGCGCCGTGGTAGACGGAGGAGCTGTACCAGCCCTTCATGGTGGTCAGCGACGGTGCGGTGCAGGTGTCGAAGACATGCCCGGTGTAGATCTTCGGCGCGGGCCTGGAGACCGTGGTGGCGGTGGCGGCCTCGGCGGCGAACGCGCCACCGGCGAGAACGGCGACGCCTGCGACGGCCATGGAGATGCGGCGGCGCTTCTTGGATATTCGGTGAGAAGGCACAGAGACCTCAGCAGTGCTCGAAAAAAGCTCGGGAGAAGTGAGAGGCCGACGGGACGGGCGAGTGGTCAGCCACCCGGCGGCAGATCACGGTCTCACGCCGCGGCCGGTCTTCACCCCCGGCGGCGATCTCCGTGGCAATCCATTGCGGAAGCTTGGCGCGTCCACTACTTGGCGGCGCCCACCTCGCCGTGACCGCGGGTCAGCCGCCGCGCACCTCCATCTGGCGGTCGAGGCGGCGGCGCAGCTCCACCGGCAGCGGATGGTGCGGTCCGTACGCCCGCTCGGTGTCGTACAGCAGCCCCTGGAGCTGTACGCGCGCCGCCATGTGGTCGCCGACCGCGAGCAGGAGGTGCCCGATGCGGTTGCGGATCTCGAAGGAGCGGGCCGGGTCGCCGCCCGTGGCACGGTGGTTCTCGTAGTACGGGAGGACCGCGCGGTACTCCGCGAGCGCGGCGGCCGGTTCGCCGAGCTGTTCCAGGCACTGGGCCGCGTCGTAGCGGAACTGGAGGGTCTGGGCGTCGGCCGGGCCGGCCTCCGCCGCGCGGTCGTCGGCGAGGCGGCGCAGTTCGGGCAGGGCGCGGCGGTACTGGCCGTCGTCCATCAGCGTCGCCGCGTACTGCTTGCGCAGGATGCGGACCACGGCGGAGTCCTCGCCGTGCTGCTGGGCCGCGACCGGGAGGATGGAGCCGAGGATGTCCACGGCCTGGGTGATGCGGCCCTCGCCGAGCAGCTTCTTGACGTCGTCGACGGCGGCGGCGACATCGGGCCGGGCGGCCGCCGGTGCAGCGGGCGGGGCCGGGAGCGGGGGCGTAGTGGCGGCGGCGGTGCGGTCGGGCCAGGGGGCGTGCGGGCGCAGGAAGGGGCGGGTCGGGTCGAGCGGTCCCGTCGGGAGCCCGGCGCCCCGGGTGGGGAGCAGCGGGGCGAGGTGTTCGTAGACCTCCTGGGCGCCGGACGGGCGGTGCTGCGGATCCTTGGCCAGCAGCCGCAGCACCAGCGCTTCGAGCGGCTCGGGGATGTCGGGCCTGATCCGGCGGACCGGGAGCGGCGGCTCGTAGAGGTGGCGGTGGAGCACGCCGAGGGCGGTGGATCCGGCGAACGGCACATCCCCGCTGAGCAGTTCGTGGAGGAGCACACCGAGCGCATACAGATCGGTGTACGGGCCGACGGCGCCGCCCATCGCCTGCTCGGGGGCCATGTAGGCCGGGGAGCCTATCGGTGAACCGGTATGGGTGAGACGGGTGGTGTCGGTGTCCAGGACCGAGGCGACGCCCAGGTCGAGGACGGTGACGGTGCCGTCCGGACGCACCATCACATTGCGGGGCTTGAGGTCGCGGTGGACGATCGGCCCCGCGTGCACGGCGCAGAGGACGGCACAGAGCTGGGCGGCGACCGCGACGGACCACTGCCAGGGGTACGGGTCGTGCTCGGCGAGATGGTCGGCGAGGTCGGCGCCCTCGACGTACTGCATGACGAGGAACAGGTCGTCGCCGTCGCTGCCCGCGTCATGGACGGTGACCAGGCCCGGGTGGTCGACCTGGGCGGTGACCCGGCACTCGCGGACGAAGCGGCGGCGCAGCTCGCCCGCGGCCTCGCTGCCGATGGGGCCGGTGACCCGGTCGGGGCGGAGCAGCTTCACCGCGACCCGGCGGTCCAGGCGCTGGTCGTAGGCCGTCCAGACCTGGCCCATGCCGCCCTGGCCGAGTATGGTCGCCAGCTCGTACCGCCCGCCGATGAGGCGTCCGCTCACCGCCCCTCCTCCTTACGGAGGTAGTCACTCAACTCATCGAGCTCGGCACGGACCTGGTCTATGCGCTGGGGCTGGGAACGGAGCTGCGGTCGGGGCTGCTGGTACTGCTGCGGCGGCACGGCGGGCGGCTGTACGGGCATGGGTGCGGGCGCCGGTACGGGCATGGGTGCGGGCGCCGGTACGGGCATGGGTGCGGGACCGTACATCGGCGCCGTGGGTGCGTATCCGTATCCCGGCGCCGGGGGTTGGAACCCGCCCATGAGGTTGCGCTTCGTGAGCTGTTCGTAGTGGCGGATGTCCGCGACCAGGTAGTACGCGGGGGCGCCCACCATCGCCAGCAACAGCAGCGGTATGAGGACGTTGTCGATGCCGGTGGGGTCGTCGCTGCCGTCCCTGCCGAGGATCGGCAGGAGCACACAGACGAACACGAAACCGGCGCCGGTCAGCCACCAGTCGGACGTCCGGCGGCGGACGATCGCGAGCCGGAGCAGCGGACTCCACAGCAGCAGTCCGAGCGAGCACACCGAGAGCGCGACGAACAGCACCCGCATCGAGACGATCCAGGCCCTGCTCGGAACCCGGCGCGAAGGCGTCGGCGGATGACCCGGGGCGGACATGGCTGCTCCTGGAGACCTGGTCGTTGAACGTCCACGCACACGCTGCGTGCACGCAGACCCGAGCGTAAGGGGCGACACCGACAACAGGCCCCGGGTTGTGCAGAACCGTTGTGCTTCGGCTCGCTTCGGCTCACCCGGGCGTGACCGTGCCGTCCGTCAGTCCGTCGTACATCCCCTGGACCAGCTGCCCGCCGAGCCGGCCGGCCAGCCGGAGCGCGTCCTCGAACTCGGCGAGGGAGCGGAACCGTTCCCCGTACCTCTGCTGCTCCGCGAGCGGGAGCCGGGGCAGTTGGAGGCGGCGGGCATCCAGTCGGGTGGCGGTGGAGGCGTAGCTGCTGGCCTGACGGTTGTTGGCGGTGCCGCGCAGGAAACCGGCGAGGAACCAGGGGTCGAGGGCGGCCGGATCGGGGCGCAGCAGCTGGAGGTTGCGGCCCAGCGCGGCTCCCGCGGTGGCCTCGTCGATGACGCGGGCGACGGAGCCACCGCCGAGCACGGGGACGACGACATCGCCCGTCTCGACGAGGACCGGCTCCTCGGGGGGTCCGTCGACGGGGAGGCTTCCCGAAGGGGCGGTGGAGCCGAGGACGTCGTGTTCCGTGAGGACGGGGACGGGGGCCTGGGCAGGGACGGAGCCGGTACCGGTACCGGAGCCGCCGGTGCGGAGCTGGAGTGCGCCGGCGCGGGCGAGTTCGCCGACGGTGGTGAGGGGCCAGTGGGCCGGGTCGGAGAGGGTCACGGCCGGCGGGGTGAGGGTGCCGGTGAGGCCGAGCGTCTCGGTGAGCCGTTCCCGTACGCGGACCAGTTCGGCCGGTCCGCCCCCGGCTGCCGGGGGCGGCAGATGGCGGGCGGGGGCCAGGTCCACGTCGTCGTCGAGGAGTTCGATGACGGGGACGGCTCGGCTGACGCCAGGGCGGGCGGATCTGCCCGCGTCCTCGCCCCCGCTCTCTCCCGCTCCCCCGTGCTCGCCCTCTCCCTCGCCCTGGAACGACTGCCAGGCTCCGAGCACGGCGCTGCGCACGGCCTGCCAGTCGAGCCGGTCGCGCCCGCCGGACGGGACGGTGGCGGCCGGGCCCGCCGAAGGGGATTCGGAGGGCTCGGCGGTGTCGACGAGCAGCAGCTCGGGCGAGGGGTGCAGGCCGCTGCCCGGCCCGCGCAGCACCCAGAGGTGGAGCGGGATGCCGTACGGGGGTGCGGCACCGGCGGGGAGCGCGATGACGGCGCGCAGGGCGCCGCGGCGGAGCAGGTCGGCGCGGATCCGGCGGCCGGAACGACGCGACGCGGCGGCCGGGGGCATCAGGAGTACGGCGGTGCCGCCCTCGCGCAGATGGGCCAGGGCGTGCTGTACCCAGGCGAGTTCGGACTCGGTGCGGGCCGGGAAGCCGTACTCCCAGCGCGGGTCGTAGGCGAGCTCGTCGTGGCCCCAGTTGCGTTCGTTGAACGGCGGGTGGCAGAGCACGGCGTCGACGGCGAGCTGCGGGAAGGCATCGGCGCGCAGGGTGTCGCCGGTCCGCACCGCGAGGGCGCAGCTGTTGTCGGTGCCGGTGTGCAGGGCGAGCCTCAGTGCGGTGAGAGCGGCGAGGTCGGGGTCGGCCTCCTGCGCGTACAGGGCGGCCGGGCGGCCGACGGCGCTCAGCAGGGCTCCGGTGCCCGCGGCGGGGTCGAGGACCGTGCGGGCGGGCCGCTTTCCGGTCTCCACCAGGGCGGCCATCAGTTCGGCGAGTCCGGGCGGGGTGAGTGTGTACTGGCGCGGGTTGGCGTCCAGCTGGCGGCCGAGCAGGAACTCGAAGGTCTGCCGGACCCCGGCCCCGGCGGCGAGCTCTGCGGCGCCGCGGAGCAGCGGGATGGACGGCAGCAGTTCCGCACGGCTGGGGGTGCGGACAGCCCGCCCGGCCTCCACGGCCGGTCCGAAGCGGACGGTGAGCACGTCGTTGAGGACGAGGGACAGCACACCGGCCATCGCCTCGTCCGACACGGGGGTGATCTCCTGCCAGGCGGTGGGGCTGTTCCGCAGGAGCAGCAGCGCGCAGCCCGTGTGGACCAGCGCGGGGACCGCACCGGCCGGGTGCCCCGCGAGCTGCTGCCAGACCCGCTCGCGGAGCGGAACCTCGGCGAGTTTCCCCTGGTCGCGCAGCCACTGCTCGACCTCGGGCAGTGCGAAGGACGGGCTCGTCTCGGTGCCGCCGACGGGCTTGGGGAAGTCGGCGTGACGGCGGCGCCAGTTACTGACGGCGGCGCGCCCCACTCCCGCGAGCCGGGCGATCCCGGCCGCGGTCACCTCTGTCGAGTTCTCCGGCACTGACTGTCTCCCTGGTCCTGGCGCTCGCCTTTGTGCGGTGTCGGCGAGCATACCGATCCCGTTCGCGCGACACCGATTCACAGCGTGCATCAACCTCTCCGGCGTTAACAGTGTTGACTCGGTTCACAGGCTCTGGTCTTATTGACCTGTCGCTGCACGAGAGCGATGCACGGAACCGCTCACCACCACTCATCTCTGCATTTGCCGGAGGGCACAGCCATGTCCCAGTTCACTCAGCCGCCGCAGTCCCCGCAGCCTCAGCAGCCGTACGCCCCCGCCCAGGCGCCGGGCACGCGCCCGGCCCGTAACGGACTGGGCATCGCCGCTCTCGTCCTGGGTGTCATCGGCGCCGTCTCGGGACTGATCCCGTTCCTGTTCTGGCTGGCGGGCACCCTCGGCGTCATCGCCCTGATCCTGGGCCTGGCCGGTCGGGGCCGGGCGAAGCGCGGCGAGGCCACCAACAAGGGCGTGACGACCTTCGGAGCGGTCCTCGGCCTGGTCTCGCTGATCCTCGCGGTGGTGGGCGCGGTGATCACGTTCAAGGCCGTGGACGACGCGGTGAACGACCTCAACAAGGCGGTGTCGGACACCACGGCCTCCGCGAAGCCGGAGCCCGGCGGCGACGGTTCCGCCAAGGACGGCGCCAAGGGCGACACGAAGGACGACGGCGCGGACAAGGAGAAGAGCACCGGCAAGGCGCTGGAGGCCGGTGACTCGGCCGTGTACGACGACGATCTGACGGTCACGGTCGGCGACGCCACCTCGTACACCCCGGACGCGTACGCCGCCGGGCACACCAAGGGAAACAAGGCCTACCGGATCGCCGTCGTCATCGAGAACGCGGGCAAGGAGAAGTACGACTCCGCACTCGCGAACGTCACGGCGCGCGCCGGCCAGGACGGTGTGGACGCCGAGCAGATCTTCGACGGCAAGGTCGGCCAGGGCTTCAGCGGCACGGTGCTGCCGGGCAAGAAGGTCACGGTCCAGTTCGCCTTCGACGCCCCCGCGGACACCAAGAACCTGACCGTCGAGGTCAACCCCGGGTTTACGTACGACGCCACCCAGTGGGACCTGAAGCTCTGACCTTCCCCCTCGACCGGAGCCGACCACCATGCATCCACTCGCCCGCACCGCGGCAGCCGCCCTCTGCACCGTGACCGCCCTCGGTCTCACGGCGGCCTGTGACACGCTCTTCGACGATGCGCAAAACACCGCGCCCTACGCACGGCTGACCGGCCCCGAGGTAGTCAACAAGGCCCTCGCGGCGACCCGGGGCGCCAAGTCGGTACGCATGACGGTGAAGACGGACTCCCCCGAGGGCCCGGTCGAGGCGTACGTCGCCACGGACATCAGGGGTGAGTGCACGGTCACGCTGTCGATCGGCGCGGCGGACACCATGCAACTGGTGCGGACGGGCGGCACGGTCTACACCCAGTCCGACGCCGCGATGCTGCGGTCGGCCTCCGCCGCCGACGTCGGGAAACTCGCGGGCCGCTGGGTGAAGCCGCCCGCCGGGGACCGGCACACGAAGCTGGCCCTGCGCTACTGCGACCGGGAGACGTTCCTCGGCCTCCTCGCGCCGAAGAGCGGAACGGCCCGCAAGAAAGAGACGGCGACACTCGACTCCGGCGCGCGCGTCCTGACCGTCACCGGCAGGGCGGACGGCGGGAAGTGGGCGGCGAACGTCGCGACGGACGGCAGGCCCTACCTGCTGAACCTGCACTTCCCGCAGGGCGGAACAGGACGTGACACCGGCTCCGTAACGGTCGAGTTCTCCGCCTTCGACAAGCCGTTCACAGCAAGCAGGCCAAAGACCTGAAGCGCCCGAACAACCCGAAGAACCCGAAGCGGACGACAGAACGACGGAACCCGCCCCACCCGGGGCGGGTTCCGTCCGCGGATTCACCCGCCGCACTGCTCCAGCATGGTCCGCTTGTCCGCGGCCGTCACCGGCAGGCCGTACTTCAGGGACACCTGCGCGAACCGCACCGCGTACGAGCAGCGGATCTCCTTGTTCGGCGGCAGCCAGGACGCCGGACCGGAATCGCGCTTGGCGGAGTTCGCGGAGCCCGAGACCGGCAGAAGATTCAGTACGTCGTTGGCCAGTCTCTGCCGCTTCTCCTTGTCCCACCGGGCAGCCCCCAACTGCCAGGCGTACGACAGCGGCACCACATGGTCGATCTGCACCTCGGCGGCCTTCGCCTTCGTCCAGGCAATGTCCTTGCCGGTGTACGGGTCGTGCAGGTCCATCGACACGACCACGCAGTCGGAACCTGTACGGAACTGCACGTCCCGTCCATGGAGTTTCAGCAAGTCGTTCCGCGTGTCACAACCGTTCCGCGCCAGCGGCACCCCGTCCGCCGTGTCCATCCACGCATAGCCGAACTTGTCCCGTTCGTAGCCCGTCTTCGGCCCACGCCCCTTGGCTGTGAGTTCGTCGACGAGCTTGCGCGCGTTGGCCTTGTCCGCCTCCGACGTGAGCGCGCCGAGCCCCGGCTTCGTTCCGTCCGGATTCGTCAGCGGGCTCGCCGCCCGCCCGGCAGCGGCGTATGGTCCGGACCCCGCAGAGCTGCCGCCCGGCTCCAGGCCATCACAGCCCGCAACGAGTGCGGCGGCAACGGCGATCGTAAGGACGGCCCTCTTCCCGCGAGCAGACAGCGTCCTGTGACTCACGTACCTCTCACTACGCACAGCCGACCACACCCTGCATACGCTGCGAGAACAGTCTCATCACGGCGCGAAGCATGGAGATAATGCGGGTGTCGCAGCCGTTCCTCGCGAGCGGTATCCCGTCGATCGAGTCCTTCCACGCGTAGCCGAACTCGTCCCGCGCGTACCCGGTCCTGGGACCGCGCCCCTTGGTCGCCACCTTCTCGATGACCTTCCGCCCGGCCGCCCTGTCCGCCTCGGAGGTGAGCGGCGCGAGCCCCGGCTTCGTACCGTCGGCATTGTCGAGCGGACTGGCCCCGAATCCGGCAACGGCCTGTCCGCCGCCTCCGGCCCCGCCGCCCTTCTGCCCGGCCCCGGAGGAGGACCCCTGTCCGGGCTCACAGCCGGCCACGGCCAGCACCGCAGCCACGCCGAGGGCGGGCAGCATCACTCGATACGTACGGGGAGATATCACTCGACGCCGTCCTGACGGGGGGAGAGCTGGACCCGGGAATCCTACGGAGGCCTTTACCCGCGAGGCATGCTCATGGCTACAGCGCGGGCCGGATGCGGCCCGGATCACACGCGCACCGGCCGCCGGAGCCACCACGGATCCACCGCTGGAGGGTTACGGTGACCACTCCCCTCCCCGACTGCGAGGTTCACGACGGGGCGGGCGACGCCTCGGCAGTTCGGTGCCTGGCCGACCGTCCACAGCAGCGTCGGGGTGGAGAAGGAGGTTGGGGTTGTGTCCGGGGAGAAGCCGTTCGGGGTTGTGCTGCGTGGTCTGCGGCGGCAGGCCAGTTTGACGATGGAGGAGTTGGCCGAGACGTCGGGTGTGAGTGCCCGGGCGATCGGCAATATAGAGCGGGGGCGCAGCCGGGTTCCGCAGCGGCGCACGGTCGTGGCGCTGGCGGAGGGGCTGGGGCTGGCGGATGCGGAGCGGGAGGCTCTGCTCGCGGCTGCCCGGGTGGGGCGTCAAACGGGTGCGGCAGCGGTGGCGGGGGCGTCTGTGCCGCCGCGGTCCGTGGGGGACTTCACGGGGCGCGATCGTGAGCTGGCGCGGTTGCGGGAGGCCGCGGACCGGTCACGTACCGGTGTGGGGGTGTCGGTGTCGGTCGTCTCGGGTCCTCCGGGGTGCGGGAAGACGACGCTGGCGCTGAAGGCGGCGGCGGATCTGGCGGGGGAATTCCCTGACGGGCGTTTTGTGGTGGACCTGCACGGGGTGGAAGGCGCTGTGGACCCGGGTGAGGCGCTGCTGAAGCTGCTGAAGGCCCTGGGGGTGCCGGACCGCCGGCTGGCGCAGGAGGATGCGCAGGGCCGTGCGGGATTGCTGCGGGCTCTGCTGGGTGAGCGCCGGTGCCTGGTGGTGTTGGACAACGCCCGCGACGAGGGGCAGGTCCGTGCGCTGCTGCCCCCGGGCGGGCGGAGTCTGGTGCTGGTCACCAGCCGGCGGCCGTTGACCGGGCTGGAGAACGTCGACCGCCTGGCGCTGTCGGAGATGGCGCAGGCTGAAGCCGTCGAGCTGCTGAGCCGAATCCTGGGCAAGGAACGGGCCGAGGCGGAAACCGAGGCCGTGGCGCGGGTGGCGGAGCTGTGCGGACGCCTGCCGTTGGCCTTGCGGGTGGCGGGGAACTGGCTGACGGTCCGGTCGGGGTGGAGCGTGGAGCACCTGGTCCGCCGCCTGACCGACGAGGAACGCCGGCTGGGCGCCCTGGCCGCGGGTGACGTGCGGGTGGAGGCGGCGTTCGAGCTCTCCTACCGCCAGCTGACTCCCCCGGCCGCCCGGATGCTGCGGCTGCTGAGCCTGGTCCCGGGTCCGGACATGACCGCCGCCTATGGCGCCGCCCTCACCGGCACCGACGTCTTCGAGGCCGAGGACGTGATGGAGGATCTGGCGGAGGCCGGACTGCTGCAGGCCTCCTTCACCGGCCGGTATCAGCTGCACGACCTGCTGCGGCTGTTCGCGCGCACCCGCCTGTCGCGCGAGGAGGAGCCCGGCGAGCGGGAAGCGGCCGAGGACCGGCTGCGCGCCTGGCTGCTGGACACCGCCGCCGTCGCCGGCCACTGGGTGGACGGCGCACCGCCCCTGTCCTGGCAGGACCCCGTCCCGCTGGAGAGCCCGGAGCAGGCCCGGGCCTGGCTCGAGAGCGAAGCCCCCGCCTGGTTCGCCGCACTGCGCAGCGCGGCCGCCCGGGGCGAGCACACCCGGGTGGTGGAGACCGCCGCCGCCATGGAATGGTTCGTCGGCCTGTGGGCCTTCTGGGGGCACTGGCCCGAGGTCTTCCGCCTGTCCAGCGAGGCCGCCGCCGCACTCGACGACCCGCACCTGCAGGCCGTCCACCTCAACCACTACTCCTGGACCCTGGCCGACTGCGGGCAACGCTACCGCGAGGCCCTCGAACGAGCCGACGAAGCGCTTGAGTGCGCCCGCCGCGCCCAAAACGCCTCCCAGCAGGCCTGGGCACTGAACTATGCGGCACTGGCCCACTATTACCTCGGAGAGAGCCAGGAGGGCTTCGACAAGGTTCGCGCCGCCGTCGACCTGTTCGAAGCCGCCGGCGACCACGAGGCCTGGCTCCAGGCCATGACCTTCTACCGGGTCTTCCCGCGCGCACTCGGCCGTGCCGAGGAAGCCCTGCCCCTGCACGAGCGCATCATCGCCTTCCTGGACGCGCCCGACTGCCCGGTGCGCGGGCACATCGCCGACAGGTGCCGCGCCAAGACGATCAGCGGACTCGGCCGCGACTACGCCGCTCTGGGGCGGTGGCGCGAGGCAGCCGACCACTTTCGCAGCGGTCTGCTCCAGATGCAGCGCATCGGCGTTCCCGACGTGGAGGGCAGCCTGCTCCTGGACCTGGGTCAGGCCCTGATCGAACTGGGAGAGACCGACGAGGCCCGCTCCTGCCTCCGCCGGCTCCTCGCCCTCGGCGACACGGCGGACAACAATGACCTGGAGGCCGCGCGTGAGCTCCTGGACTCACTCCCCCGCGAGTGAGCACCGCCTCCCGCTGAACGGCATGCGCCGATCTCCTCCGCCGAACGCAACGTAACGTTCGCGGACCGATTTCCGCGAAGCGACCGCTGGGCCATCAGCCCCCGCACCGACCTGGTACCGGCCTGCCCACTACAGCTGACCGGTGACCGGCCGAGCCCGTACCCATGTGCGGTCGGGAGTCAGGTAGGCATTGACGGCGAGCCCTTCCTCGGCCAGAGCAAGTTCGAAGGCCTCCGTGGTCAGGGGGCGTGACAGAAACGTCTGGGTCCACTGCGCGTCCGAGAAGACGTACTCGACGTGAACAGACCGCACACCAGGGCCGACCGGATCGGAGGACACCACCCGGACGAGGCCGCCGGCAATCTCCCTCTCTCGCGGCAGGCTCTCGTGCCTGTCCTCGCTTTCTCGCTGGATCAGCACGCAGCCGTCCTCCGCGACATGCCGTCGACAGGTCCGCAGCAGTCCCTGACGCACCTGCGGATCACCGGCGTGAACAAGGAACGACCCCAGCAACACCACATCGAAGCGCTCGTCGAGCTCCAGCTCCTCGATCGGGCTGCAGACGGTCCGGGCGCCGTGGACCCGCTCCAGCATCTGGGGAGATTCATCGACGGCCGTCACGGTGAAACCTCGTTTCACCAGCGGATGCGTCACCCTGCCCACACCGGATCCCAGTTCGAGGATACGAGCCCGGGCGGAGACCGCCTGTTCGACAATGTCAGGCTCGTCGCCCACAGGGAGCCGTTCATACAGTTCGACCGCACACCCATCCGGCGTGATTGCTCCTGGTCCGGTTCCTCGGTAACCCTTGCGCCCCCGCCCGCCCATACCGCCCATCGGAACACAGCGGCGGTGGTTGTGAAAGACCGCGTGGGCATTGCACTCTCCAATGCCCGCAGCCGCGCCCGGCCGCCCTGTCCGCCGCCCTTCTGCCCGGTCCCGCGGGAGGACCCCTGCTCGGGCTCACGGCCGCCACGGCCAGCACCACCGGAGGTCGCCTCCGCGGCGCGCCCGACGAGCGCAGCCGGCCCATCTCGCCTCAGGCGCCCTCGGTCGCGAACTCGTACTGCACCTCATACAGATGTCCCGCCTTGACCATCACCGTCGCTTCGATGGGCCGCTCGTCGTCGCTGTAGACGACACGCAGCGTCCGCAGAACCGGCAGCCCACCGGGCAGCCGCAGCGCCTGGTACTGGTCCTGGGTGGGCACTCGCGCGGAGACCCGGTCCACGCTGAGCCGGGGTGGGTGACCCAGCTCCGCGAGCAGGGTCGGTGTCCCGCCGGGGGTCTTTCGGCGTTCCGTCATCGCCGTGCCGCGGGCGATCTCCAGTGGGTAGTACGACGCGACCAGTTCCGCCGGTTCGTCGTCGATCATGAGGAGTTGTCGTCGCAGGAGCGCGATGCCGGGCTTCGGGAGTCGGAGCGCCTCGGCGACGTCCGCGGGCGGCGTACTCTCCGCAACCTCAAGGAGTGTGCTGTGTGCGCGGGAGCCGTTCTTCGCGGTCTCCGTCAGCCAGCGGTACGACTCGCCCGAAGCCGCCGGGGCCATGTACGAGGCCGGGCGGACGGTCCGCTGCCGATGCTCGCGGACCGTCACCGCGGCTCCGGCCCTGCCGACCACCAGCTGTTCATCCTTGAGCAGTTGCAGGGCCTTCTGCACGGTCGCGTTCGAGGCGTTGAACCGATCCTTGAGGTGCACGGTGGACGGAAGGCTGGCGCCAGGGGCGAGGTCGCCGTCCATGATCTGGTCCCTGAGGTCGGCCGCGATCCGCTCATGCAGCGAACGGCGGTCGACGGCATCCGCTTCGGGTCTGGGCACAGTCATCCGATCCTGATCTCGTATCGCAGCTTCTGACGCCGTGGCGGCATGGCCAGCACGTCGACCTGAATGGGCCGGTCGGCGTCGTCCAGCGTGAGCCGGGTCAGTTGCAGGACGGGTTCCCCGGCCGTCAGCCGCAGTTGCTCCTGTTCGTGGCCGGTCGCCGGCCGCGCGGTCACGTCCTCGCGTACGCGGACGCCGACATGCCCCGGGTCCGCCAGGAGCCGAATCGCCCCGCCCGGGATCTTGGCCGTCCCGGCCAGGCCGGTGCCACGCGCGATGTCCACGGGGTAGTACGTGTCTGTCAACTCGCAGGGCTCGTCGTCGAGATACATGATTCTGCGACGAGCGACAACGTTCTGTCCGGCGGGCACTCCCAACAGCTCGGCGACCGCTCCGGGCGCCTTCACCTCACCCGCCTGAACAACGCGCTGGCTGCCCCTGCGCCCCTCTGCGGCGGCTTTTGCGGCCCACATGTCACCTCGGGCTCCGGGAGACGCCGCAAGGTACGGCACCGAGGTGCTGATCCATTCACTGCCGCCCATGTCCTTCTCCTCCGCAGCCGACACCCGTAACAGCCTGCCGCACCACACGGTAGGCGAGGCAGACGCAACTCCACAGGGTAAACCTTGCCGCTTTTCGCGAATAGCAGTACAGTCATCGTCACATTACGGCCCGCGAGCAAGGCGGTGAACCACTGTGTCCCTGTCGCAGCAACGACACTTCCCCCGCAGGCGCACCTCCGTTGGTGCCTCACGCGACTTCGTCACCGGCGTCCTCATCGAGTGGGAGCTACACCCTCTGATCGAGGACATAAAGCTGTGCGTCTCGGAGCTCGCCACCAATGCGCTGCTGCACGGCGTGCCGCCGGGCGCGAGTTCTGCGTCGGCCTCCACCGGAGCGAGGAGCTGGTCCGGCTGGAGGTTCGTGACAGTGGGCCCGGTCGGCCAGTGGTCCGGCGCCCTGACGACGGCGCCTGCTCGGGGCGCGGGTTACACCTGGTGAACGATCTTGCCGACGACTTCGGGGTCGACGATCACGTCGTCGGCAAGACCGTGTGGCTGGTGTTCAAGGCCGCGCCCGTCCTCCTCACGACCCCAGGATCGTCGCGAGGAACTCCCCCGTCCACGCCAGCAGTTCACGGCCGACGACCGGCTTGCCGCCGATCTTGCCGGTGGTGGGGCGGGGGACCAGGATCTGGTGGACGGCCGGTTTGATGACCGTTTTGGGGTAGAGGCGCTTCAGGCGGAGTTCCTGGGATTCGCGCAGCTCGACCGGGGCGAAGCGGATGTTCGGGCCCTGGAGCACGATCTCGCCGACGCCGCAGGCGCGGGAGAGCATGCGCAGGCCGGCGACCAGGAGGAGGTTCTCGACCGGTTCGGGGAGCTTGCCGTAGCGGTCGGTGAGTTCCTCGCGGACGGCCCTGATGTCGTCCTCCGTGTTGGCGGAGGCGATGGCGCGGTACGCCTGGAGGCGCAGCCGCTCGCCGGGGGCGTAGTCGTGGGGGACGTGGGCGTCGACCGGGAGCTCGATCTTGACCTCCAGGGGCGCTTCCTCCTCGACGCCGCCTTCGAGGGAGGCCCGGTAGTCGGCCACCGCCTCGCCGACCATGCGTACGTAGAGGTCGAAGCCGACGCCCGCGATGTGGCCGGACTGTTCGCCTCCCAGAAGGTTTCCGGCGCCGCGGATTTCGAGGTCCTTCATCGCCACGTACATGCCCGCGCCCATCTCGGTGTGCTGGGCGATCGTGGCCAGGCGCTCGTGGGCCGTCTCGGTGAGGGGCTTCTCCGGCGGATACAGGAAGTAGGCGTAGCCGCGCTCGCGGCCACGGCCGACGCGGCCGCGCAGCTGGTGGAGCTGGGAGAGACCGAAGTTGTCGCCGCGCTCCACGATCAGGGTGTTGGCGTTGGAGATGTCGATGCCGGACTCGACGATCGTCGTGGAGACCAGGACGTCGAACTTCTTCTCCCAGAAGTCCACCACCACCTGCTCCAGGGACTGTTCGGACATCTGGCCGTGTGCGGTCGCGATCCGCGCCTCGGGGACGATCTCGCGCAGGCGGGCGGCGGCCCGGTCGATCGACTCGACGCGGTTGTGGATGTAGAACGCCTGGCCCTCACGGAGCAGTTCACGGCGGATCGCCGCGCCGATCTGCTTCTCCTCGTACGGGCCGACGAAGGTGAGGACCGGGTGGCGCTCCTCGGGAGGCGTGGTGATCGTCGACATCTCGCGGATGCCCGTCACGGCCATTTCGAGCGTACGGGGGATGGGCGTCGCGGACATGGTGAGGACGTCCACGTTGGCGCGGAGCTTCTTCAGCTGCTCCTTGTGCTCGACGCCGAAGCGCTGCTCCTCGTCGACGATGACCAGGCCCAGGTCCTTGAACTTCGTCTCGGAGGAGAAGAGGCGGTGGGTGCCGATGACCAGGTCGACGGAGCCCTCGCGGAGTCCTTCGAGAGTCGACTTGGACTCGGAGTCGGACTGGAAGCGGCTCAGCGCCCTCACGTTGACCGGGAATTGGGAGTAGCGCTCGGTGAACGTGCCGTAGTGCTGCTGGACCAGGAGGGTGGTGGGGACGAGGACGGCGACCTGCTTGCCGTCCTGGACCGCCTTGAAGGCCGCCCGTACCGCGATCTCCGTCTTGCCGTAGCCGACGTCGCCGCAGATCAGCCGGTCCATCGGGACGGACTTCTCCATGTCCTCCTTGACCTCGGCGATGGTGGTGAGCTGGTCGGGCGTCTCCGCGTACGGGAAGGCGTCCTCCAGTTCGCGCTGCCAGGGGGTGTCGGGGCCGAAGACATGGCCGGGGGCCGCCATCCGCGCCGAGTACAGCTTGATCAGGTCGGCGGCGATCTCCTTGACGGCCTTCTTCGCGCGCGCCTTGGTCTTCGTCCAGTCGGCGCCGCCGAGCCGGTGCAGGGTGGGCGCCTCGCCGCCGACGTACTTGGTGACCTGTTCCAGCTGGTCGGTCGGGATGTACAGACGGTCGCCGGGCTGGCCGCGCTTGGCGGGGGCGTACTCGACGAGGAGGTACTCGCGGGTGGCGCCCTGCACGGTGCGCTGCACCATCTCGATGTAGCGGCCCACACCGTGCTGTTCGTGGACGATGTAGTCGCCGGTCTCCAGCGTCAGCGGGTCGATCGTCTTGCGGCGGCGGGCCGGCATCCGGCCCAGGTCCTTGGTCGCGGTGCGCTGACCCGTCAGGTCCGTCTCGGTCAGGACGGCGAGCCTGAGCGCCGGGTCGACGAAGCCCTGGTCGATCGCGCCGCACGAGACATGGACGAGGGACGGGGAGATCTCCGCCAGGTCCGCGTCGAGGCGGGCGGCGATGCCCTCGCCGCTCAGCACCTCGACGGTACGGGAGGCGAGCCCCTGGCCCTCGGTGACGTACACCGTGCGCCAGCCGTCGGCGATCCAGCCCTTGGTGTCGGCCAGCGCGCGGGCGGTGTCGCCGCGGTACGTCTCGGGAGCGTGCATCGAGAGTTTGAGGGTGTCCTCGTCGAGCTCGTCGTCCGCGGCGAACGGGGAGACCGACCACCACATCATCTCCAGCTCGCGGGCCCGGTCCCGGACGTCCGCGATGCCCCACAGGGAGGCCGCGCCGACATCGATCGGGGCCTCGCCGCCGCCCGCGGTCGCCGCCCAGGACGCCTGGAGGAACTCCTGGCTGGTGGCGACCAGGTCCGCCGCCCTGGTACGGACCCGCTCAGGGTCGCAGACCAGCGCCATCGAGCCCTTCGGCAGCACGTCCAGCAGCAGTTCCATGTCGTCGACGAGGACCGGGGCGAGGGACTCCATGCCCTCCACCGCGATCCCCTCGGCGATCTTGCCGAGCAGTTCGCCCAGCTCCGGGTGGAGCTCGGCGAGCGCGGCGGCCCGCTCGCGCACCTCGTCGGTCAGCAGCAGCTCACGGCAGGGCGGTGCCCACAGCCCGTGCTCGGCGATCTCCAGCGACCGCTGGTCGGCGATCTTGAAGTAGCGGATCTCCTCGACGTCGTCGCCCCAGAACTCCACCCGAAGGGGGTGCTCCTCGGTCGGCGGGAAGACGTCCAGGATGCCGCCGCGCACGGCGAACTCGCCGCGCTTCTCGACCAGTTCGACCCGGGAGTACGCGGCTGCCGCCAGCGCCTGGACCGTCTTGCCGAGGTCGGCGCTCTGCCCGATGCGCAGCGCTACGGGTTCCAGGTCGCCCAGCCCCTTGACCTGCGGCTGGAGCACGGAACGAACCGGTGCGACGACCACGTTGACCGGACCGGTCTCCGGGTCGTCCTTCCGCGGGTGCGCCAGGCGCCGCAGCACGGCGAGGCGGCGGCCCACGGTGTCGGAGCGGGGCGAGAGCCGCTCGTGCGGCAGGGTCTCCCAGGACGGGAACTCGGCGACCGTGTCCGGCGGCAGCAGGGTGCGCAGCGCGGCCGCGAGGTCCTCGGCCTCCCGGCCGGTCGCGGTGACGGCGAGCACGGTGCGCCCGGTCTCACGGGCCAGCGCGGCCACGGCGAAGGGCCGGGCGGCGGACGGGCCGACGAGGTCGACATGCATCCGGTGACCGTCGGCGGCGGCCTTCACCGCTTCGGAGAGTGCCGGGTCACGTACGACGACATCCAGCAGGCCGTGCAGGCTCATGAAGGGCTTCCGTCCGGGTAACGAGGGCGAGGTCTGACAGCCGGCTGCTGCCAGGGGGCAACGCGAAGGACCCGACACGTCTCACGGGCCGGGGTGTTTCCCAGCGTACGACTCCCCTGTGACAGCCGCGTGCGCAATCCGGCCAGCGGGTCGGCTCGGGGCGCGGGCGACGGGAGCGGACGACGGGGAGTCGCACCGTCCGGCGCCCGTCCGGCGCCGCTCGTCGTCGGCCACGCACCATTCATCTCCGTGATCCCACACAGTTGCGTCCCGGACCGTCACAGAAATGTCCCCAGCGTCTACGCTTTGGTCAAGATTCCACAAACAGTTGCACGGGTAGTGAGTACGGCAGCCGTCGACCGGCACTCACGGGCGATCCCCGGAAGTGCGCGGCCGCGCATGGACCAGGCAGCGAGGGCACACGTGGGCGAGAACGAGATGTCGATATTCGGGGTCTCGGAGACCGAGGAAGAGATCTACCGGCACTTCCTGCGCAACCCCGGCACCGCCACCGACGATCTGCACCTCCTGCTGCACACCGATCCACAGCTCGCGCGCTCGTGCGTCGACCGGCTCCAGGAGCTCGGACTGCTCCACCCCGAGGGCACCGACCTGCGCATCTTCCCGACAGACCCCGAAGTCGCGCTGGCCCGGCTGATCGACTTACGGCTGCACACCCTCCACCAGGAGCTGCAGCGCGTCACCCGGTCCCGCCATGTCATCGACGGTCTACGCGCGGAGCAGGGGACGCGAAGACCCCCGCCCCCGGGCATCGAGCAGCTGGAGGGGCTCGCGCAGATCCGTAACCGGATCGACGACCTCGCCTTCTTCGCCCGGGACGAGATCCTCTCCGTGGAGCCGTACACCAAGCTGTCGCCCGAGAACATCGCCCGCTCCCGCCCGCTGGACCTGCGATGCCTGCGGCGCGGCGTGCGCATCCGCAACGTCGTCGCACAGGCCGCGCTGCGGGACCCGGCGACCGCCGCCTATCTGCGGGAGCTCGCCGAGCACGGGGCCTCGATCCGGGTCACGGCGCACGCCGCCGAGCGGCTGCTGGTGTACGACCGCAAGGCGGCGCTCGTACCCCTCGATCCGCACAACACCTCGCGCGGCGCGCTGCTCGCCCACCGCAGCGGTCTGGTCTCCAACATCATCGCCCTCTTCGAGAAGATCTGGGACCAGGCGGACGATCTCTCGCAGGCGATCGGCGCGGACACCGCGGTGTCGGACGCCGGCCTGTCGGAGACCGAACGGCGGGTGCTGGTGTCGATGTGCACCGTCGGCAAGGACGAGGCGGGCGCCCGTGAGTTGGGCGTCTCGGTGCGGACCTACCGGCGGCACGTCGCCGACCTGATGCAGAAGCTCGGCGCGGCCAGCCGGGCTCAGGCGGCGCTGCTGGCCCGGGAACGCGGCTGGATCTGAACCGGGCCGCGGGGCGCCTGCGTGTCCTCACCGCTTCTCCTCCGCCCAGCCCTCCAGTGCCCGGTCGGCGAGGGCACTGGAGACGGCGCGGCGGACCGTGCGGGGATCGACGGCGGGGTCCAGGGCGATGCGCAGGGCGATCCGGTCGGGGCCCACGAACCGCGGGGTGCAGGCCCAGTGGGCGGGGAGCAGGCTCAACAGGCGTACGACGGTGGTCTCGCCGGTCGGCGCGGTGCTGTCCCGGCGGACGGTGACCATGTCGACATGGGCGGGGTTGGCGCGGGGCGGGGGCTGCGGAGGATCGGGGTGGGTCATGTCGTGTCCCCTTCCCGGGTCAGCACCTGTCCGGCGGCCGACGCCATCGCCGTGATCCCGGCAGGCAGCGCGGTACGGACGTCCGGGGCGAACTCCGGGGAATGGTTGGGCGGCACGTGCGTCCCGCCGTCCCGTGCCGCGCGCCACTGCCGTACCCCGCTCACGCCGAGCATCCAGTACACCGTCGCCACGCCCCGGGAGCCGAACCACGAGAAGTCCTCGGTGGCCGTGAGGGGGCCGCAGTCCGTGACGCGTTCCGGTCCGAACAGCGCCTCGTGCGCCCCGCGTACGGACGCGGTGGCGGCGGCGTCGGTCAGCAGGGCGGGCGAGCGGGCGGTGACGGTGAAGTCCGGATCCCTCGGGCAGCCGGACGCCGCGCATTCGGCCCTCACGATCCGCAGCGCGGCGGCCGTCATGCGGTCGAGCACCGGATCGGACAACGCCCTCATGCACAGGGTGAGTTCGGCCGTGTCCGGGATCACGTTGCCGCGCTCCCCGGCCCGCAGCGTTCCGACGCTCAGCACCGCGTGCTCGGCCGGTGCGGTCTCCCGCGAGACGACGGACTGGAGCCGCAGGACGGTGGCCGCCGCCGCGAGGACCGGGTCGACGGCGAGGTGCGGGGTGCCCGCGTGGCCGCCGCGGCCGTACAGGGTGACGTCCACCGCCGCGCCGGCCGCCATCAGCGGGGTGCGGAAGTCCGCGGCATGCGCGAGGGTTCCCGCGGGTGCGGGCGAGGTGTGCTGGGCGAGGACCACGTCCGGCGTCCCGAACCGCTCGTACAGCCCGTCCGCCAGCATCTGCCGCGCCCCGGTCAGGGTCTCCTCGGCGGGCTGGCCCACCACCAGGACGGTGCCGCGCCATGCGGAGCGTGTCCGGGCGAGTTCGGCCACCGCACCGGCGACCGCGGCGAGATGGAGGTCGTGTCCGCAGGCGTGCATCACACCGGGCACGGTGCTCGCGTAGGCGAGGCCGGTGCGCTCGGTGACCGGGAGCGCGTCGAGTTCGGTGCGGAGCATGACGACCGGACCCGCCCCGTTGCGCAGGACGCCCACGAGTCCGTGGCCGCCGCCGACCTTGCGGGTGACCGTGCAGCCGCTCGCCTCCAGATGGGCGGCGAACCGGTCGGCGGTGCGCCTCTCGGCCCCGGAGAGCTCCGGGTGTGCGTGCACATCGAGGTAGAGCTCGATCGCGCTGCGCAGGATCTCCCGCGGAACATCACCGAGCGGGGGCGGGGATTCGGGCGGGGTGGGGGTCTCCTTCATGGCATCTCACCTCGTTCCGCCGGGCGGGTTCGGCCTCTTCCGTGAGCCTGCGCCGCCCCGGCCTCAGAAATTCGGCGTTCCGCTGTCATCGGGTGCCAGCGATCTGACAGCGAAAGCGCGGCCGATCTGACAGCGGCCCCCGCTCCAATGGCTTCACCCACAGGGGAACAGCGCCGGAACAACCGGCCGGTCCCCACGACCCGAGGGAGAACACCATGGCCCCGAAGACCGAGCTCGCCACTCTCGCCGACGAGATCCTGGAGCTGGAGTCGGAGACCTTCGAGATCTCGGACTACTCGGACGCCGCGGAGGTCGTGCTCGCCGCTTCGACGTCCTGCTCCTCGACGTCGACCTGCTCCAGCACCACCAGCACCACCTCCTGCTCCGCCTGAGCCGGTCGCACACCCCGCACGTCCGCAGGCCCTCTTCGCGGCGCGAACGCGAAGGGGGCCTGCGGCCGTTGCGTCCGTGCCGGTCACGGGAAGGGGTGCGGGACGCGCTTGACCGCGGACTCCGGAAGGTCCTCGCCCCGCCGTCCCGCCGCCCGCAGCGCCGTCCGCAGCCGGGGCATCAGCAGGGCGCGCTGCCTGCTCCAGCCGAAGTCCAGCGGCAGGAGGCCAGGGACGAGGGCGGCGACGGTGTGCAGGCCCATCCGGCGCTGCTCGGGGGTGGTCTGATCGACCGCGATGACGTCGTGCCCGGCGGCGGTGAGCCGGTCGCGCAGCAGGTTCAGGTCGTCCAGCAGGTCTCCGGTGCGGGGGCGCTGCGGCTCCCAGTCAGCGAAGGTCTCGGCGAGCGGGAGTACGGCGACGGGGTTCAGGTACTCCTTCGCGTGCTCGGTCATCGCGGGAAGCCCGTAGAGCTGGGCGTGGTCCTTCAGCTGCCGCACGAGAGTGAAGTCCTCGGCCATGGCGGCGAGTTCACCGTGGCGTTCGGCGACCTGGCGGGGCAGGTGCGGAATGTAGGTGAGGACTTCGGACAGGGCCGACTCGACCGTGCTCTCCGGGTCGAATCCGGCGGCGGCCGCGAACGACAGCGTCCCCGGCCCGCCGTCCCTGCGCACCGCGAGGGCCGTGACGACGGGGACGCCCAGGTCCATCCGTGTGTCGAAGGCATGGACGTCGTAGCCGTGCAGCGCCGCCCGGTCGGTCATCGTGCGGACGGCCGGGGAACGGCAGCTCGTGAGGTCGATCGCGGTGAGCGGAACGCGGCCGTGCCAGGCCAGGAGGAAGGCGTCCCGTTCGATGATTTCCAGGAGCCCGTAGAGGATGGCCTCCTCCGGAGCGGCGCCGGTGGCACAGCCGTTGGAGCATTCGAAGACGAAGTTGTCGGCGTCGGTCCCGGAGCTGTAGTGGGCGAGCCTGGCGGGTACCAGGAGAGGGCGGTCGTCGCGCAGGGAGTGCCCCCACACCCATGGAATGGGCCGGTCCGGGTCGAACGGGGAGACCATGGGGTCGCTCGCGTACGTCTCGGGGGCGTAGAGACCGCAGTCGGCGGGGTCGAGCGCGTGGTCGGCCAGCCGGGTGTGGGCGCCGACGACGGGTGAGGTGCCGCGTCTGCGCGTGGTGCCCGCGTACCGCTCCAGGCCCTCCAGGTGGGCGAGGGTGCGGCTGGTGCCGTAGCTGTTGGCCTGGCCGCTCCAGGTGACGTCGTTGAGGCCGGCGTGACCGCGTACGAAATGGCTGCCCGCGACCGGTGCCGTGGTGGTGGACGTCGGGTTGATCCGGATGTCGGAGCCAAGAGCGCCGCACACCGGGTTGGCGAGGGCCGCGAGCGGCAGGGGGTAGGAGGCGAGGGTGCGCAGCCGGTAGCCGTCCGGGTCGGGTTTGGGCGCGGGGCGCAGGACCATGCGGGCCGAGGCGGCGGTGTCGGGGACCTCGTGGACGCAGGAGGGGCAGAGGGGTTCGGGCAGGAGCGGGAACGTCGCGGTGGCGAGGGTCACCACGTCGAGCCGGGTGACCCGGGGCAGGGCGCGGTCGGCCGGGGTCGCGTCGGGGGTGTCGTGGCCGCCGCCCAGCACGGCGCGGTAGAGGGCCCAGACGGCGTCGACCGCGTAGTCGGTGAGGACCGGCCAGTGGGCGGCACCCTGCGGTGCGTGGCCGAGCTCCAGGGCCTCGCGCTCCGAGCGGCTGCGCAGCCGCTGCCAGCGCATGGCCAGGCACTGCCCGCAGACGGTGGTGCCGGGCTCACCGCCCCAGGGCCCGATCAGCACGGCACGGGCGGTGAGCTGGATGTTGGCGGGCGGGCGGGTGTCCGCGTACGGGTCGGGGAGGCCGTGGCCGAGGGTGTCAGCCGCGCCGAGGGGGACGACGAGCGGGGCGGGCAGGGACGGCGGCGCGGACAGCTTCCCGTATCGGAGGGTCAGTTCCCGCTGGAGGTCGGCGCGGGCCGCTTCCAGTGGGCTCTCGCCGCGCACGGGCGGGGTCGTGGCGATGGCGGCGGCGGTCGTCATGACTTGTCGCTCCAGCGGAAGGTCTTGATCGCGATCGCGCACAGGACGAGGGCGAAACCGGCGAGCACCGCGCAGGACAGTGCGATGTCCCCGGTGGTGCCGTCGCCGGTGAGGGCGCCGGAGACGGCGTCGTTGAAGTAGCGCAGCGGCAGTACGCGCGAGAGGTTCTGCATCCAGTTGGGCATGGCGTCCAGCGGGAAGAACGATCCGGACAGGAACGCCATGGGAATCATCAGGCAGTTGGCGACGGCGGCGACGGCCTCGGGCGTCCTGGCGTAACTGCCGACGATGACCCCCAGCCCGAGGAACGCGGTGATGCCGATGACCAGGACCGGCAGGGCGAGCGGCCAGCGGCCGTCCAGCCGGAGGCCGAACGAGGGCAGCAGGGCCACGGCCACGAACAGCACGGCCTGTACGGCTCCGATGCCCAGCGTCAGGACGTAGCGGGAGGCCAGGACGGCGGAGACCGGAGTCGGGGACATCCGGATCAGACGCAGGATGTCGTCGCGCCGCCACTGCATGAGGACGAATCCGACCCCGAACACGGCGGCGTTGGCAACGCCCCACGACAGGACGCCGGGGGCGATGTAGTTGATGTACGGCTTGCCGCTCTCCTCGACCGTCTTGCCGTGGAAGATCAGTCCGAAGACCACCAGGAAGATGAGCGGGAAGGCGAAGGTGAAGAAGAGGGTGGTCCGGTCGCGCGTGTAGGCCCGGTATCCGGCCTGGCTCAGCGCCGTGTATGCGCTCATCGGGGTGTCTCCGTATCGCTGGGTGCGAGGGTGGTGGGGGCGCGGGGGCCACAGGGGCCGGGGCGGCTGTTCGGGCCTATGGCTGCGGTGCGCCGGACTGTGTCCCGGTGAGCCTTGTCCCGGTGAGCGTCAGATAGACGTCTTCGAGGCCGACGGTGCGCGTCTGTACGCCCTGGAGTCCGGCCAGGGCGTCGATCGCGGCCAGGACCCTGCCCGATTCGAGGGTCTCCAGCACGAGGGCGCCGGACTCCTCGGTGACACTGTCGACGCCCTCGATGGCCCGCGCCTCGTCAAGGGTCATCCGGCCCGCCGGGACCAGCAGCCGGGTGGTGGGTTCGGCGGCGGCGATCAGCCGGGCGGGGCTGTCGAGGGCGACCACGGCGCCGTCGACCATGATGGCGACGCGGTCGCAGAGCGCCTCGGCCTCGTCGAGATGGTGGGTGGTGTAGACGATGGTGCGGCCCGCGCCCTTGAGGTCGCGCAGCACCTGCCACAGGGCGCGCCGGGCCTGTGGGTCGAGGGCGGCGGTCGGCTCGTCCAGGAAGATCAGCTCGGGGTCGTGGACCAGCGCGGAGGCGATGGCGAGCCGCTGGCGCTGGCCCCCGGAGAGGTCGTCGACCCGGGTGTCGCCCTGCTCGGTGAGACCGACACCGGCCAGTGCGCGTTCGGCCGCCGCGTGGTCCGTCCGGTAGAGAGCGGCCATGGTGCGCAGATGTTCCCGGGCGGTGAGGCGGACGAAGAACGCCGAGGTCTGGGTCTGTACGCCGAGTCTGGGCAGCAGGGCCGTGTTGCGCGGCCAGGGGGCGGCGCCGAGGACGGTCACGGTCCCGGAGTCGGCCCTGCGCTGCCCCTCCATGATCTCGACGAGGGTGGTCTTGCCCGCCCCGTTGGGGCCGAGCAGTCCGAAGAACTCGCCGCGCGCCACGGTGAAGGACACCCCGTCGACCGCATGTGTGTCGCCGTACCGCTTGTGTACGTCGTCGAGGACGACGGCCGCCGGACGGCCGCCGCCGTCAGGTCCTGCCTGGCTCCCCGGGGAGGCGGAAGGGGCGGTGGGGGTCATGGACTTCTCCTTGTCCGCCGCTGATCGGCGGGTCGGACCTGCTGGGCTGCGGGTCGGCGTGCGGTCGGCGGTCATGCGGTCAGCAGGTGGCGGGTGCCCGCCACGAAGGCGGCGAGGATCAGTACGAGGACGAGGACCGTGCCCAGCCCGTAGGCGAGGTACGCGGTCCGGGCGCGGCGCGGGTAGCCGCCCGCCGCCGGGTCGCGGCGGGCAGCCAGGCGCAGGTACGCACCGGTCGACGCGGCCAGTTCGGTGGCCCCGCACAGCTGGCTCACGACCCGGTAGCCGTCGAGCGGCGGGAGGGGGACCAGCATGGCGAGCGCCTGCGCGCTGCCGATGAGCAGCAGGGCGCCGAGCGCCTCGTGGGTGGCCGTGTCGAGCGGGGCGTACAGCCACAGCGCGCAGAACGGCAGCAGGAACAGCAGGTTCATGACCGCGCCCGCCAGTGCCGTGTGAATGCGTTGCCAACGGGTGCCCAGATAAAGGTAGTTGTCGACCGTGCAGTACATGATGACCACGGGCAGCCGCCAGCGCAGTCCGATTTCGGCCACTGTGCCGCCGTAGTGCCGGGCGACGACTCCATGGGCGAGTTCATGCAGGGCGGTGCTGAGCCAGAGCAGCATGGCGGCGGCCGTGAGCAGGACAGGGTCGGCGAACAATCCCCTTACGTCGATGAGGAGTTCACCCGCCCGCAGAACTACCAGCACCTCCATCGCCACCACCAGGGCCAACAGCGGCACCAGCCATCCCGGGGTCAGCAGGAAGCCGACCGCCCGGTGCAGCCGGGCGGTGGTGGCGTCCGCGTCGGCGACCACCCGGATGCTGCCGCGCAGCACCCCGCGCCCGGACTCGGCGGGAGCCTTCACGGCAGGCGCAGGCGCCGGAGTGGCGGGCGTACGCGCGTCGGCCCCGGCCAGCAGACCCCGCGTCCCGAGCGTCCGCAGGATCTGCTGCCAGCGGGCGCCGTCCAGCCTGCGCCCGTACTCCCGCGCGTACTCCTCGCCGATCTCCCGCAGGCTGCGCTCCCCGTCCATCCTGGCGATGAGGAAGTGCTCCTTGGGGCCGACCCTGAAGGAGCTGCCGCTGTCGGCGTCCTTGATCAGGTGCACCGTCGCGGCGCCCTGCAGCAGCGCGCCGCTGAGCAGGACCCGGGACCGCAGTGCGGGCCGGTACTCGGCGAGTGCGCCGGCAGCGGCGTCGGCATCGGCTGCGGCGCTCATTCCGGCTCCCGCAGGGCCCGGCCGAGCACATGCGCGAGGTAGGCCTCGTCCCTGATCGTCACGTGCAGCCGGTTGTTGGTCATATGCATGTACGGGGACAGGAGCAGCGGCAGGGAGAGTGCCGGGTCGGTGACCACCTCGTCGCGCTCGCCGTTCCACGAACGGAACGTCAGATCACCTCTGAGGGTCAACTCGACCGCTCTGTCACGCAGTTCGATGCAGTGCTCGGCCCAGCCCGCGAGGGAGCCGGGCAGTCGCGCCGCGCCCTCCCCGCCGGCCACGGCGGCCCGGATGCCGGCGAAGCGGGCGGCCAGACCGGCGGCCATCGAGGCGTAGTTGCGGTCGTACTCGTCGCTGCCGATGAAGCCGGTGCCCGGGAAGGCCCGGTGCCAGAACTCGTAATAGCTGTCGAGGTAGTCGGCGAGTTCCCGCCTCTCCGGCAGGAAGGCGGCGGCCATCACCATCATGAGCTGGGCGGACGTGCCGAGCAGCACGGTCCGCAGATGGAGGTTCTTGGTCCGGAAGGCGTCGATGACCAGATCGCTGGAGTGCCTGAAGTGCCATTCGGCGAGCTCGATCCCGGCCGGGCCGCCGTATTTGCCGTACTCCGGCTCGTAACGCTCCTCGCTGCGCGAGTTGTTGGGGCGCAGGTTCATCCGGCCCCGGTCGTCCAGGTACTGGCCGCGTTCGGCGCCGGGGAACTCGATGTCGAAGAGGGTGTTGTAGAAGTCGTTGAGGAATCCGGAGTCCACCTCGTACAGCGCGGGCCGTTCGGCCAGGAACGCGTCGACGGCGGCCTCAGTGCGGCGCCGGACCTCGGCCTCGGCGTCCGGGGACGAGGGCCTGATCCGCAGCCTCACATGGGGGCCCTCCAGCCAGTAGTTGATGAAGAAGTAGCCGTCCAGCAGGCCGTCCGCCTCCAACTCCTCCACCAGCCGGCGGATGCACCGGGTCAGCATGAAGCGGGGGTTGGCGGCGTAGAAGATGTGGTGCGCCTGCCAGGCTCCCGCCCCGCGGGTCTCCGTGGCGGCGGGGGTGGGCGGGGCTGAGGTCATGAGTGGTCCCTCCTTCGGGCGGGGGCGGCGGTCTCCACCGCCAGTTCGGCGACATGGCGGCCCCGGCCGGAGACGGTGTGCAGCCCGTCCTCGTCGGGCAGCATTTCCCGGAAGACGACCCGGGCCCCGGCGGTCTTGATCAGTGCCTCGAAGGCGGCCAGGGAGAGCGGGCTGTCGAAGTCGACATAGCTCGGCTTGGCCCCGGTCGCCCCGCGCGCGCCGCTGTCCGCGATGGTGGCGAAGACCCGGTCGGGCAGTGCGTGGGCGCGGCGGAACGCGTGCCAGTCCAGGAACCACGCGTCGTCCCCGGCCCCCGGTCCGCGCAGCGGAAGTACGGCGGCGGGCGCGCTCCAGCTGCGCCGGCCGAGCACCACGCTGCCGTGCCGCACCCGCGGCCTCGTCGTGACCCCGCCCTCCGGTGCGCCCTCGGGCACGCCGCCCCACACATTGAGCGGGGACATGGAGGTCGGCGAGAGCAGCAGCAGGGTGCGGGGCAGTTCGGGCAGGGCGAGGGGGACGAGATAGCCGAGGTAGACGGGCACCACCTCCTTGCCCAGCCGGGTGGAGCGCAGCACGAGCCGGTCGGTGGCCAGGTCGTGGGCGAGGTGGAGGTCGTCCAGGTGGATGCGGTTCGCCTCGGGCAGGGTGCCGCGCTCGCCGGGGCAGACGATCTCGTACTCGGTGAGCCGGCCGTGCAGATTGAGGTTGCTGGTGACGGGCCCGCCGGTGACCTCGGCAAGGACGGCGCCCTCGGGCACGAGGTCGGCGTCGGCATCGAGGAGTTGCTCGTCGAGGCCGTCGAAGAGGTGCGTGAACCTGCTGAACGGGAAGGAGACGCCCCCGTAGGAACGGTTGAGGACGAGCAGCGGGTCTGCGGGCCGGTCCACGATCTGCACATGGTGGGCGAGCGGGGTGAACTCCGCTGCCACCGGCTCCAGCTGGGACGCCACCTCGTCGAGGAAGTCGTCACCGATCCGGATCTCGCCGCTGCCCGCACCCTCCTTCTCCCACTGCGACCACAGCGTGCGCATCCGCTCCACGAAGGTCTGCCGGGCCGTGTCGAGCGCCTTGAGCTGCGGCAGCGAGAGCCAGTTCTCCTCGGGTACGTAGTTCCCGTCCGCGTCGAACGTCGTGCGCTTCGCGGTGAACGACATGTACTGGTCGAAGAAGTCCTCGTGGAAGTCGTGGACCAGCTTCAGCAGGTCGTCGCAGCGCCCGCCCTGCCCGTAGCGGGCGAGGAAGAACCCCTTGAACGTGACGCGCTGCGGCAGGGTCAGGTCGAAGGCGGGCAGGACGCGTTCCACCGCGCCGAGCGGTCCGGCCGCCAGCTCCTCCCAGGCCGGGGCGGAGAGTTCGGTGTGCCGCCCGGCCGACACGTCCTCGTACAGCAGGGTCTGCGGGACTCTCGCCCGGTCCGTGCCGAGCTCCTCCTCCTGAAGGGCGCGCAGGGCGGTGCGCAACTCCTCCATCAGGGACCGCCGTTCGTCCGGGCCGGCGTCCGCGAAGCGTTCGACGCAGGCCGCGGGGGCTTCGAGCCGCTCGGCGAGGCGGTCGGCCCAGGGGCGGCCGAGTCCGCGCAGCGAGGTCTGGAAGGCGCGCAGCGGATCGGTGTCGTGGACCTCGGTCCGCAGGCAGGGGACCTGGATCATGCCGAGGTCGAGGAGCGCCCGGAGGTAGTGGGCGCACTCCGGCTCGTCCGCGCCCCGGTCCTCGGCCAGCCAGCCGGCCAGTTCCCCGTAGCGGAGGGTGCCGTGCTCCTCGAACAGGCCGAGGAGGCGTTCCAGGGTGCCGCTGCGGCGCAGAAAGAACAGCCGGTCCTTCACCGCGTCGAAGGTGACGGCGCTGTCCTCGTCGCCCTGGGTGACCCAGCGGCGCACATAGCGGACCCGGTCGTCGTCCCGGCCCCAGCCGGAGGCGAGGGCGACCGGCAGATCGGCGCGGCGGACCGGGTCCGCGATCACGGCTTCCGCGAGCCTGCCGACGGCGGCGACATTGAGGCGCAGCCGCCCGGCCCATGCGTCGTCCACCCGGACTCCGAGCCCCTGGACTCCAAGCCCCTGGCCCCCGTCCCCCGCGCCCTTGGTGAAGGTGCCGAGCGCGACGCCGGTGAACGTGGAGAACGGGCTGGTCTTGCACGCCGTGCGGTAGAGGTACGAGAGCAGCGAGCGTTCGATCTTGCGCTGCTTTTTGTCCGGGGGCGCGGCCGCATCGCTCCTCGCGTACGCGTCGAGCTGGGCGTCCAGCGTCGGGGACGCCAGCGGCAGCCCCTTGCGCAGCCGCTCCTCCCCCGCCATCCGGCGCAGCGCGGCGCGGGCACGCCCGGTCTCGTCGGCGAGCAGGGCGGCGCCCGCCGCCCTGTGCTCCTCCAGTCGGCGGCGGCCGGTGAGCCAGGCCGCCAGCGCCTCGCCGGCCGCCGTGTCGAGTTTCTCCACGAGGTCCGTGGCGCGGTCGGCGGCCTCGGGCCTGGGCAGCCGGTTGTTGAAGACGTCGCGGCGCAGTGCGAGGAGGGTGCGGCGCAGCGCCTCGTCCTCACTGCCGCCGACGAGGCCGTGGATCAGGTCGCCGAGCCGTTCGCCGTCGGCGCGCAACCGCTCGGTGGCGTACAGGACTTCGTCGGCCCAGCGGCGGCTGTCCGGGCAGCGCAGCGCCCGCACGCTCTCGACCGGCAGCCCGGCGACCCGCAGCATGAAGCGGGAGCGGGTTGCGGCGGTGGGTGGGTGGTCCGGCGTCATGGCGGGGTCTCCCCTTCTCGTTCCGGTCGTCGTAGGAAGTGGCGGCGCTGGGGCGAGCTCGTACGGGAGGCGGCGCTCAGGCGAGCTCGTACCGGAAGTCGGCCGGGGCGGGCCGTTCGTTGCCGATCAGCATGATCAGCAGCGGCGCTTCGCCGGTCCCGGCGAGGGAGAGTTCCTCGATGTACGAGATGTTGTCGAAGCCGAGCGCCACCCCGCAGCCGATGCCCAGCGCGGACGCGGTGGTGTACGCGGTCTGGGCGATCGCCCCGACAGTGGCGTTGACCACGCGGTATCCACGGTCCCCGACGGCGTCGATGACGGCTTCGCTGCGGACGGTGGGCACCAGCACCGCACCGGCCTGCTCCAGGTTGTAGTTCGCCAGGAAGTAGTTCTTCTGGAGGAATTCGCCCGGCCCGCCCGCCTTCACCAGCCGCAGGGCGTGCGCGTCGGGGTCGTACTCGTACGCGCCGGGCGCGATCCCCTCGACATGGCCGACGAACGCGTAGAGCTTCGCCAGCCGCTGCCCTCCGGCATCCCCGCCGATCCGCGAACCGGCCACGGAGGCCGCCAGACATGCCGCCAACTGCGCGGCTTCCAGCGGGCGTTGGGCATCGAAGCGGCCGAAGCTGCTGCGGCGGGCGCGCAGTGCGGTGCGTACGTCCGTGCCGAGCGGCGGGCAGGACGGCAGCGCGACCTCCGGGCGGGCCGGGTCGGCGGGGTGCGCGACGGCCGGGTCGAGGGCCGCGGGGCCGGGGCGGTCGGTGGCACCGGCGGCGGTGACGGCCTGCATCCGCCGGAGCGCGTCGAAGGTGAGGACCGTACGCGAACGCTCATGGTCCCGGTGGCGCACGGAGACCGGACCGGCGGGCGGCGCGGATCGCACCGGCGGTACGGAGGCGGCCCACTTCAGCGGTACGACGGCGAAGACGCCCTCCTCCGCCGTGTCCACGCCGAGCAGCCGTCCGAGCCGCTCCTCGTCGAACCAGAGCGCGGGCTGCACGGACAGCCCCCGCGCCCCGGCCCACATCCGCCAGGTCTGGACGCACGCCCCGAGGTCCATGGTCACGGCGTGGAAGGAGAAGTTGTTGTACTTGAAGGCGTTCTGCCAGTACTTGATGCCGAGGATCAGGTACTGGTCGGTGTCCGGACCCGGCGCCCCGTCGCCGAGTGCCTCCCGCACCTCGCCCGACACATCGCCGGTCAGCAGCCGCTGCATCGCGTGGTGCCGGGTGGAGTAGTAGTGCACCCCCGGCGGTACGGGAGCGCTCGGCCCGGACACCCAGTAGAGGCTGACCGGGTAGAGACCGCCGCCGGACGCGGAGCCCCGGGACCAGTTGGCGAGCGGGTAGTGCGGCAGGGCGCCGAGGTCGGTGTTGGCCTGGACGCCCAGGCGGCGGCCGGTCAGCCCGTAGGAGTCGCGGAGCATCCCGGAGAGCAGCGCGAGGTCGAACTCCGCCCCCTCGTCCACGTCCTGGGCGAGTCCCCGGTCGAGTGCCGCGTGGGGCGGGTAGTCGCAGGCGGGCAGCGGCAGGCTGTCGACGCCGGGGTAGAACTTGGCCTTGCGCGGGCCGTCGGACCAGTTCGGTACGAAATCGGCGGGGTCCATCGGGACCCGGCCGCGCCGAAGGATCGCGGCTGCATAGTCATGGGCGTACCCCATGGCGGGCTCCTCGGTCATGGGAAGGGGTGCGGGGCGGGGTTGAGGTCGGCGTCGGTGAGATCGCGCTCGCGCAGCCCGGCCTCGCGCAGTGCGGTGCGCAGCCGGTCCATGCCGAGGGCGCGCTGCCGGGTCCAGCCGAAGTCGATCGGCAGCAGCCCGGGCACGAGGACGCCGACCGTGGTCAGTCCCAGCTCGCGCTGGGCCGGCATGGTCTGGTCGACGACGATCACATCGAATCCGGCGGCGGTGACGGCGTCGACGCAGCGGGTCAGGTCGTCCCGCAGGTCGTCGGAGACGGGCAGCACGGACCCGTCCCCGTACAGCTGGTCGAAGGTCCGCAGCGGCGGGCGCGGCTCTCCCGGTCCGCCGGTCAGGAAGTGCGCGTGGCGGCCCATCTCCGGGATGCCGTAGACCAGGGGGTGGTCGTGCAGCGCCTCGACGCGGTCGAAGTCGTGCGCCATGGCGCGCAGCCGCTCCTCGTCGCGCTCGGTGCGCCGGCGCAGGTTGACCGCGTCGGTGGCGATCTCGCACAGCGCACCGGCCAGGGCCGCCTCCGGGTCCAGTCCGGCGCCCGCGCCGAAGCACATCAGCCCCGGGCCGCCGTCCCTGCGCACGGCGACCCCCGTGACGACCGGGACCGGGAAGGAGATCCGGGTGTCGAAGAAACGGGCCTCGTAGCCGTACATCTCCAGCCGGTCGACCATCTGCCGGGTGGCCGGGCGGCGGCTGGTGCGCGGATCGATCTCCGGCAGGGATGCCCGCCCGTACCAGGCGAGCAGGAACGCGTCGCGCTCGACGACCTCCATGAGCCCGAAGTAGACGGCCTCCTCCAGACAGCCCCCGGAGGCGCAGCCGTTGGAGCTCTCCTGGACGAAGCGGTTCTCCAGGCCTGGTGCGTGGTAGTACGTGAGGACCTCGGGCACCAGGACCGTGCGGCCCTCGCGCAGGGACCAGCCCCGCACCCACGGGATCGCGCGGTCCGGGGTGAACGGGGTGACGCGGGGGTTGGCGCGGTGGAAGGCGTCCGAGTACAGCCCGCACACCCGCGGGTCGAGCGCGTGCTCGCCGCGGGCGCGCAGGGCGTTCAGGGAGTCCCGTGTCCGCGCCTTCCGGGACCGGGGGCGCATGCCCGCGTACCGCTCAAGCCCTTCGAGCACACCGATGCGCACGCTCTCGGCGAAGGTGTCGGCGTGGCCGCCCCAGAAGGTCTCGCGCAGATACTCCCCCGAGCGCAGGGAGAAGCAGCCGATGGTGGCGGAGGTGGAGGTGGAGGAGACGTCCTGGACGACGGAGGGGCCGAGCGAGCCGCACACCGGGTTGGCGTACGGCTCGACGGGCAGCTCGTACTCCTCGATGGACCTGACCCGGAAGCTGCCGGGCCGGTGCTTGGGAGCCGGGCGCAGGGCGAGCGTGGCGGCCTCGTCGGTGTCCGGCTCCGGCACCCCGCAGCGCGGGCACTCGGGGTCGGGGACGAGCGGGTAGTGGCGGACCGTCAGGGCAGCGAGGTCCACCAGGTGTACGGCGGACAGGGCGCCGGTCTCCGGCCCCGTGCCGCCGAGCCGGGCGGCGACGACCCCGGCGAGCGCGTGTGCGGCGAACGGGGTGAGGTGGGGGGACTCCCCGGCCGCCCGGGTGCCCGCACCGAGCTCCAGCGCCTCGCGCAGCGCGATGGAGCGGACCGCCTGCCAGCGCCTTTCGAGACAGTGGGCACAGGGCTGCCTCCGGCCTGCGTGCGCGTGTACGGGCGGTGCGAACGGGCCGACGACGGCGTGCCGTCCGTAGAGCCGTACGGGCACGGCTCCCGCCGGGGCGCCGGTGGCCGCGGCCCCGTCCGCGAAGGCGTCGTACGTGCCGAGCGGCGCCACGTCCAGCGGTGGCGGGGTGCCGCGGCGGATCAGGGCCAGCGCGTCGTGGAGGAGCGCCGCGAACGCGGCCGTGGAGTCCACCGCCCGGCCCTGTTCGCGCACCGGGGTCTCAACGGGCATCGGTTCCGCCCTCGCCGTCCACGGTGAGCAGCACCCGGGCGGTGCTGAGGGAACCGGCGAGATCGGCCGGCGTGGTCGGCACGTACAGGGCGTCGCGCCCGGCGAGCCGCAGCCGGTCGAGCACCGCGTCGAACGTCGCCTCGGACCCGTCCGCCGTGACCGGGCCGCCCGTCACCGCGATGCTCCCGGCCGCGAGATCACCGACCAGCGGGTCGCCGAGGTCGGCCTCCCCTTCCCCGTCCTCGGCGGCCAGCTGCGCCTGCCCGAGCAGGTCCCGCAGCGCGGCGCAGGCCGCCGCCCGGCGCGACAGACCCGCACCGACCGCCCAACGCCCCTGCGCGCCGTCGGACTCCCGGGCCAGCACCACCTGGGCCGAGGTGCGCTCCCCCTCCCCCAGGTCCAGCAGTTCCACCGCGAGGTCCAGGTTGGCCGCGGACTTCAGCAGGAACACCAGCTCCGGGTCGTCGCCGTCGGCGGCGACGGGGCTCACCACCGTCGTGCCCCGGACCGCCCGCAGCAGCGCGTCGTGCGCCAGCGCCGACAGCAGACCGGTGCCCGCCGCCTCCCGCGCGTCGGCGCCCGCGCCCGCACCCGCGGCCGTCGCGAGGTGGAGGCGGCCCCGGTTGTGCGCCCCGAAGGTCCGCACGGCCGCGGCCGGCACCCTGACCGGTTCCTTGCCGATCAGCGAGGTCGCGAGGGTCCAGGCACCCGGCTGTGCGCCGCTCCCGCCGCCGGTGGTCAGCGCGTCCGGGCCCAGGGTCCGGTCCACCGCCGCCCCGGCCGCCGTGTCGAGGGGCACCATGTGCTCGACGTACGCCGTCGCCGCCGCGTACAGCGCCCGCATCCGCGCACCCGCCAGATGGTGCACGTCGAAGGCGGCGATCCGGCGCCGCTCCCCGGCGCCGAGCGCCACCTCGACCCGGCTGATCTTCAGCGGGGTCTGGGTCAGCCGCTCGTCGTCGTAACGGCTGAAGACCCCGGTGTACGGGCGCACCAGAGCCGTGCCGATCCGGTTCAGGTCCTCGACCACGGCCTCCGCCTCGCGGGCGGTCTCCACGGTCGGGGTGACCGGCAGCGCCAGGCCGTCCGGCAGCGAGGCCGCCGCCTCACTCGCCTTCGCGGCCGTGCAGCGGACGCAGCGGGGGTGCGGGCGGACCGGCTCGGACACCACGTCCAGCGAGGCCAGGTCCTGGACCAGGATCTGGCCGTCCGTCTCGGCGGGCAGCGCCCCGGTGGTGAGGCGGAAGATCTCGTAGCCGATGAGGTTGCCCGCCATCGCGGCGACCGGGCCCGACAGTTCGTCCCCGGACACGGGTGTGGCGCCCGCCGCCTCCCCCCAGAGCGCGGCGGCCTGCGCGGCGGAGACATTGCCGCCCAGCCGCAGCAGGGCGCAGGACCAGCAGCCGGTGGAGGCGGCGGTGGAGAGCGGGCCGACGACCAGACGCTCGCCGAACAGCCAGGCGGGGATCAGGGTCCGGCCCTCGGGCACCCCGGCGGCAAGCAGCCGGTGGGTGCGTGGCCCGGCCCCCGCCCCGGTCACCACTACGACGTCGTAGCCGTCGAGTTCCGCCCAGCCTGCGTCGGTACCGGCGCCGATGCGGTCCGCCCGGGCAGCCACCCCGGCGGCCTCGGCCGTGACCTCGCCCGACCGCGCGGTCGTGCCGATCCGCGCGCACCCGTTGCGCAGCAGGCTCAGTGCGCACCACCGGGCGGTCTCGTCGTCACCGAGGACGGCGACACGCGTGGCGCGGAAGCGGGCGAAGCGCTCCGGCGCGCCGTCGGCGTAGTGGTCGACATAGGCGATCTGGGCTGCGAACCGCTCCGCCACCTCGTCCGGTACCGGCCGGGGCCCGGCGGATTCCTCCGGCACGTCGCGGGCGAACTCCCGCTCGTACAGAGTCTTGACCAGTTCCGCCGCCATCGCCCGCTGCCCCGGTCCGAAGCCCGCGCAGATGTCGGCGAGCCGGTGGTGGCCGGCCAGGTGCGGGACGACGAGGGAGGCGAAGCGGTAGGCGGTGCGACCGGACAGGTGGAACCCGCCGTCGGCGTTGTGGAAGAGCACTCCGCCGGGGGTCTCGGTGAACAGCACGTCCCGGCGGATGCGCGGCCGGGTCGCGGCGAGCGCGTCGAACGTCGCGGTCGCTGCGGTCCGGGCACTCACGGCACCAACGGAACTCGCGGCAGTCTCGGCAGTCTCGGCCATGGGGTCACACCTTCTCTGTGCGGCGGATGCGTTCCTGGTCGGTTCTTCGTACGTAGGCGCGGAGCAGTTCATGGATGCGGTACGGGCCCGGCGGGCCGTCCTCCAGCAGTCCGGCGTCGGCCAGCCGCTCCAGTACCGCTTCGGTGACGGCGGGTACGTCCTCGGCCGTGAAGGCGTCCCCGGGGGCCGCCGCGAGCCGCAGGAACGCCTCGGACAGGCGCGGGTCGAGCCGGTTCAGCGCACCGTCGACACGGGCCGTCACGGAGAGGTCCGGGGAGTCGGTGAGGGTGAGCCGGGCGAGCGGGTCCTCGCCCAGCCAGCCGACGGCGTCGGCGAGCCGGAGCCCGGGCCGGGTCAGCAGCCGGGCCGTCAGGATGCGCAGCGCGAGCGGGAAGTGACCGCACAGCGCGGTGAGCCGGCGCGCGGCGTCCGGTTCCGCCTCGACGCGTTCGGTGCCGAGCACGGACTCCAGCAGCGCGTACGACTCCGCCCCGGTGAACGCGGAGAGCCGGTGCACCCAGCCGCCGTGCGTGGCGATGAGCCCGGCGAGCCCCATCCGGCTGGTGACGATCACCGCGCCCTGCGCCTGTGCGACAAGGGGCAGCAGCGGGCGCACCTGGTCGGCGTCCACCACGTCGTCGAGGACGAGCAGGGTCCGCCCGTCCGCCGGTCCGGATCCGGTTGCGAGGGCCGCCGCCACCTCGGCCGCGACATCGGCGGCGCCGCGGGGTTCGCCGTCGGGCCGGGTCATCCGGACGAGCAGCCGGCCGGCCGGGAAGCTGTCGCGCACCAGGTGCGCGACATGGTGGGCGAGGGCCGACTTGCCGATGCCGGGCGCGCCCGACACCAGGACGGTGAGCGGCTGGCGGCCGCCCTCGCCGGGTGCGTCGGGGGCAGTGAGCCGGGCAACCATCGCGGCGGTACCGGCGTCCCGCCCGGTGAAGTTCGGTACAGCCGGGACGGCCGCGGGCGGCTCCACGGACGTGACCCTGGAGGGGGACGGCGGACCCGGAACCCCGGCGTCCTTGGCAACAACCACCTCCCCTTCCACGACCCGGGAGCCCTCCACGACCCGGGCGACGGCACGGGGCAGCTGAGAGCCGCGCCCGTCCGCCGCCCCCGGCTCCTCGCCGCGCAGGATCGCGAGCTCCAGCTGCTGGAGGGCGGGTGAGGGGTCGACACCCAGCTCGTCCAGCAGGAACCCCTTGACCCTGCGGTACTCCGCGAGTGCCTGGGTCTGCCGTCCCGTGCGGTAGAGCGCCTCGATCAGCTGCTCGTGGAGCCGCTCATGGCCCGGGTATACGCGCGTAGCCGTCCACAGTTCGACGAGGGCCTCTCCGTAACGCCCCATCCCCAGCAGCAGATCGCAGACCCGCTCCACGCTGCGCAGCCGCTCCTCCGCGAGGCGCGGCACCTCGTCCCGGTGCAGCACGTCGGAGCGCACATTGGCCAGCAGCGAGCCCTGCCAGAGGGACAACGCGTCCCTGAGCGTGCCGAGTTCCGCCTCCGGATCCTCCGACAGCACCACCGCCCGGCGCACCTGGTCCCGGAAACCGAGCAGATCGAGGGAGTGCGGTCCCGCGGTGATCCGGTAACCGCCGGGCACCGCCTCGATCGAGGTCTGCGTCACTCCGTGCTTGGTGAAGAGCCGGCGCAGCCGCAGCACGCAGGTCTGGAGCGCGGCCTTGGCGGTGGCCGGCTGCTCCTCGCCCCACACGGCCCGCTGGAGGTAGTCGGCGGACACGACCGCATTGGCGTGCAGGAGAAGCGCGGCCAGCAGGATCGTCGGTTTCGACGGCGGGAGCACGACGGTTTCGGGGCCGTCCGCGAGGGTCAGCGGCCCGAGCAGCTGAAACCGCATCACGGCGGTCTAGTCCCAGCCGTTGACCAGCTTGCACACCTCTACGGGTGCGGCGACGTCCGGGAGCCGGTCCACCACCGCCTCCAGCCGCGTACATATCGTCTGGGCCGCATGCTCCGGACCGCCGCCGTGCTGGGACGCGGACCCGGGGGTTGCCGGGCCCGAGGCGGTGGCGGCACCGGCCGAGAGCGCGAGCATGACGACGGCGAGACCGGTGACGGCGGCGGTGCGCACGGCGCCGGCCGAATGCCGCGAAAGCGAAGACCTGAACACGTTTTCCCCTTCGGCTGTTGCGTCCTGCCGGGGATTCCCGGCACGACGACCATGCCAGCGAGGAGGGCACGGGGGCGTGCCCGGCCGTGTCAGCTTGCTGCACGGACCACGGCAGCTTTGTGCAAACGCCCCGGCCACAGCGTCCGAAAAGCGGCCCGGGCCATACCCGTACGGACAAGGATCCGGCCCCGGACCCTGTCCGCGGGTCAAGGACGTCCCGCCCTGCGCCGTTTTCGCTCCGCCGGTCACTGCCCGGTGTATCGGGCCACCGTGTGCGCGCCCGGGCGAGGGAACGCCGTTGCCCGTGCGGTGGCGCCGGAGCTACCCTTAGTCCGCACCTAGTCCGATCTCGTTCCCTGTGAGGCAGTCGTGGAAGCAGCGCGGCAGTACAACGTGCACGAGGCCAAGACCCACTTCTCCCGGATACTGCAACAGGTCGAGACCGGTGAAGAGGTCGTGATCAGCAGGGCGGGCAAGCCCATCGCCAAGGTCGTACCGCTGCATCCGAAGGTCGACCGGACCGACTACGGGGTGCTCCGGGGGCAGATCCACATCGCCGAGGACTTCGACGACCTTCCCGACGACATCGCCGATGCCTTCGGGATGCGCGGATGAAACTGCTTCTGGACACGCGCGTCGTCCTGTGGTGGCTGGACGCCTCGCCCGAGCTGTCCAACGACCTGAAGGACCTGTTGCGTACCGAACCCGAGGTGTACATCAGCGCTGTGACCCCGTGGGAAATCGCAATCAAACAGGGCCTCGGGAAGCTGGAGGGCTCCGGAGACCTCGCTGAACGCGCGCGGGACATGCAGTTCACCACACTGGCCATCACCGCGGCACACGGCGTTCGCGCCGGACGCCTCCCCCAGATTCACCGAGACCCCTTCGACCGGGTTCTCGTCGCGCAGGCCCAGCTCGAAGCGATGACACTCGTCACCCGCGACAAGTGGATCCCCAAGTACGACGTCCCCGTCATGCCCGCCTGACATCGGCACCGGACACGGATCCGGCCCCCGGGGTGTTTGGAGGAACACCCCGGGGGCCGGATCCGTCATCCTACGTCGGCCGTCGCTCCCGCTATTCCGTGGCGATCGCGTTCAGAACGTTCATCCTGCCCGCCCGGAACGCCGGGACCAGCGCCGCGAACAGGCCCACGAAGGCCGAGGCGACGAAGACCGTGAGGATCGTCGGCCACGGGATCTCCAGGACACCGAGGCCCTCCAGGGCCAGCAGCTTCTGGGCCGCCGTGCCCCAGCCCATGCCGAGGCCCAGGCCGAGCAGGGCGCCGAAGACCGCGATGACCACCGACTCCAGGCGGATCATCCGGCGCAGCTGGCGGCGGGAGAGGCCGATGGCGCGCATCAGGCCGATCTCGCGGGTCCGTTCGACCACCGACAGGGCGAGGGTGTTCACCACACCGAGCACCGCGACGATGATCGCGAGGGCCAGCAGGCCGTAGACGATGTTCAGCAGCTGGCCGATCTGGTCCTTCAGCTGCTGCTTGAAGTCGGCCTGGTTCTTCACCTCGTACTGCGGGTACTTGACGAGGGCGTCCTTGAGGGCGGCGTACGCCTCCTTCTCCTTGCCGTCCGCGGCCTTGGCGAACATGATCATGTTCTCCGGCAGGGTGTCGGCGGGGACGTACTTCGCGGCGGTCGCGATGTTCATGTACATCGCGCCCTTGTCGATGTTCACGTCGTCCGAGGTGATCGCGGCGACCTTCAGCTTCGCGCTCTCACCGCCCTTGAACGCGACGGTGATCCGGTCACCGACCTCGATGTGGTGGCGGGTGGCGTAGCCGTCGCCGACGGACATGGCGTCCTTGCCGTAGGCGTCGGCCAGGTTGCCGGAGACGGTCTCGCGGCGGACGTCGTCCTTGTACGTCGGATCGGCGGCGACCAGGCCCTCGTCCTCGGTGGAGCCGTCGGGGGCGGTGAGCTTGGCGTCGACGACCTTGTAGCTGGTGAAGTGCTCGATGTCCGGTGCGGATTCCAGGGACTTGACGGCCTGGTCCACGATCAGGGTGGGCACGCCGCCGGTCGCCTGGACGATGAAGTCCGCGCCGACCGACTTGTCGAGTTCCTCGGTGGCCGAGGCGACCATGGAGGAGCCGACGACCGAGAGGCAGGCCACCAGGGCGAGGCCGATCATCAGGGCGGCGCCGGTCGCTCCGGTGCGGCGCGGGTTGCGCAGGGCGTTGCGCTCCGCGAGCCGTCCGACGGGGCCGAACATCCGCAGCAGGACCGCGCTGAGCACCCGGACCACGAAGCCGGCCAGCAGCGGGCCGATCACGATGAAGCCGATCAGGGTGAGGACCACGCCGGCGCCGAGGAAGAGCGAGCCCTCGCTCGCCTTGTCGGCCCGCGTCGCGGTGTAGAGCGCGGCGCCTCCGCCGAGGGTGAGGACCAGTCCGATCGCGGCCCGGACCCGTCCGGCGCGGCCGTCCGCCGGAGTTCCGGCGTCGCGCAGGGCGGCCATCGGGGAGATCTTCCCGGCCCGGCGGGCGGGGATGTACGCGGCGACGACGGTGACGACGATGCCGAGCGCGAGGCCGACCACCGGGGTCGTCCAGGCGACCGTGAGGTCCTTGGTGGACAGGTCCATGCCCATGGCACCCATGAGCTTCATCAGGCCGACGGCGAGGCCGACCCCGGCTCCGACGCCGAGGACGGAGCCGAGGATTCCGAGGAACAGCGCCTCGATCAGCACGGACCTGTTGACCTGCCTGCGGCTGGAGCCGATGGCCCGCATCAGGCCGATCTCACGGGTGCGCTGGGCGACCAGCATCGAGAAGGTGTTGACGATCAGGAAGATGCCGACGAGGAAGGCGATCCCGGCGAAGCCGAGCATCGCGTACTTCATGACGTCGAGGAAGGAGCCCATCGAGTCCTTGTTGGCGGCCGCGGCCTCCTTCTGGGTCTGGAGCTTGTACGCGGAGGTGTCGCCGAGCGCCGTGGCGACGTTCCGCTTCAGCTGGGCGTCGGTGACGCCGGAGTCGGCGGTGACGGAGATGAGGCTGAAGACGTCGGGCCTGCCGAGCAGCTTCGTCTGCGCGGTGGCGGTGTCGAAGTAGACGATCGCCGCGCCGGGGTTGGTGACCTTGAAGGTGGCGATGCCGCTGATCTTCGCGTTGATGTCGCCGGTGGCGGCGATGGTGCGCAGCTCGTCGCCGATCTTCAGATGGTGCTTGTCGGCGGTGTCGGCGTCGACCATGACCTCGGTCGGGCCGCGCGGTGCGTGGCCGGAGGTGATCTCCATCGAACGCAGGTCGTTCTTCGTCCAGTTGCCCGCGATCGTCGGGGCACCCGTCGTCGAGCCCATGTTCTTGTCGTGGCTGTCGACGACGGTGACGGACATGCTGGTGACCGCGCCCTCGGCGGCCTTCACACCGGTGGCCCGGCCGACCTGCTCGACGGTCGAGGCGGGGAGCGTGACGGGCTTGCCGTTCTGCGGGAGCTGCTCGTCGTCCTCGGCGCTCCTGGGGCTCACGGTGACATCGGCCGATGTCGCGGCGAAGAGCTTGTCGAACGTGGTGTTCATGGTGTCGGTGAAGACGAGCGTGCCGCACACGAACGCCACCGACAGCAGGACCGCGACGGCGGAGAGCGCCATGCGTCCCTTGTGCGCGAAGAAGTTGCGCCTCGATGTCTTCCAGACGGTCATGAGGTCCGCCCGCGCGCGTCGAAGTCCTTCATGCGGTCGAGGACCTGGTCGGCCGTCGGGTTCAGCATCTCGTCGACGATGCGTCCGTCGGCGAGGTACAGCACCCGGTCCGCGTAGGAGGCGGCGACCGGGTCGTGGGTGACCATGACGATGGTCTGGCCCAGCTCGTCGACCGACCTGCGCAGGAAGCTCAGCACCTCGGCACCGGCCCGCGAGTCCAGGTTTCCGGTGGGCTCGTCACCGAAGATGATCTCCGGCCGGGCGGCGAGCGCCCTGGCCACCGCGACGCGCTGCTGCTGGCCGCCGGAGAGCTCGGTGGGCCGGTGCTTCAGCCGCTCGGCGAGTCCGACCGTCTCCACGACCTGCCGCAGCCAGGCCGCGTCGGGCCTGCGGCCCGCGATGTCCATCGGCAGCGTGATGTTCTCCAGCGCGTTGAGCGTCGGGAGGAGGTTGAACGCCTGGAAGATGAAGCCGATCCGGTCGCGGCGGAGCTGGGTGAGCTTCTTGTCCTTGAGCCCGGTGATCTCGGTCTCGTCGAGGTAAATCTGACCCGAGGTCACGGTGTCCAGGCCGGCCAGGCAGTGCATCAGGGTCGACTTGCCGGAGCCGGAGGGGCCCATGATCGCCGTGAACTGCCCGCGGGCGATGTCCACATCGACATGGTCGAGCGCGACGACCCGGGTCTCCCCCGTGCCGTACGCCTTGACGACCTGCCGCGCTCGCGCAGCGACGGCCGTACGCCCTCCAGTACCCCCGTGCCTGGGAATGGTCACAGCCGTTGTCACGTTTTTTCTCCTATGTCGGTGAGCGTGTGGGTTGCTGCGGTGTACGTGTGAAGTCTGGTGCGGCGAGGGGGTCCGGCGCGCTGGTGCCCGGCGCAGTCTTCGGGTGGGGTTTTCCCCACCCCGTCCCCTGTGGTCAGCCGCTTTTCGCGGTGTAGGAAAACAGTAAGGAGCGGGCCCCCGCCCTCACGTCCTCCGCCGGGAGGAACCGCCCCTGGGCAGAACTGAGGAGTGTCCCCTAGGGGTCTCGGCCCCCGGGTGGAGACCCGTATCGGGGACTGGACCCATGGGTGCACACCCGGCGCGCCCGGAGGTCCTGCGCCCCGTCCGCCGGCAGCGCCCTCCCCGCCGGGACCCCCGGGTGAGACAGTGTCCCGAGGAAATACGTGCAAGGGGAAGGAATCTTGGTGAGCGGCGCGGGCGGCAGTGCGGGCGGCAGTACCGAAGCGGTGTCCGGGCCAGGGGCCGCCCCGGCGCCCTCCCCCGTGGTGCCGCACAGGCGCGGCCCGGTGGTCGCCGCCCTGATGCTCGGGATGGCCCTTTCGGCCATCGACGGCACCATCGTCTCCACCGCCGTTCCGCAGATCGTCGGCGACCTCGGCGGCTTCTCCGTCTTCTCGTGGCTGTTCTCCGGCTATCTGCTGGCCGTGACGGTCACCCTGCCGGTGTACGGGAAGCTCTCCGACACCTTCGGCCGCAAGCCGGTCCTGATCGCCGGGATCGTCCTCTTCCTGTTCGGTTCGGTGCTCTGCGCCGCCGCCTGGAACATGGCCGCACTGATCGCCTTCCGGGTCGTCCAGGGCCTGGGCGGCGGCGCGCTGCAGGGCACGGTGCAGACCATCGCCGCCGACCTCTACCCGCTCAAGGAACGCCCCAGGATCCAGGCCAGGCTGTCGACCGTATGGGCCACATCGGCGGTCGCGGGGCCGGTGATCGGCGGGCTGTTCGCGGTGTACGCGGACTGGCGCTGGATCTTCCTGATCAATCTGCCGATCGGGGCGCTCGCGCTCTGGCTCGTCGTACGCCATCTCCACGAGCCGTCCCGCACCCGCCGGGCGGCCGGCGCGCCCCGCCCCCGGATCGACTGGGCGGGCGCGCTCGCCGTCTTCGCCACCGGGACGCTGCTGCTGACCGCGCTCGTCCAGGGCGGGGTCGCCTGGCCCTGGCTGTCGGCCCCGTCGCTCGGCCTGCTGGGCGCGAGCGCCGCTCTCGCCGCGCTGACCGTCGTCATCGAGCGTCGCGCCGCCGAGCCGATCATCCCCGGCTGGGTCTGGCGGCGGCGGACCATCGCCTCGGTCAATCTGGCGCTGGGCGCGATGGGGCTGCTGATGGTCGCCCCCACCGTCTTCCTGCCGACGTACGCCCAGTCGGTGCTGGGCCTCGGCCCGATCGCCGCCGGTTTCGTGCTCTCCGTGATGACGCTGAGCTGGCCGGTGTCGGCGGCGTTCTCCAACCGCGTCTACAACCGCATCGGTTTCCGCCGCACCGCGATCATCGGCATGAGCTGCGCGCTGCTGATCCTGCTCGCCTTCCCGCTGCTGCCGTATCCCGGCGAGCCCTGGCAGCCCGCCCTGATCATGCTGCTGCTGGGCGCGGCGCTCGGGCTGTTCCAGCTGCCGCTGATCGTCGGGGTCCAGTCGACGGTCGGCTGGGCCGAGCGCGGTACGACGACGGCCTCCGTGCTCTTCTGCCGCCAGGTCGGCCAGAGCGTCGGCGCCGCGCTCTTCGGGGCCGTGGCCAACGGGGTCCTCGCATCCCGGCTGGCCGCCGCCCCCGTCCCCGGGCTGCCGGGCGACCTGGACGCGATCTCGCACGCCCTGGACGACCCGGGCAGGCTCTCGGCGGCGGCGGACTATCTGCGCCGGGCCGTCGATGCCGCCGTCGACCATGTCTACCTGGGTGCCGCCGGGGCCGCGGCGCTCGCCCTGCTGGTGCTTGTCCTGATGGCCCCGCGCCGCTTCCCGGTCCTCGCGGAGGAATCCGGGAGCGACACCCCGGCGCCGTAGTCAGCAGCTCGTGTACGTCCGTGTCCCGATCCCGTAGCGGATGCCGCCTTTGGCCAAAACCTCATGCGACCGAGACATTACCGTGGGTAGTTCTGGCCAGACCCTCCCCAACTCCCGTACCCGCGAGTAATGTTCGCGCTTCCGACAGCACACCCGCACTCCTGCCTTGCCGTCCAGCCCAGGACCCGAGCCACGCAAGGAGCAGCACCAGATGTCGTACGGAAGCCAGCCCCCACCTCCGCATCAGCCCGAATACCTGCTGCCCTGGCAGAGTTCGCGGCCGGCACCGCCCCCGCCGTGGCCGGACCCGCCCGCGGCACCCGTGCCCGCCCCGGGACGCCACAGCGATCTGCGCCGGCTGCGCACCGCGTACCGGCTGCTGCGGCGCATCGCGACCCTGACCGCGCTCGGCTACTTCGTGGTCTTCCTGCTGCTCTCCGGATTCGCCGAGGACCTGATGGACCGCCCCCTGTCCGGCGGTCTCAACATCGGCCTGGCACTGGGGCTCTGTCAGCTGCCCGTGACGCTGCTCGCCATCGTCGTGTACGAGCGGACCGCCCGCAGCACGGTCGACCCGCTCGCCGCCCGGCTCCGAAGGGCGGGAGCGGCCCGGTGAACGGATTCGACGATTCCGCGCAGTCGATGTCCCTGGTGGCCTTCCTCGCCGTGGCCACCATCGCCCTGCTGCTCTGCGTGATGACCGGCCCGGACCGCGAGGACCTCGACGAGTTCTACACCGGCTCCCGCGCGCTCTCGCCCCTGCAGAACGGCCTCGCGCTCGCGGGTGACTACCTCTCCGCGGCCACCGTTCTCGGCACCACCGGCATCATCGCCCTCACCGGCTACGACGGGATGATCCTCGCGCTGAGCATCACCCTCTCGCTCGTCCTGCTGATGTTCCTGCTGGCCGAACCGCTGCGCAACACGGGCGGGTTCACCATGGGCGACCTGCTCGTGCGCCGCGCACCCGGCCGCGCGGTCCGCATCACCGCCTGCGCGGCCACCGTCGCCGCGCTCGTTCCGCTGATGGTCGTCCAGCTCGCGGGCACCGGCGATCTGCTCGCGTTCATCCTGGGGTTCGACAGCTCCGGATTCCGCAGCGGCGTCATCATCGGGCTCGGCATGCTGATGATCGGCTACGCGGCGATCGGCGGGATGAAGGGCACCGCGCTGATCCAGATCGTGAAGACCGTGGTCCTGTTCACCGCGGCGTTCACCATCGCCGTACTGATCATGAACCGGTTCGACTGGGACACCGGCGCGCTGCTCTCGGCCGCCCGGCGCGGCAGCGGCGCGGGGGCCGCGTATCTGCGCTCGGGGCTCCAGTTCGACGGCAGCGGACTCGACATGGTCAGCTCCGAACTGACCGTGGTGCTCGGCGCGGCCTGTCTGCCGCACGTCACCATGCGCATGACGAACGCCCGCTCCACCCAGGCCGTCCGCCGCTCGCTGTCCTGGGCGGTCGCCGTGGTCGCCGGGCTCTGTCTGCTGCTCGTCGTGATCGGCTTCGGTGCGGCGGCGCTCGTCGGCCATGCCCGCATCACGGCTGCCGGGGCCTCCGGGAACAGCTCGATCCTTCAGGTCAGCGGGGTGGTCGCGGGCGGTGGCCAGCTGGGCGCGCTGGTCGTCACGACGATGACGACGGCGATCTTCCTGACGCTGCTCGCCTCGGTCGCCGGAATGATCCTGGCCTGCGCGAACTCCCTCGCCCACGATCTCGTCGCCCATGGCCTGCACGGGGTGCGCGACCCGGACAGGGCGCCGCTGCCGGGCCTGTCCGAAATGCGTACGGCACAGGTCGCGGCGGTCGTCGTCGGACTGCTCGCCACCACGCTCGCCGTCGTGGCCCGGCACTGGAACGTACAGGCGCTGGCGGCGCTCTCGTTCTGCGTCGGTGCGTCGGCGCTGGCCCCGGCGCTCGTCTACAGCATGTTCTGGCGCCGCTTCAGCCGCACCGGGCTGCTCTGCACCCTGATCGTCGGCACCGTCACCGTCCTGGTGCTGATCACCGGCACCGACCTGGTCTCGGGCTCCCCTTCTTCGGTCTTCCCCGAGTACGACTTCAACTGGTTCCCGTTCACCACGACCGGCCTCGTCTCCATCCCGGCCGGCTTCCTGGCGGGCTGGCTGGGAACGGTGCTCGGCCGCCGCACGGCGGCGCGGGAACGACGCCGGTACGAGACCGAGGAACCCCGCATCCTGGCAGGCCCCCCACAGAAACCGACGACCCGCCCCTGAAGGCCCCGGCCGGTCCGGCCGGCGAGCCGCCCCGGCCTCAGTCCTCCGCCGGGTCCGGGGTCACCCGCCCGGTGAGGGCCGCGAGTGCGTTCCGTACATGTGTCATGTGCGCCCGGACCTCCTCGCGGCCCTCTTCGTGCTCCCGCAGGATCCGCTCCGTCTCACGGATCACCCGCTCCTCGCGGGCCCTGGCCGCCGCGATCAGCTCCGCGCCCTGCGCCTCGGCGTCCTCCTGGCCGTGTCGTACGGCCTCCTCGGTCTGCGCCAGCGCCCGCCGCGCCTCGGCCAGGCGGGCCTCCGCCCGCTCGGTCAGCTCGTCGTGGTGTGCGGTCTGCGCGGCCTGCGCCTCGGCCAGTTCGCGTTCGGCCGTCTGCCACCGCTCGCCGTGCTCCGTCTCCTGGTGCGCGAGGACGCTCGCGGTGCGGCGGCGTGTCCCGGCCATCACGGCCTCCGCCTCCTCCCGCATCCGCGCGGCCTCCTGCCGTGCCTCGGCGAGGGTCTCCTCGGCGGTGGCCGTGGCCGCCGTCAACGCCTGGTCGGCGTGGTTCCCGGCCGCCGCCCGCATCGCATCGCAGTCCGCGCGCGCCGACTCGCGGAGCCTGCGACCCACCGCGTCCGCCGCGTCCCGCAGCGCCTGCGCGGCTTCCTGTGCGGCGCCCCGCAGATCCCGGTCCTCGCTCTCGGCGAGCGCCAGGATCTGCCGGGCGCGCTCGCCCAGCGATTCGTAGGTCTGCGGGGCGAGCCCGGCAACGACCTCGCCCAGCCGGACCGACTCGGCCGAGAGCTCCTCCACCAGCGCGGTCAGCCGGGCCACCCGCTCCCGGGCCTCGTCCCGCTCCGCCGACAGGGCGGCCACGGTGCGGTCGACCTGCTCCGGACGGTAACCACGCCCCCGTACTCCGACGACGTCATACGCGGACACCGGTGCAGAACTCATCCCAGAAGCCTCTTTCCGACTCTCCGACCCAGTTGCGATACGTCAAGGATGCGGCAATTGACTCAGAAGTCGGAATCGTTTCGCTGCTTTCCGGACGGAAGCGACCGGCATCACAGCCCGCACACACGACGGCGCCCGGCCCCCTGTCTCGGGGTGCCGGGCGCCGTACGCGGAGCCTGCCGGGTCAGATCAGCCCGTCCCACATCTGCTCAAGGAGTACGGACCACCAGCTCTCCGGCGACGCCAGCGCCGCCGGGTCCAGCGCCACCAGCTGGGCCTGGAAATCGACCGTCCAGCGGCCCGCCTGCTCCGGGTTGAGCCCGAAGCGCAGCCGCCACATCCGGCCGAGCAGCGCCATCGAGCGCTGGAACTCCGGCAGCCCGGTGTTCACGAACTGCGGCGCCACCGGATGACTGTGCCCGCCCGCAGGGGAACCTGCCTCGACCGGTACGGCCACGATGTTCGCCGTGCCGTACTGGACACAGATCGCCCGCCCGAAGTCGGACCCCATGACGAGGTACGACCCCGCGTCGGGTGCGGCCTGCACCTGCCGCTGCGCGGCCAGCTCGGCCAGCGTCGGCACCACCGGCTGACCCGGCTGCGCCCAGAAGAACGGCCCGAAGTCGGCGGGCAGCCCCGCCCACACCAGCGTCCGTGCCACCGCCTCGGGCACACCCTGGCGGGACACCGCGCGCTGGTCGAAGCGCAGGACGCCCTGCGGCCCGAAGGTGTGCAGCATCTCCTCGGCGATGGCCTCCGGCGGCACCGGCGGCGCGGGCGGCATCTGCGGCAGCGGCGCCCGCACCGGCGCCGGACGCGCAGGGCCGTCCGCCACCTGGTGCAGCTCGCCCTGATGGGTGAGCAGATGCTGCATGCCCTGCTGGCGGCTGGCGTGATCGGTGCCGTACGGGGCGACGCTGGTGATCCGTACCTGCGGCCAGGTCTCGCGGATCATCCGCGCGCAGTAGCCACCGGGCAGCTCGCACGACTCCAGCTCGGTGTGCAGCTCGATGACCTGCTGCGGCGGCACGTTCATGGCCCGCAGCTCGTGCAGCATCTGCCACTCGGGGTGCGGGGTGCCGGGCGCCGAGCGGCGGATCAGCTGCTGCTCGCTGCCGTCGGGCGCGCGGTAGCGCAGCACGGCCTGGTAGCCGGGCCCGACGGTCGGCTGACCGGCCGGCGCCTGCGGATATCCGTACGCCGGGGAAGGCGGGGGCGGCGGGGTGTGCGGATTCGGCGGTACGGGGCCGGGGGCACCCCTCTGCGGCATTCCGGGCGGACCGGGCGGACCGGGCGGCTGCGGCGCCGACGGCCCGACCTGGCCGGGGCCCGCGAGCATCGTCGCGGCGTGGTGGACCCCGCCACCGGGCGGACCGGGAGGCGCCGGGGGCTGGGGCGCGCCAGGGGCTCCGGGCGGGCCCGGAGGCGCGGGCGGCTGGGGCGCGCCAGGGCCGCCCGGGCCCGGATCGGCGAGCATCGTCGCGGCGTGGTGCACACCACCACCGGGAGGTCCGGGCGGACCGGGAGGCGCGGGCGGCTGGGGTGCGGCAGGGACTCCGGGCGGGCCCTGCTGGGGGACGAGCTGCGTCGGCAGGTATCCGCCCGCCGGGGCGCCGGGCGCACCCGGTCCCGAGGGCGGCGGCACGGGCGCGCCCGGCCTGGCTCCCGGAGTGCCGGGGGCACCGGGCGGCGGCGGAGTGGTCTGGCCGCCCCCGCGCGCACCGCGCGGCGGCACGACGGCCTTGCTGGTGGCCGCGTCCGCTATGTCACCGGCGCCGGGACCGGGAGCACCCGGAGCATTCGGGGCGCCCGGTGCGGGTGTTCCCGGTGCGGGTGTTCCCTGTCCGGGGACGATCGCCGTCCGGGGCAGCCGGCTGCCGCCGGACATCAGGGCGGTCGGCGCATCGGCCGGTACCGCCGGCGGCGGGGTGCCGTCGTCGTCGGTGCCCGAGAGCGGCGGTGCGAACACCGTGGCCGGCAGGGGCACCGCACCCTCGTCGGAGCCCGCGTTGGTGTCGGTCCCGGCCCAGGGGGTGGACCCGGCGGGCACGTTCGGCGGGGATGCCGGGATGCCGTCGTTGGCGGTGGGCTCGTAGGCGACCGGTCCGCCCGCCGCACCCGCGGAGGGCCGAGGGGCGCCGTCCCGGTCCGCCCGGTGGTCCGGGATGCCCAGCTTGTCGGCCGCCTCCTGGAGCCACTGCGGGGGGCTCAGCAGGAAGGACGTCTGGTTCAGATCGATGCGCTGCGGCGGCTCCGGAGCGGCCGGTGCCGCGTCGAGCGCGCCGTACTCCTCCTCGTACCGCCGGATCACCTCGCCCACCGGCAGTCCGGGCCACAGGGTGGCCTCGCCGCTGTCCCTGGCGATCACCAGCCGCTGCCGGCCGCCGTCCGAGACCGGACCCTCGGCGCGGTCCTCGGCCCACACCACGAAGCCCAGCTCGAACTCCCGCACCCGCACCTCGCGGTGCTGGTACGCGGGCACATCACCGTTGATCCACTCGTCCGCGCGCTGCTGCGCCTGCGCAAAGGTCACCATCGCGCTCACCCCTCCACCGGGACGGCCCGCGCGAAGCCGCCGTCCACCATCAGGTTCGCCACGGTCTCCAGCTCCGGCGGATTGCCCGCCAGCCGCTGCAGGAATGCGTCGAAGTCGCCGCCGCACGGCAGCAGCAGCCGGTCCACCCGCTCCTGCACGTCCCAGCCGTCCTGGTCGCGGGCGTCGTCGTACGCGCAGAACCAGACCGAGCCGACGCCGTTGCCCCTCACCTTCACCGCGAGGATGCCGCCCTGGACGAAGCCGACGCCCAGGTAGTCCTTGGTGAGGTGGTCCCGCAGGCATTTGTTGACGTACACCAGGTCGTTCACGGCGGCCTCCTCGCGCACCGTGAAGAACGGCTGGTCGACCAGGAGACCGAGCTCCGCGTCGAGCGCCGCGCCGACGGGGGCCGAGCCGCCCGCCGCCTTGAGGAAGGAGCGGTACGCACCGGGCAGCCGGTAGCCGAGGTCCTCCTCGACGCCCAGGATCTGCTGCTCGCTCACCGCCACGGCGCCCTTGGGCAGCCGGAAGTGCGCGGGCCGGGTCTCCTGCAGCGGCCGGGTGCCGCGCTTGTTCTGGTCGACCGCGGTGGCGGCGAGACCGCCGTGGTGCCTGAGCAGCGCCTTGACCTCGACCGGGATCAGCTCCATGCGCCGGCCGCCGGGGACGTGGTGCCAGGTCCAGCCGTGCGGGGTGGCGACCGCGGGGATCGTGTCCCACAGCTCGTGGCCGCTCGCCGCCAGCGCCGCGTTGGCCGACACGTAGTCGGTGAGCCGCAGCTCGTCGACGCCGAAGCCCTGCGGGGGCTCGGCGATCTCCGCGGCGGCGCGCGCGTACGGCGCGAAGTCCGGGCTGCCGTTCTCGTCCATGCGCACACCTCTGGGGTGGCGGGACGCCCGGACCGGGTCCGGGAAATGCACGAGCTGCCCGGCGTAGGCCGCGTTCGGTGGCGCGGCTTGCTGCCCGAGCCGACCTGTCGTCATGGCGGTTGCCCCCTGCTGCGTCCGACTGGTGAGGACCGGCCTGCCCAAGGGGACGGTCCGGGCACAGCCTATGCGGTGGCGCAAGGGCTGGTCCCACCCCTGGTACCCGTTGGTACGCCTCGTCACGAACCGTCACAGCGGCGTGACGGACGAGCGACACTCCTGCCCCCGCCGCGCGACACGGAAGGGTGTTTGTCCGCCCCAGCTTCCCCACCAGCCCGGACATTTGGCAGGCTGTCACCGCAACTCGGGGGCGTGCACATCGCGCAGCTACCGCTGCGGGCACGGGAGGGAAAAGCACCATGCACAGCGCACAAACAGTCACATCCGGCGATCCGCGCCTCAACTGGAGCAGCACCGGGAGCGGCCACACACCCCGTCTGCACCACCGCCGCGACGGCATCCTGCCCGCGGTGGCCGCGGCGCTGTCCGTACGCGGTGAGACGCTCACCTGCACCGCGGGCAAGGGCGACCAGCCGCCCGTACTGCACCCGCTGGTCCAGGACTTCCTCGACACCCTCACCAGCGGCCAGCGCGAACGATTCACCGGCCGCTGCCCCGAGGCGATACTGCTCTCCCGGCAGCTCACCGCGACGGACGCCGGCCGCTCCAAGCGGGCCCAGCGCAAGCCGTTGACCAACGGCGAGGCCCGCCGCGCCCTGAAGCACTCGCGGCTCACCGCACGGCGCATCCGTGAGGACGGCGACCCGATGCACGGCAGTTACGCGCCGCCGTGCCGCTCCTGCGCGGCGATGCTCGCCCATTTCGGCGTGCGTCCCGTCGACCTCACCGCCACCGGGGCGGCGACCACCGCCGAGAAGGGCTGATCGCGCTCCGATGCACGACAGAACCGATCTACCCGAGCAGGCGGGCCCCGCGGACCGCGACCGCCATGCCACGACCCGTTTCCCCGTCGCCGTCGACGCCGCCCTGCGCGCCGCGGGCTGGCTGCCGGGCCGCTGGGACATCCGGCAGGCCGAGGGGTGGGCCGACGCGCTGCGCTCGCACGCCTCGCCCGCCGGCCATCAGCACGCGGTCTTCCCGGCGGCCGTGGAGGCATGGGCGGAGTTCGGCGGGCTGCACATCACCGCCTCCGCGCCGGGCCGGCAGATCGCACCGGCCGCGGTGCGGATCGATCCGCTGGGCGGGCTGCATCTCGCGCGCACGCTCGGCGACCTCGGCCGGGCGCTGGAGACCGAGGTCAGCCCGCTGGGCGAGGAGGGGGACGGGCAGGCGGTCCTCGCGATCGACATACAGGGGCGGGTGTACAGCATCGATCACACCGGGGACTGGTACCTGGGCCAGGACATCGACCAGGCGCTGGCGACACTGATCGGCGGCATCCAGCCGGAGCGGCTCGTGTCGGGCTGAGCGACCCGTTCCGGCCCGGGCCCGCCTCCCGGAACCGGCAACCCGTCCGGGCGCAGGATCAGGCCGTCCCCTGGGCCGGCAGTACCGCCGACACCCGGAAACCCCCCGCATCCGTCGGACCGGAGACGAAGACGCCGCCCAGCCCCAGCACGCGCTCCCGCATGCCGACGAGCCCGTTGCCCCCGCTCGGCAGCCCCGCGTCCGCCGTGGTCGCGTCCGACGGGCCGTTCTCCACCTGCATCGCGACTTCCGAGCCCCGGTGCGCGAGCCGCACCCACGTCCGCGCGCCCGCCGCGTGCTTGTGCACGTTCGTCAGGGCCTCCTGCACCACCCGGTACGCGGTCTGCTCGACCTCGGGGGCGTACGGGCGGGCCTCGCCGTCCACCGAGAGTTCCACGGTCATGCCGGCCTCCCTGGACTCCCCGACCAGGATCTCCACCTCGTGCAGCCGGGGCCCGTCCTCCACAGCGGCGGCCGCGGCGGCGGCGGCCGCCTGGCCGACCGCGGCGAGCGGCACCTGCGCTGCGGACCGGACCGCCGCGGGCTCCCCGCTCCGCAGCACCCCGAGCATCTCGCGGAGTTCTGTCAGCGCCTGGCGCCCCATGTCGCCGACCAGGGCCGCGTTCCGTACCGCCTTCGCAGGGTCCTTCGGAGCGACGGCCTGGAGCGCGGCGGCGTGCACCACCATCAGGCTGACCCGGTGGGCGACCACGTCGTGCATCTCGCGGGCGATCCGGTGGCGCTCCTCCCTGCGCGCCCACTCGGCCCGCTCCTCGGCCCGGTCGGCGAGCAGCGACAGCTCCCGCTCCAGCGAGTCCGCCCGCTCCCGCAGGCTCTCCATCAGCCGCCGCCGGGCCCCTATGTAGAGGCCGAACAGCACGGGCGGCGCGGTGAGCCCGAGCGACATGAAGAGGGAGAGCAGCGGTACGTACCAGTCGTCGCGTCCGAAGTCGGCCTGCGCCGAGACGCTCTGCCGCAGCCGTACGTACGTGACGATGAACGTCCCCGCGAAGGACATCCCCATCAGTACCGCGGTGATTCTTCGCGGCACATCGGAGGCGGCCAGCGTGTAGAGGCCGACCAGTCCCATCAGGAAACCCATCTCGGCGGGCGTCGTCGCGATCGACACCAGCACCACGGCGATGGGCCAGCGCCGCCGTACCACCAGGACGGCCCCCGCGAGCAGTCCGAACACCACTCCGACCGGCACCGGCAGCCCGGTGTCCCCGGCGAACTCCACCCCTTCCAGTGCGCATTCCAGCGCCGACAGGAGCGCGAGCCCCACGTCCAGGGCGACACCGCGCCGCCGTTCCCACCACCAATAGCCGCGGGTGGTCGTACCCGCGGCTTCCCGGTATGCCCCCGTTGTGGTCATGCCGTCCAGCCTACGGGCGGGCGCACCTCATTTTCGGGCGACCCGGACAGCGGGCGCGGATCGGTGCACCGTGACCCGTCGCGTCCGGGGCCGGTGGTACGGCATAGTGTTGTCTGCCCGGTCGACGACCTGACGGTATGTCCAGTCGATCGGCTTTGCTGTCCCCTGTGGTGTAACGGCAGCACAGTGGCTTTTGGTGCCATTTGTCCGGGTTCGAATCCTGGCAGGGGAGCTTCTGCGAGCGGGCCCCGACCAGTGCGGTCGGGGCCCGCGCCCATGTCGGTCCAGAAGCGCCCCGGTATCCTTCGGGTGTCCACCACCCGAAGCCGAAGGGCATTTCTGTGAGCTCCGAACGCCCGGCAGCCGTCGTCGTCCTCGCAGCGGGTGAGGGCACCCGCATGAAGTCGAAGACTCCCAAGGTTCTGCACGAGATCTCCGGGCGCTCGCTCGTCGGACATGTCGTCGCCGCCTCCCGCGAACTGGACCCAGAGCACCTCGTCGTGGTCGTCGGCCACGCGAGCGAGCAGGTCAGCGCGCATCTCACCGCCGTCGACGACCGGCTGCGGACCGCCTACCAGGCCGAGCAGAAGGGCACCGGAAACGCGGTACGCGTCGGACTCGACGAGCTCGGCGGGACCGTCGAGGGCACCGTGATCGTCGTCTGCGGCGACACCCCGCTGCTCTCCGGCGAGACCCTCACCGCGCTCGCCGCCACCCACACGGCCGACGCCAACGCCGTGACCGTGCTGACCGCCGAGGTCCCGGACTCCACCGGCTACGGCCGGATCGTCCGGGACGCCGCCAGCGGCGCGGTCACCGAGATCGTCGAGCACAAGGACGCCACCGACGCCCAGCGCGCGATCCGGGAGATCAACTCCGGGGTCTTCGCCTTCGACGGCCGGCTGCTCGCGGAGGCCCTCGGCAAGGTCCGTACCGACAACAGCCAGGGCGAGGAGTACCTCACCGATGTGCTCTCCATCCTGCGCGAGGCCGGGCACCGGGTCGGCGCCTCGGTCGCGGGCGACCACCGCGAGATCCTCGGCATCAACAACCGCCTCCAGCTCGCCGAGGCCCGGCGCCTGCTGAACCAGCGGCTGCTGGAGCGGGCCATGCTGGCCGGTGTGACCGTCGTCGACCCGGCGTCCACGCTGATCGACGCCACCGTCACCTACGAGCGCGACGCGATCGTGCACCCCGGCACCCAGCTGCTCGGCACCACGCACCTCGGCGAGGACGCCGAGGTCGGCCCCAACTCCCGGCTCACGGACACCGTCGTCCACGCGGGCGCCCACGTGGACAACACGGTCGCGGACCGGGCCGAGGTCGGCGAGGGCGCGAGCGTCGGCCCGTTCGCCTATCTGCGGCCCGGCACGAAGCTCGGCCCGAAGGCCAAGGCCGGTACGTACGTGGAGATGAAGAACGCCACGATCGGTGAGGGCACCAAGGTCCCGCACCTGAGCTACGTCGGCGACGCGACGATCGGCGATCACACCAACATCGGTGCCGCCAGCGTCTTCGTGAACTACGACGGTGTGGCCAAGCACCACACGACGATCGGCTCCCACTGCCGCACCGGCTCGGACAATATGTTTGTGGCTCCCGTCACGATCGGGGACGGCGTCTACACAGCGGCCGGCTCGGTCATCACCAAGGACGTACCGCCCGGTTCGCTGGCCGTCGCCCGCGGCCAGCAAAGGAATATCGAGGGCTGGGTGGCACGCAAGCGTCCGGGAAGCGCCGCCGCGCAGGCGGCTCAGGCCGCCGTCCCGGAGCACGACGACGAAAGCTGACCGGAAACAGGTGCGCCGCGCACGGCGTACCGTGATAGATGCTCACCCCATTTCGGCTGGCTCGTTGCACATCGGGACACATGCGTGCAGCGCCAGGAACACGTCTGAGGAGACTGTGCTGTGACCGGGATCAAGACGACCGGCGAGAAGAAGCTGATGCTCTTCTCCGGCCGCGCCCACCCCGAGCTGGCCGAGGAGGTTGCGCACCAACTGGGTGTCGGCCTCGTGCCGACGAAGGCCTTCGATTTCGCCAACGGTGAGATCTACGTCCGCTTCCAGGAGTCCGCCCGCGGCGCCGACTGCTTCCTGATCCAGAGCCACACCGCTCCGATCAACAAGTGGATCATGGAGCAGCTCATCATGCTGGACGCGCTGAAGCGCGCCTCGGCCCGCTCCATCACGGTGATCGTGCCGTTCTACGGCTACGCCCGCCAGGACAAGAAGCACCGCGGCCGCGAGCCGATCTCGGCCCGTCTGGTCGCCGACCTGATGAAGACGGCCGGTGCCGACCGCATCCTCACCGTCGACCTGCACACCGACCAGATCCAGGGCTTCTTCGACGGCCCGGTCGACCACCTCTTCGCGCTGCCGATCCTGGCCGACTACGTCGGCGCCAAGGTCGACCGCTCGAAGCTGACGATCGTCTCCCCGGACGCCGGCCGCGTGCGCGTCGCCGACCGCTGGTGCGATCGCCTGGACGCCCCCCTCGCGATCGTCCACAAGCGCCGTGACAAGGACGTCGCCAACCAGGTGACCGTCCACGAGGTCGTCGGCAACGTCAAGGGCCGCGTCTGCGTCCTGGTCGACGACATGATCGACACCGGCGGCACCATCTGCGCCGCCGCCGACGCCCTGTTCGCGCACGGCGCCGAGGACGTCATAGTGACGGCCACGCACGGTGTGCTCTCCGGCCCGGCCGCGGACCGTCTGAAGAACTCCAAGGTCAGCGAGTTCGTCTTCACGGACACCCTGCCGACCCCGAGCGAGCTGGAGCTCGACAAGATCACGGTGCTCTCGATCGCCCCGACGATCGCCCGCGCTGTGCGCGAGGTCTTCGAGGACGGCTCGGTCACCAGCCTCTTCGAGGAGCAGTAAGAGGGGCAGTAGGCAACAGGGTTCCGAAGATCCACTTTGGGTGCGGCCTCCCCGCCGGGTAGACTCAGCGAGTTGCTCGGCGAGGGAGGCCGTACTCATATGTACGGCGGTCCGTTATCGACGCGCTCTTCGTAGCAGGCCTGTCGTGGGCCGGGTGACCATTCAGTTTCCGTCACCCCACGAGGAGTGCAGTCATGGCCGAGATCAAGCTCGCCACCCAGGTCCGTACCGAGTTCGGCAAGGGTGCCGCCCGCCGCGCCCGTCGTGACAACCAGGTCCCCGCGGTCGTCTACGGCCACGGCGCCGAGCCGGTCCACGTCACGCTGCCGGCCCACGAGCTGCTCCTCGCGCTCCGCACCGCCAACGTCCTGATCGGCCTGGAGCTGGACGGCAAGGACGCCCTCGTCATCCCCAAGGCCGTGCAGCGCAACCCGCTCAAGGGCAACATCGAGCACGTCGACCTGCTGACCGTCAAGCGCGGCGAGAAGGTCAACGTCGAGATCGCCGTGCACGTCGAGGGCGAGCTGGCCCCGGGCGGCAACCTCCTGGAGTACGTGCAGAACACCCTGCTCGTCGAGGCCGAGGCCACCCACATCCCCGAGTCCGTCACGGTCTCCATCGCGGGCCTGGACGCCGGCGACTCCATCCTCGCCAAGGACATCCCGCTGCCCAAGGGCTCCGTGCTCGCCGGTGACGAGGACGCCGTCGTCCTGCAGGTCGTCGCCGCGCAGGCCGAGGAGCCGACCGCCGAGGCCGCCGAGGCCGCTGAGGGCACCGAGGCCTGAGCCCCGCCCCCACTGCTTCACCGACGGGGCGGCGGTTCCTCATCCAGGGCCCGCCGCCCCGTTTTTCTTCCCTGCCACCGGACCATCCGGAACCATCCGTACGCGAGGAGACCGAGCGCAGATGTCCGACGCCACCGAACCCTGGCTCATCGTGGGCCTCGGCAACCCCGGTCCCGAGTACGCGGCGAACCGGCACAACGTCGGTTTCATGGTCGCCGACCTCCTCGCCGAGCGGATCGGCGGGAAGTTCAAGCGGGCCCAGAAGGCCCAGGCACAGGTCGTCGAGGGCCGCATGGGCCCGCCCGGACCGGAGAACCGCCGGGTGATCCTGGCCAAGCCGATGTCGTACATGAACCTCTCCGGCGGCCCCGTCACCGCGCTGCGCGACTTCTACAAGGTGCCGACCGACCACATCGTGGCGATCCATGACGAGCTGGACATCGACTACGGCACCCTCCGGCTGAAGCTGGGCGGCGGCGACAACGGGCACAACGGGCTCAAGTCGATGACGAAGTCGATGGGCGCCGACTACCACCGGATCCGGTTCGGGATCGGCAGGCCGCCGGGCCGGATGCAGGTCGCGGACTTCGTGCTGAAGGACTTCTCCTCCACCGAGCGCAAGGAACTCGCCTACCTCGTGGACCGGGCCGCCGACTCGGTGGAGTGCCTGCTCGCGGAGGGCCTGGAGCGCGCGCAGAGCGCGTACAACTCGTAGAGCGGCAGGGCGAGTACAAGCCTGACATTCCCGCCGGTACCCTGGCGATTCTCGGCCATGAGTTGACCGAGAGCGTGGCTCTGCCCAAGGATCGCTCCCCATGAAGCGGAGCTCCTCCCACCGCGCCCTTGTCCACGCCCGCAGCGCCGCCATGGGCTGTGTAGTCCTGCTGCTGCTCGTCGCGGGCGCGATGTCCTCCTGGGGTTCGGCGCACCACATCGTTCTGCCCAAGGGCCGCGAGCACGGCACGATGACGGTCACGGGCTGCGGCGGCGATGTCTGCACCGGACCGTTCGTACCGTCCGGACAGGCCGCCGCGCGCCCCCGGGTGACGATCGAGAAGTCCGTAGCGGCGCGCAGGGGCGACCGCTTCCCCGTCGTCGTGAAGCCCGGCACGGACGAGGTCATACGCACCGGCACGCCCGGCTTCCTGCACGCCTGGGTGCCGCTGGGCGGTGCGCTGCTGCTGGCCGCCCTGGTCATCGGCGGCGGTCTGCGGCTGCCCCGGATCGCCTGGGGCACCGGGATCGCGGGCGCGACCCTGCTGATGGCGACGTTCATCGCCCTCTGAGCAGGGCCGCACCCGCGTCCGGGCCGCTCAGCCGGTGTTGCGCAGACCCGCCGCGACACCGTTCACGGTGAGCAGCAGGGCCCTGGCGAGCAGCGGGTCCGCTTCCTCGCCGCGCGCCGCCGCCTCGCGCTGGCGGGCCAGCAGCGAGACCTGGAGATAGGAGATCGGGTCCAGGTAGGCGTCCCGGATGGCGAAGGTCTGCTGGAGCACCGGGCTGGAGCCGAGCAGCTCGGAGCCGCCGGTGACCCTCAGGACCTCCTGGACCGTGAGCGCGTGCTCGGCCTCGATGTCGGCGAAGACATGCTTCAGCTCGTCCGGGACGAGCGTGTCGACGTAGTGGCGGGCGATCCGCAGATCGGTCTTGGCGAGCGTCATCTCCACGTTCGAGATGAAGTTCCGGAAGAAGTGCCACTGCTCGTGCATCTCGTCCAGGACGGTGTCCAGACCGGCCTCGCGCAGCGCCCTGAGCCCGGAGCCGACGCCGTACCAGCCGGGCACGATCTGCCGCGACTGGGTCCAGCCGAAGACCCACGGGATGGCCCGCAGCCCGTCCAGACCTGCGCCGGAGTCCGGACGCCGCGACGGACGCGAACCGAGGTGCAGCTCGGCGAGCTGGTCGACCGGGGTGGAGGCGAAGAAGTACGCGGGCAGGTCCGGGTCCTCCACCAGCCTGCGGTACACGGCGTGCGCGGCGTCGGAGACGGTGTCCATCGCCGCGTCCCAGCGGGCCAGGGCCTCGTCGGACTGGCGGGGCGCGGTGTGCAGCGCGGAGGCCTGGAGGGTGGCCGCGACGGTCAGCTCCAGGTTCTCCCGGGCGAGCGCCGGGATGAGGTACTTGTCGGAGATGACCTCGCCCTGCTCGGTCACCTTGATCTCGCCTTCGAGGGTGCCCCACGGCTGCGCGAGGATCGCGTCGTGCGAGGGGCCGCCGCCGCGGCCGACGGTGCCGCCGCGGCCGTGGAAGAGCCGCAGCCGTACGCCGTAGCGGTGTGCGACGTCACGCAGCCGGCGCTGGGCCCGGTGGATCTCCCACTGCGAGGTGGTGATGCCGCCGAACTTGGAGGAGTCGGAGTACCCGAGCATGACCTCCTGGACGTCGCCGCGCAGCGAGACGAGACGGCGGTACGAGGGGTCGGCGAGCATCTCGTCGAGGATGACGTCGGCGGCGCGCAGCTCGTCGGTGGTCTCCAGGAGCGGCACGATGCCGATCTTGGCCCAGCCGGCGTGCAGATCGAGCAGCCCTGCCTCACGGGCCAGGACGGCGGCCGCGAAGACGTCGTCGGCGCCCTGGCACATCGAGATGATGTACGACTCGATGACCTCGGGACCGAACCGCTCGAAGGCTTCCTTGACGGTGTGGAAGACACCGAGGGTCTTCGCGCCCGCGGCATCCAGCGGGGCCGGGGTCGGGGCGAGCGGGCGGCGCGAGCGCAGTTCCTTGGCGAGCAGCTTCTGCCGGTAGTCGCGCGGCATGTCGGCGTAGCGCCAGGACTCCTCGCCGAGCCGGTCGAAGAGCTGGCCGAGGGCGTGGTGGTGGGCGTCGGCGTGCTCGCGCACATCCATGGTGGCGAGCTGCAGGCCGAACGCGGAGAGCGTACGGATCGTGCGGTCGAGGCGGCCGTCGGCGAACAGGCCGCCGCGGTGCTCGCGCAGCGAGGTCTGGATGAGCTTCAGGTCGGCGATGAGCTCGGCGGTGCCGAGGTAGTCGCAGCCGGGGCGGTGCGGGGTGCCGCCCGCGAGGCGCTCGCGGGTGTTGACGAGCTTCTGCCGGATGCAGGTGGCCTTGAGGCGGTACGGCTCCTCGGCGTTCAGCCGCTTGTAGCGCGGGCTGATCTCGGGCAGGCGCTCCAGATCGGCCTGGAGCGAGGTCAGCAGCTCGTCGGTGGCGCCGGTGTAGCGGATGGAGTTGGAGAGCTGTCCGCGCAGGTGGTCGACGAGTTCCAGGGCGTCGGTGATGCCGTGCTCGTGCTGGAGGATCAGCACCTCCCTGGTGACGTCGGGCGTCACGTTGGGGTTGCCGTCGCGGTCGCCGCCGATCCACGTACCGAAGGTGAGGGGGCGGGTGCCGGCGGGCAGTTCGACGCCGACCCGCTCCAGCTCGGCCGCCAGGTCCTCCAGCACGTCCCCGACGGCGCCCGTATGCAGCTCGTCGAGGTAGTAGATGGCGTTGCGGGCCTCGTCGGCCGGTTCGGGCCGGACCACACGCAGTTCGTCGGTCTGCCAGATGAGGTCGATGTTCTCGGCGAGACGCAGGTCCTGGCGGCGCCGGTCGGCGTCGATGACGGGCGTCTCCAGCAGCTCGGCGATGCGGCGGAGCTTGTTCAGCACGGAGCGCCGCGCGGCCTCGGTCGGGTGGGCGGTGAAGACGGGCCGTACGTTGAGGTTCTTGACGGTCTCGCGCAGGTGGACCGGGTCCGCGTCCTTCAGCCGGTCGGCGGTGCGGGCGAGTACACCGCCCTCGGCGGCACGCCGGTCGCGCATCTCGTGGGCGCGGTGGACCTGCTCGGTGACGTTGGCGAGGTGGAAGTAGGTGGAGAAGGCGCGCACCAGCTGCGCGGCGGTCTCCAGGTCCGTGTCGCCGAGGAGTTCGGCCGCGGCCTCGCCGTCGGTGCGGGTCAGGGCGCGCACCCGCTCGACGAGGTCGAGAAGCTCCTGGCCCTCCTGGCGTACGAGGGTCTCGCCCAGCAGGTCACCGAGGCGGCGGATGTCGGCGCGCAGCTCGGGGCTGGCGGCGGGAGTCTGGTCGGCACTGCTCACAGTGTGCGGCTCCTTGCAGTGGTTGAGCACCGGATCCGGGGCCGGCGGCCGGCACGGGCCCCGGGAAAGCAGAGTGCGGACCGCGCTGTCCGACCCCACCAGGATAGGTGTCCACGCCGTCGGCGCCGCTCGCGCCCCGATCGGGTTTCCCCTTCACGGGCGGCCGCCGCGCTCTCGTACAGCGGGCCTCCGCGCTGCCATACTTACGTAGCCGTAGGTTACGGAATCGTAGCCAGAGCTATCCGTCGTACTCCTCATCCCCAGGGGACTCCCCATGAACACCCGCCCCTCCGTGATCGACGACGCCCAGCCACCGGCGGCCGACGGTCAGAACCTTCCCTCCGCCACGCTCGGCGGGGACAACAAACGGTCGATCGAGCAGATCGCCCTCCTGCTGTTCATCGTGGTGCCGTTCCTGGCGCTGGTCGCGGCGGTGCCGCTGGCCTGGGGCCGCGGCGTGAGCTGGCTCGATCTGGGCCTGCTCGTGGCGATGTACTACATCGGCTGCCACGGCATCACGATCGGTTTCCACCGCTACTTCACCCATGGCTCCTTCAAGGCGAAGCGCCCGCTCCACATCGCCCTGGCCGTCGCCGGTTCGCTGGCTGTCGAGGGTCCGCTGGTGCGCTGGGTGGCCGACCACCGCAAGCACCACCGCTTCTCCGACGCGGAGGGCGACCCGCACTCGCCGTGGCGTTTCGGCGAGACCCTCCCCGCCCTGATGAAGGGCCTGTGGTGGGCCCACATCGGCTGGATGTTCGACGAGGAGCAGACCCCGCAGCAGAAGTACGCCCCCGACCTGATCAAGGACCCGGCGATCCGCGGGATCTCCCGCCACTTCCTCACGTTCACCATCGCGTCCCTGGCACTCCCGCCGCTGGTCGGCGGTCTGGTGACGATGTCCTGGTGGGGCGCGGCGACCGCCTTCTTCTGGGGCTCTCTCGTACGGGTGGCCCTGCTGCACCACGTCACCTGGTCGATCAACTCCATCTGCCACGCGGTCGGCAAGCGCCCCTTCAAGTCCCGTGACCGGTCCGGCAATGTGTGGTGGCTCGCGGTCCTGTCCTGCGGCGAGTCCTGGCACAACCTGCACCACGCGGACCCGACGAGCGCGCGCCACGGCGTGATGCGGGGCCAGATCGATTCGAGCGCCCGGCTGATCCGCTGGTTCGAGAAACTGGGCTGGGCGTACGACGTGCGCTGGCCGGACGCCGCCCGGATCGAGTCCCGCCGGATCGACTCCCGGCGCGACCCCGCGCGCGCCGACGCGGCATGATTGACGACGTGGCGACCGACTCCAGCACCAGCAGCGAGAACAACCGTCCCTCCCCCGCACGGCGCACCCGCCGGGTGCGGATGACCGGCAAGGAACGCCGCGAACAGCTGCTGGACATCGGCCGCACCCTCTTCGCCGACAAGGGTTTCGAGGGCACATCGGTGGAGGAGATCGCGGCTCGTGCCGGGGTCTCCAAGCCGGTCGTCTACGAGCACTTCGGCGGCAAGGAGGGCCTGTACGCCGTCGTGGTCGACCGCGAGATGCGCCAGCTCCTCGACATGGTCACCGGCGCCCTGACCGCGGGCCACCCCCGCGAACTCCTGGAACAGGCCGCGTTCGCCCTGCTCGACTACATCGAGACGTATACGGACGGCTTCCGCATCCTGGTCCGCGACTCCCCCGTCGCCCAGTCGACGGGCACCTTCGCCTCCCTCATCAGCGACATCGCCACCCAGGTGGAGGACATCCTGGGCCTGGAGTTCAAGGCCCGCGGCTTCGACCCGAAGCTGGCCCCGCTGTACGCCCAGGCCCTGGTCGGCATGGTCGCCCTGACCGGCCAGTGGTGGGTCAACGCCCGCAAACCGAAGAAGGCCGAGGTGGCGGCCCACCTGGTGAACCTGGCCTGGCACGGCCTGGAGAACCTGGAGTCGAAGCCACGCCTGATCGGCCACCGCAAGAACTGAGGCCGGACGGCGGCGATCATCGCTGCTCCTTGCGGGCGACGGCGAAGATGCGGCGGAACGGGAAGACCGTCCCGTGCGGGCCCCGGGGGTAGGCGGCGCGGAGCAGGTCGCGGTATTCGGTGATGAATGCCTCGCGGGCCTCGGGGTCGTCGGCGAGGGCGGTCAGGACGGGGCGCAGGCCGGTGCCCTCGACCCAGTCGAGCACGGGGTCCTCGCCGGGCAGCAGATGCAGATACGTGGTCTCCCAGACGTCCGCGGTGATGCCGGGGCCTGTCAGCGCGTCGAGATAGGCAGCGGGGTCGAGCACCGCGTCGGAGTGGCGCAGCTCGCCGGCCAGACGGTCGCGCCAGCGCGGGGACTCGGCGAGTTCCCGCATCAGGACGTGGCTGGGCCGGTCGAAGTTGCCGGGGACCTGGAAGGCGAACGTACCGCCGGGGGTGATCGCGTCCAGCCAGGCCGGGAAGCGGGCCGTGTGGTCCGGGACCCACTGGAGCAGGGCGTTGGAGACGATCACGTCGTACGGCTCCGACGGCGTCCAGGTCGTGGCGTCGGCCTCGGCGAAGTCCAGGAACGCGGTGGCGTGGGCCCGGGCCCGGGCCCGTTCCAGCATCTGGGGGGAGTTGTCGTAGCCGGTGATCCGGGCCTTCGGCCAGCGGTCGGCGAGCAGGACGGTGACGTTTCCCGCTCCGCAGCCGAGGTCGGCGACACGGGGTGCGGGGGCGGCCGGAGGCTCGGGAATGCGGGCCAGGAGGTCGTGGAAGGGACGGGTGCGATGGTCCGCGTGGCGCAGGTACTGCTGTGGATCCCAGGTGGGTGAGGTCATGGGTTCAGGATCACGCGAGAAATATCTTGATGTCAAGACACTTGAATTCAAGAGACTTCATGTCGACAGACCCTCTACACTGATCCACATGGAGGACGAGGTCGACCGACTGGTTGCTGCCTGGCGCCGCGAGCGCCCCGACCTCGACGTGGAACCACTCGAGGTGCTCAGCCGCGTCTCCCGCCTGGCCCGCCATCTGGACCGGGCCCGCCGGATCGCCTTCGCCGAGCATCATCTGGAGCCATGGGAGTTCGACGTACTGACATCCCTGCGCCGCGCAGGTGCCCCCTATCAGCTCTCCCCCGGCCAGCTGCTCACCCAGACGCTGGTCACCTCGGGCACGATGACCAACCGCATCGACCGGCTGACCAAGAAGAACCTCGTCGAACGGCTGCCCGACCCCAGCGACCGCCGCGGCGTGCTCGTCCGGCTCACCGCCGAAGGGCGCGACAAGGCCGACCAGTCGCTGGCCGGCCTGCTCGCCCAGGAGCGCGCCATCCTGGGCGAGCTCTCCCCCCACCAGCGCAGCGAACTGGCCGGACTGCTACGCCAGTTGACCGCCCCGTTCGACAACGTCCCCGGTTAGGATCCCGGGCGGTTCCAGGTCGGCCGGTCCGACGCCCGCGCGCCGGGCCAGCGCGACGGCGGCCAGCGTGGAGTGCACGCCGAGCTTCCCCAGCACGTTCTGCATGTGCGTACGCACCGTGTGCGGGGAGAGATAGAGCCGCTCCGCCACCGCCTTGCGCCCCAGGCCCGCCACCATGCAGCGCAGCACCTCGCGCTCGCGCGGGGTCAGCGACGCGACCAGTTCCTCGCTCTCGGTGCGGTGCTTGCGCGCCGCCGTCAGCTCCCGCAGCACGCCCGTGAGCAGCGCGGGGGGCAGATGGGTCTCATCCCTCAGCACCCCCCGGATGACCGTGAGCAGCCGTTGCAGCGAGCAGTCCTTGGCGACCCACCCCGAGGCCCCGGCCTGCAGCGCGAGCGCGGCCCGCTGCGGGTCGTCCTTCTCGGCGAGCACCACCGTATGCACCGAGGGCCGGCCAGAACGGACCCCCGCGACCAGCGAGATGCCGTCCACCGGGCCGTCCACCCCGCTGCGCGGGACCGGGACGGGCGCCCGGCGGCCCCCCGCCGCGGCCAGGATGCCCAGTTCGGCATCGATCAGCATCACGTCATAGCCCCGCCCCTCGGCGGCCGCCCGTTCCAGACAGCGCAGTGCGGCGGGGCCGCTGCCCGCCGCCGCCACCTCGACGTCGGGCTCGGCCGCGAGCGCCGCTGCGAGCGACTCGGCGAAAATTCGGTGGTCGTCCACCACGAGAACCCGGATACGAACCACAGGCACCCCCATGCTGCCTCTGTTGCTGGGCCACCCCCGGCCCGACGAAGGGACGGAACGGCGCGGGTACGGCCGCCCGGATCGGGGAGGTGGACCGCAGTCCCACGACCGCCGCCGTGTTCTGACTGCTACCCGCCCCGGGCGCCGTACCCGACTGTCTCGTACCCCTGAATCAGCACCGGCCCCCACCGGTGCTGTGCATCAGGGTACGGCCGGGGCGCCGGTGCGGAAAGCGATTCGCAGAACTGACAGGCTCTGCTCCGTACCCTGTGAAACATGTTCCGTCTTGTGACAGAAGTGGACAAAGGACGGCGCACCCTGCTGAGCCGGCGGCTGCACGACGACAACACGGCCGGCTCCCCCGAGCTCCGTGCGCTGCGCACCGGCCCCGCGGGGCAGGAACTGCCCCTGGAAGTGTGGGTGCTGGACGGGAGCGGCGCCTTGGCCGGTGGCCTGACCGGCCGCACCTGGGCGTACTGGCTCCATGTCGACCAGCTCTGGGTGGACGCCCGCCATCGCGGCCGCGGTCTCGGCTCACGGCTGCTCGCCGAGGCGGAACGGACGGCCGGGGCCGACCGGGGCTGTACCCGCTCCCGGCTGGAGACCTGGGGTTTCCAGGCCCCGGACTTCTACCGGAAGCGGGGCTACGAGGTGAGCGGGCGGGTCGAGAACTACCCGCCCGGTGTCACCGAGTTCATCCTGACGAAGGACCTCGGCCACTGAGGCACCGGGCGGAGAGCCTCAGCCCATGTGCCCGGGCGGAGAGCCTCAGCCGATGCGGCGGGCACCCGCCGAGGGGACGGCCGGGAAGATCCGCGGCGCCGCGTACCCCGCCGAGGCGAACGCCTCCAGCACGGACTTCGCGACCGTGTCCGCCTGTGCCTCGTCCACCAGCACGATCGCCGAGCCGCCGAAGCCGCCGCCGGTCATCCGCGCACCGAGCGCCCCGGCCGCGCCTGCCGCCGACACCACCAGGTCCAGCTCCTGGCAGGAGACCCGCAGATCGTCCCGGAGCGAGACGTGACCCGCGTCCAGGACAGGGCCCGCCGCCCGCACATCGCCCGCGTCGAGCAGCGCGATGACCTGCTCCACCCGCTCGTTGTCGCTGACCACATGGCGCACGTAGCGCACCACGGACTCGTCGACGCCGAGCGCGGCCAGGGTGTCCAGGGCCTCGCCGAGACCCTCGTACGGCAGCTCGCGCAGCGTCCGCAGGCCGAGCGCGGCGGCCCCCGCCTCGCAGCCTGCCCGCCGCTCGGCGTACGCGCCGTCGCCGAGCGCGTGCTTGACCTGCGTGTCGACGACCAGCAGCCGCAGCCCATGGGCGGCCAGGTCGAAGGGGACCTGGCGCTGGCCGAGGTCGCGGGTGTCGAGGTACAGGGCATGGCCCTCGGTGCAGCAGGCGGAGGCCATCTGGTCCATGACCCCGCACGGCACGCCGACGAACTCGTTCTCGGCGCGCTGGCCCATGACCGCCAGCTCCGCGGCGGAGAGCCCCAGTTCGAAGAGGTCGTTCAGCGCCAGCGCGGTGACGACTTCGAGGGCCGCGGAGGAGGAGAGCCCGGCGCCGGTGGGAACGGTGGAGGTCAGCTGGATGTCCGCCCCCGTGACCGGGTGACCGGCCTCGCGCAGCGCCCAGACGACTCCGGCCGGGTACGCCGCCCAGCCGTGGCCCTGGTGCGGGGCCAGCTCCTCGACGCGGAGCCGGACGACACCGCCGGGCACGTCGGTCGAGTGGAGCCTCAGCTCGCCGTCGGTGCGGCGGGCGACTGCGGCGCGCGCGGTGTGCGGCAGCGCGAGCGGCATCACGAAGCCGTCGTTGAAGTCGGTGTACTCGCCGATCAGGTTGACCCGGCCTGGCGCCGCCCAGACTCCTTCGGGGGCGGCGCCGTACAGCTCGGTGAAAGCGGTGACCAGCTCAGCGTTGTCGGTCATGGCGTTGTCGGTCATGGCGTGGTGGGCTCCTCTCGGCGGGCGAACGTCCAGGCGTCGGAAACGATTCCGGTCAGGTCGGCGCGCGAGGGCGTCCAGCCGAGCCTCTCCCTGGCGGTGGCGGCGGAGGCGACCAGCACGGCGGGGTCACCGGCGCGGCGCGGGGCCGCGGTCTCGGGGACCGGGTGGCCGGTGACCTCGCGCACGGTCTCGATGACCTGGCGCACCGAGAAGCCGTTGCCGTTGCCGAGGTTGCAGATCAGGTGCTCGCCCGCGGTGGCCGCGCCCAGGGCCAGCAGGTGGGCCTCGGCGAGGTCCGCGACGTGGATGTAGTCGCGTACGCAGGTGCCGTCGGGGGTCGGGTAGTCGTCGCCGTACACGTTGATCGACTCGCGTCGGCCGAGCGCGACCTGGAGGACGAGCGGGATGAGGTGCGACTCGGGGCTGTGCCGCTCTCCCTGACTGCCGTACGCCCCCGCCACGTTGAAGTAGCGCAGCGAGACCGCGGCCAGTCCGTGCGCGGCGGCCTCGCCGGTGATCATGTGGTCGACGGCGAGCTTGGTGGCGCCGTAGGGGTTGGTGGGCGCGGTCGCGTCGGACTCCGTGATGGGGGTGGTGACCGGTTCGCCGTAGGTGGCGGCGGTGGAGGAGAAGACCAGCGTCCGCACCCCGGCGTCCCGCATGGCGGCGAGCAGCGCCACGGAGCCGCCGACGTTGTTCACCCAGTACTTCTCCGGGTCCACGACGGACTCGCCGACCTGCGAGTACGCGGCGAAGTGCAGCACCCCGTCGTAGGAGGGGTCCAGCCACTTCGCCGCGTCCTGGACGCGGCCCTCGATGAACTCGGCCCCGGCCGGGACGCCCTCCCGGAACCCGGTCGAGAGGTCGTCGAGGACGGTGACCGCGTGTCCGGCCTCCAGCAGATGCTGGGCGACCACGCTGCCGACATAGCCCGCACCACCGGTGACCAGGTACTTCTTCTGGGGCTTGCTCACTCGCTCGCTACCTCTCGCAGTCGCTGGGCCGCGGCCTCCGGCGGCACATCGTTGATGAACACGTTCATGCCGGATTCGGAACCCGCGAGGAACTTCAGCTTGCCGGAGGTGCGTCGGATGGTGAAAAGCTCCAGATGGAGCCCGAAGTCCTCTCGTCCCGCGACGCCGAACGGGGCCTGGTGCCAGGCGGAGATGTACGGGGTCGGGGGCTCGCCGGGGCCGAAGATCCGGTCGAATCGTCTCAAGAGTTCCAGATAAATCTGTGGGAACTCCGTGCGCGCGGCCTCGTCGAGCTCCCGCAGGTCGGGGACGCGGCGGCGCGGGTGGAGGTGGACCTCGTAGGGCCAGTGCGCCGCGTACGGCACGAAGGCGATCCAGTGCTCGCCGCTGATGACGATCCGCGAGCCGTCCTTCTCCTCGCGGGCCACGACGTCGTCGAAGAGGTTGCCGCCGGTCTCGGCGCGGTGGGCCTCCATGGCGCGGAGCATCAGCTCGGTGCGCGGGGTGACGAAGGGGTAGCCGTATATCTGTCCGTGCGGATGGCCGAGCGTGACGCCGATCTCGGCGCCCCGGTTCTCGAAGCAGAACACCTGCTCGACCTGCGGAAGTCCGGCGAATTCGGCGGTGCGGTCGGTCCATGCCGAAAGGACCAGGGCGGCCTGCTCCTCGGTGAGGTCGGCGAACGAGGCGTCGTGGTCGGAGGTGAAGCAGACGACCTCGCAGCGGCCGGAGTCACCGGCGAGCGAGGGGAAGCGGTTCTCGAAGACGGCGACGTCGTAGTCGGCCTCGGGGATCTCGCTCAGCCGCCCCTCCCGCGAGGGGCAGAGCGGGCACTCGTCGGCCGGCGGGTGGTAGATGCGGCCCTGGCGGTGCGAGGCGATGGCGACGCTGTCGCCGAGGAACGGGTCACGACGGATCTCGGACGAGGTCGACACGGCGTCGAGGGGCCGCTTGTCGACGGCGTCGCGCACGACGTCGTCCCGGCTGTCGTAGTAGAGCAGCTCACGGCCGTCGGCGAGCGTCGTAACCGTCTTCTTCACCAGGTTCCTCCAAACATAACCGAACACAATGAACCACAAGTCAACAGACGCGTCAATGACGCCGCCAGAGCGCATGTGAGCAGGATCTCTACCGCCTTCTGCCCAGGTTTTCGGCCATGCGATCACAATCAAACAAAGAACCCCAGGAAAACTGTTCAGTTTTTGAACATAAGAGCGTAGTTTCCTTCGCGTTCAGTTCGCGCAAAGAAGCGAGTACCCCCACATGCACTACCTGGCCGAAGGGCTTCGGCTCCCCACGAACGGGCTCGACTACACGATCCTGGCGATCTACTTCGTCGTCGTCCTCGGCATCGGCTTCGCCGCACGGGCGAGCGTGAAGACGAGCCTCGACTTCTTCCTCTCCGGGCGGTCACTGCCGGCCTGGGTGACCGGGCTCGCCTTCGTGGCGGCCAACCTCGGCGCCACCGAGATCCTCGGCATGGCGGCGACCGGCGCGCAGTACGGCGTCGCGGTCGTGCACTGGTACTGGATCGGTGCCATCCCCGCCATGGTCTTCCTTGGCCTGGTGATGATGCCGTTCTACTACCGGTCGAAGGTCCGCTCCGTACCGGAGTTCCTGCTCCAGCGCTTCGACAAGTCGGCGCACCTGCTGAGCTCCATACTTTTCGCCTTCGCGGCGATCCTGATCGCGGGCGTCAACCTCTACGCCCTGTCGATCGTCGTGGAGGCGCTCCTCGGCTGGCCGCAGTGGGTCGCGATCGTCGTCGCGGGCCTCTTCGTCCTCGTCTACATCACCATCGGCGGTCTCTCCTCGGCGATCTACAACGAGGTGCTGCAGTTCTTCGTCATCCTCGCCGCGCTGATCCCGCTGACCCTGCTGGGTCTCAAGCGCGTCGGCGGCTGGGACGGTCTGACCGGCTCGCTGGAGAAGAGCCACGGCTCCGACTTCCTCTCCGCCTGGGGCGGCACCGGCATCGGTGACGCCAACCCGCTCGGCGCCAACTGGCTGACGATCATCCTCGGCCTCGGCTTCGTGCTCTCCTTCGGCTACTGGACGACCAACTTCGCCGAGGTGCAGCGCGCCCTGTCCGCGAAGAACCTCTCCGCCGCCCAGCGCACCCCGCTGATCGCCGCGTTCCCGAAGATCTTCATCGTCTTCCTGGTGATGATCCCGGGCCTGGTGGCCGCCGTCCTCGTACCGAAGATCGGCACCCCCGGCTCCGACCTGACCTACAACGACGCGATCCCGCTGCTGATGCAGGAGCTGCTGCCCAACGGTGTGCTCGGCATCGCGGTGACCGGGCTGCTGGCCGCGTTCATGGCCGGTATGGCGGCGAACGTCTCGTCGTTCAACACGGTGTTCACGACCGACATCTGGGCCCGGTACGTGAAGAAGGACCAGCCGGACACGTACTACCTGCGCTTCGGCCGGCTCATCACGGCGATCGGGGTGCTGGCCTCGATCGGCACGGCCTTCATCGCCGCCAGCTTCTCCAACATCATGAGCTACCTCCAGACGCTGTTCTCCTTCTTCAACGTCCCGATGTTCGTGGTCTTCATCATCGGCATGTTCTGGAAGCGGGCCTCGATGAAGTCCGGCGTCTGGGGTCTGGTCGCGGGCACCACCGCCGCGATGGTCAACTACTTCGTGATCTACAAGCAGGGGGTCATCGACATCCCCACCGACCAGGGCGCCAACTTCGTCTCCGCGATCGTCGGTTTCGTCGCCGGTGCGGTGGTCATGATCGCCGTCACGCTCTTCACGGCCCCGAAGCCGGAGGCCGAACTGGCCGGTCTGGTCTACGGAACCGAGTCCCCGGACGCCGATGAGGCACCGGCCGAGGGCGACAGCGCCTGGTACCGCAAGCCGGCCCTGCTGGGCTGGGGCGCGATCGTGCTCGCCGCCCTGTGCTACGTCCCGTACTCGTTCTGATCGGAGGAACACCATGTCCGACCTGCGCAAGGAAGTCTCCGAACTGGAGCAGAAGTCCGCGACCGCGGCCCGTCTCTTCGACATCCGGCGGATCATCGGCGGCCTCTTCGTGGTCTACGGCGTGATCGTCACCATCGCCGGGATCAGCCCGTCCGACGCGGACCTGAAGAAGGCCCAGGGCGTCCACATCAACCTGTGGACCGGCCTGGCCATGCTGGTCCTCGGCCTGTTCTTCCTGATCTGGCTGAAGCTGCGCCCGGCGCAGACGCCGACGCCTGCCGACGGTCCCGACCGGGCCGACGACTGACGTCCGTACCGCCTTCGGCAGGGGCCCGGCCGCATCACCCGATGCCGTCGGGCTCCTGCTTTTCGAGCGGCACCCGGTCCAGCAGTCCCGTGCGGGCCGCGAGCGCCGCGGCCTCCAGCCGGGAGCCGACGCCCAGCTTCATCAGCACCCGCTGCACATGCGTACGCGCGGTGCTCGACGCGATCCGCATCCCCGCCGCGATCAGCCGGGTGTCCTCGCCCTCGGCGACCCGCACCAGTACCTCGACCTCGCGCGGGGTGAGCATCTGCAGCAGCCGCTGCCCCTCGTCGTCCGGCGCCGCGGCCGGATTGAGCAGCTCGGCGAAGGCGCCCTGGAGCAGTTGCGGCGCCACCGCGGCCTCCCCGGCGCGCGCCTTGACCATCGCCCGCTCGACACCCTCCATGCGCTCGTCGTGCCGGACGTATCCGGCGGCGCCCGCCGCGAAGGCCGCCGCGATCCCGCGCGGACTGGGCACAGGGCCGAGCACCACCACGGCCACCTGCGGGCGCTCCCGCCGGATCCGTACGATCGCGTCGAAGGCGCCGGGGGCCGCGGGCGCCGCGGTACCGAACAGACAGACCTCCGGAGCCCTGCTGACCACCAGCTCCGCCGCCCCCGAGGCCGGCGCGGCCGCCGCGAGCACCCGGTGGCCCCGCAGTTTCAACGCCGAGGCGAGCGCCTCGGCGAGCAGTCGGTGATCATCGACCACCATGAGCCGCACGCCCATCGAGCACACCCCCGTAGCACCGGCGCCAGGCCCCCGGCCCGCCCTGACCCGGCAAGCTACACGCTTGTTCGACGTTGCGGACCCCTTACCGGGCAGAAGACCCCCGGAGTGTCGGATTATGTGCCATTCAAGGCCATTCAGCGGGCGGAAAGCAGGCGCAAAACGATCGGCCCTGCCGGTCGAATGATCGACCGGCAGGGCCGGGGCACGGATCCCGCGCGGGGATCAGCCGGTGCTGAAGGAGATGGCGAGGTACTCCTTGTCGATCAGCGAGCTCCCGCCCCCCTTGCTGATCACCGTCTGGGAGATGCACAGCCGGCCGGCGGAGTAGAGGATCTCCGAGTAGTCCCCCGAGAAGCTGGTCTCGGCGTCGCGGACGGACTTCTCGCTCGGGTTCTCCATCAGCACGGTCTGCTTGAACGTGGAGCCGTCGATGGAGACGATCTGGCCGCCCTTGTCGTACGGGGGCGACTTGTACGCGATGATGTTGCCGCCGTCCATGCGCAAGGGGAACATCGTGTACCGCTCGCCCGCGTCGGCCCGGTCACTGGTCGGCTTGCCCGTGGTGAGGTCGAAGGAGACGATCTCGTTGGTGTCGCCGTACTCCCCGGTGCCCTCGTGGTCCTCGGTCGGCACATAGATGCGGTTGTTGCCGACGGCCACCGCACGGCAGCTCTCGACCTCGGTGGAGGCGCAGCGCGCGGCGTACTTCTCGCCGTCCGCCGCGATCCTGGTGAGGAGCTTGCCGGTGGCGGCGTCGATCGAGAAGAAGTCCGAGATGCCGCTGCCGTCACCGGCGGTGTCGCCGACGTCGGCCGCGACGACCAGCGGCTTGGTGGAGACGATGCTCGCGTAGTCGACGCCGGGCGGCATCTTGTACGAGGAGAGCGGGGCGCCGGTGGTCGGGTTCAGCGCCTGGATGACGAGCTGCGGGTCGTCGTACGTACCGCACTTGCGGACGACTGCGAGCGCCTCGCCGCCGCCGTAACCCGAGTCGTAGCAGCCGTCGGTGGAGACCTTGGGCTTCCAGCGCTCGGCGCCGGTATCGAGGTCGAACGCCGCGCCGCCCTCGGTGCCGGCCGCGGCGACAGTGGTGCCGCTGAGCGTGATCTCGTCGTACCTGACCGGCTCGTCACCGCTGGTGGCGGCGGTCACCGACTTGCTCCACATCAGCTTGCCGGTGTTCAGGTCGATCGCGCCGACCTGGTTGCACGGCTGGTACTTCTTGGCCTTGGTCGGCCTGCCCGCCTCGAAGGCGACGGCCGTCTTGTAGTCCTTGGACATGTGCCGGGAGGCGGCGCAGAGCTGGCCGGCCAGCGGGATCGACCACAGCTTGGTGCCCTTGACGATGTCGTAGCCGACGATCTCGTTCATGCCGGTCTTCACATACGCCTTGTCGGTCAGCCAGGAGCCGTCGACCTTGGTGACGTCGTCGACCTTCGGCTCCGGAAGCTGGAAGGCGACCCTGGACTTGGGGTCCGCCGGGGCCTTCTCCTTGCCGCCGCCACCTACCGCGCCGCCCTGGCCGCCACCCTTGCCCTCGGTGCCGCCGCTGGACCGGGACGCCTGGTCCTTCTTGCCGTCGTCACCACTGCTGGAGGAGAACCAGACGCCCGCGGCGATGATCAGCACCACGGCGACCGACGCGGCGACGATGATCTGCATCTGGGTGCTGAACTTCTTGCCCCCGTTCCCGTTCTGCTGCGGCGGGTAGGGCTGCTGCATCGGGGCGGTCGGGTAGCCGTATCCCTGCTGCGGCGGCTGGCCGGGCGGCAGACCCTGCGGGAATCCGTAACCCTGCGGCGGCTGACCGGGCGCGGGCGCCTGCGGATAGCCGTAACCCGGCTGTGGCGGCTGGCCCTGCGGATAGCCGTAACCCGGCTGCGGGGGCTGGCCCTGCGGGTAGCCGTAACCCGGGCCCGGCTGCTGCGGCGGGGTCTGCGGGGTGCCCGCGGGCGGTGGGGTCGGCGCTCCGAACCCGCCCGGCGGGGGGTCCTGCGGGGCTCCGAATCCGCCCTGGGGCGGTTCGTTGGGCGGCTCGTTGGGCGGCTGGGGGGGCTGCGTCATGGCGTACGTACCTCTGGGAAAAGGGAGTCGGTGGGTCGGGGCCGTGGAAAGCCTTCGTGAGCCGTCAGTTGCCGAAGGCCATCATGGTCTTCGTCTCCAGCTCCTCCTCGTCGTTGCGCGCGCTGACCCGTCCACTCGCGATGAAGGAACGGCCGCCCGCGTAGACGATCTTCGAGTTGTAGAAGGAGCTCTCGATCTCTGCCGTGGACACGGGGTGCTTCAGCACCATCTGCACCGTGCCGCCGGCCGGTGCGAGGGTGGCGATCCCGCCGCCCTTGTTGTACCCGGCCTCCACGTAGAGCAGCACGTTGCCGCCCTCCATACGCAGCGGCTTCACCATGCGGTCCGCCGGGGCCGCCGCCTTCCACCTGGGCTTGCCGGTGTTCAGGTTGAACGCCACGACCTTGTTCGTACGGGCGGTTCCGCCGGAGTCGGGTGCGGTCGCCATGTAGAACGTGTTGGCGTCGGCGGCGACACCGGTGCAGCCGTCCAGGGACTTGCCGAAGATGGCGAAGGTGTTGCCGCAGTCCGGCGAGAACTTGTCGCCCTTGTCGCTGACGAGTCCGGAGCGGAGCGTGCCGTTCTCCTTGATCGAGAGGATGCTCCACTCCTTGTCCTTCTTCAGGGAGACCACGAGCGGGCTCACCGAATAGACCCGGTCGACCTCCCATCCGGCCTTGGGCCGGTACGTCCACCTGGGCTTCCCGGTGACCGGGTCGATCTCCTGGATCTGGTGCTGCGGGTTGTCGACGTCGTCGGTGCGGCAGCTGGAGGCGGCGATCAGCCTGGGCCCGCCCGCGAAGGCGAACGGCTGGCAGTTGCCCGCCGACTTGCCGAACAGCTCCTTGCCGTCGCTGACCCGGTAGGCGTTGGAGTTGCCGGTGCGCCCGACCGTCACGGTGTCGCCGCTGATGGCGAGGGAGATGTCCGACATCATGTCCCAGATGCCGTTCTTCTTGATCGACTTCTTCCAGCCGGCCTTGCCGGTGGCGAGGTCGATCATCTGGAGGTCCGAGCAGTCCGCCTTGTCGGTGGTGCCGTTCTCGACCCCGATGACGATCTTGCCGTCGGCGGTGGGCTGCGAGGGCGCCGCGCACAGGTCGGCGGGCAGCTTCAGCGTCCACTTCTGCTTGCCGTCGGCGACGGAGTAACCGGAGACCGAGCGGTACATGCCCCTGACGAGGGTGTCACCGACGACCCACGGGCCATACACGTCCGAGCCGTTGCGCGGCAGGTCGATGTCGTTCTTCTGCAGCCAGAGGACCTTCGCCTCGCCCTCCTTGCGACCGGCGTTGAGGTCCTCGTCGCTCTCGCGGCCGTCGCCGCTGCCGTTGCCCTCGTCGACGGAGGGCGAGGTGCTCGGCTTGGCGTCGTCGCTCTTGTGCGCGACGGGCTTCTTGTCGTCGTCGCTCCCGCTCGTGGCGAGGAAGATGCCGCCGCCGATCACCAGGAGCGCGACGACCGCGGCGCCGATGATCAGCGCGGGCTTGCGCTTGAGGGGGTTGCCACCGCCGGGGCCGGCGGGGGCCGGTGCGCCGGGGTACTGCTGCTGCGGGTAGCCGTAACCGGGCTGCTGACCGTAGGGGCCCGGCTGTTGGCTGTACGGTCCGGGCTGCTGACCGTACGGTCCGGGCTGCTGGTTGTACGGACCCGGCTGCTGACCGTAGGGACCGGGCTGCTGGCTGTACGGTCCGGGCTGCTGGGGGTAGCCGTAACCGGGGGCCTGGCCCGGCGCCTGACCGGGCGTCTGCGGATAGCCGTAACCGGGCTGCGCGGGCGGCGGGGTCTGGGGGGCGGGCGGGGCCTGGGGCGGCTGCGCGGGCGGCGGGGTCTGCGGCGGGCCGCTCGGCGGCGGACCCTGCGGCTTCGGCTGAGGACTTCCCTGCGGCGGCTCCTGCGGTGCGCCGAAGCCTCCCTGCGGCGGTTGCTGGCTGGGTGGCTGGGTCATCAGCACGTCCCCCTTCGTGCGGTCCGGTGCCCGTTCCGTTCTCCCCCGCGATTCCGCAGAGTTCGAAGGGTCCGGCAAGACCCCCAGAACTCCTCGGAAAGGAGCGAATCGGGCATGGATCCCGCGGCGTTACGACAGTCGAGCGGGGCTTCTTTGTACCACCCGCAACACCGGGGGCACCGGGTCGGTCCGCCCCCTGTTCCCAAGGGAGAACCGCCCCGTGATGCCCCCGTTACGCCCCGGCCCGTCAGCTGCCGAAGCCCGCCATCGACTTCATCGACTTCTCGTCGTCGTCCTCGATCCCGCTGATCCTCGCGTGCACGAGGAAGCAACGCCCGTTCAGATAGGCGACCCTGGAATCGAAGAAGCCCCGTTCGACCTGGGCCGCCGCCACCGGGTGCCGCAGCACCATCTGCGGGGCGCCGCCGGCCGGCGGGAGGGACGCGATGCCACCGCCCTTGTTCCTGCCCGCCGCCAGATACATCAGCAGCCTGCCGCCCTCCACCCGCAGCGGCATCAGGGTCTGCCCGGCCGGGGCCGCGGCCTTCCACTTCGCCCGGCCGGTGTTCAGGTCGAAGGCCACGACCTGGTTGGTGGGGGTGAGGTCGTCCTCGCCGGGCCTGGTCGCCAGATAGACCGTCCGGTCGTCGGCCGCCACCCCGAGGCAGTTGTCGAGGTTCTTGCCCTGGGTGAGGAGGTCACCGCCGCACTTCGTCGCGTAGTCGTCGGTGCCGCCGACCAGTTGGGAGCGGTAGGTGCCGTTCTCGCCAAGCACGATGACCGCCCACTTGTCCTCCTGCTTCAGCGAGACGACCAGCGGGCTGACAGAGTAGAACTGGGCGATCTCCCAGCCCTTCTTGACCTTGTACGTCCACAGCACCTTGCCGGTGACCGGATCGATCCGCTGCACCTGCTGTTCCTTGTGGTCGTCGGCCGCCGTCCGACAGCTGGTGGCGGCGATCGCCACCGGACCGCTCGCGAAGCCGAACGGCTGGCAGTTGCCCGGAAGTTCACCGAAGAGCACCTTGCCGTCGCCGACCCGGAATGCGTCCGTCCTGCTGGTGCGCCCCACGGTCACGGTGTCCCCGTTGATCGCCATCGAGACGTCGGAGAGCAGATCCCAGGCGCCCTGGCGCTTGTACGTCTTGCGCCAGCCCGCCCTGCCCGTCGTGAGATCCACCATCTGGAGGGAGTTGCAGAGCGCGTCGTCCGCGGTGCCGGTCTCGATCCCGAGGACGATCCTGCCGTCGGCGGTGGCCTGCGAGGGCGCCGCGCACAGCTCCGACGGCATGCGAAGACGCCACTTCAGGCTGCCGTCGGTGACCGAATACCCGGTGAGCGTGTGGAACATGGCCTTGACGATGGTGTCGCCGACGATCCAGGGGCCGTACACGTCCGAGCCGTTGCGCGGCAGGTCGACGCCGCCCTCCTGGAGCCAGAGGTCCCTCGCCTCGCCGGGCCCGCGCTCGGCGTTGAGCGCGTCGGCCTCGGCGCGGAGGTCGTGCGTGCCCTGGTCCCGGTCCTTGGCTTTGCCCTTGCCGTCGCTGCCGTCGCTCGTGGAACCCGGTCCGGGATCGGTGCTCGCCCCCGCCGTGGGCCCCGGCCCCTCGTCGCTCCCGCCGGTGGCGAACCAGATGCCACCGCCGGCCAGCAGCACGTCCCCCTTCGTGCGGACCGGTCCGGCAACTCAACCTGTACCGGGCAGGGTTTCTTTCTACCACCCACCCCACAAGCCCCATCGGTCACACCGAAGGCGCTCCGACGCTCAGGCGTCCTCGGCCAGTTCCAGCCAGCGCATCTCCAACTCATCGCGCTCCACGACCAGTTCGCGCAGCTCCGCGTCCAGCTTCGCCACCTTCTCGAAGTCCGTGGCGTAGTCCGCGATCTGCGCGTGCAGCGCGGTCTCCCGCGTGGAGATCTTGTCGAGCTGCCGCTCCACCTTCTGCAGCTCCTTCTTCGCCGCGCGTGCGGCCTGCGGGGAGACGGCCGTGGCCACAGCGGCCTTCTCCTTGGCGGCCGCGGGTGCGGCGGACGGGGTCGCCGTCTCCTCCATCCGCTGCCTGCGCTCCAGGTACTCGTCGATCCCGCGCGGGAGCATCCGCAGCGTGCGGTCGCCGAGCAGCGCCATCACCCGGTCCGTGGTCCGCTCGATGAAGAACCGGTCGTGGGAGATCACGACCATCGATCCGGGCCAGCCGTCGAGGAGGTCCTCCAGCTGGGTCAGCGTCTCGATGTCGAGGTCGTTGGTGGGCTCGTCGAGGAAGAGGACGTTCGGCTCGTCCATCAGCAGGCGCAGGATCTGGAGCCGGCGCCGCTCACCGCCGGACAGGTCGCCGACCGGGGTCCACTGCTTCTCCTTCGAGAAGCCGAACTGCTCGCAGAGCTGGCCCGCGGTCATCTCCCGGCCCTTGCCGAGGTCGACCCGGTCCCGTACCTGCTGAACCGCTTCGAGCACCCGCAGGTTCGGGTTGAGCTCGTGGACCTCCTGGGAGAGGTAGGCGAGCTTGACGGTCTTGCCGACGACGATCTTCCCGGCCGCGGGCTGCGCCTCGCCCTGGGTGCGGGCCGCCTCGGCGAGCGCCCGCAGCAGCGAGGTCTTGCCCGCGCCGTTGATCCCGACCAGACCGATCCGGTCGCCGGGGCCGAGGTGCCAGGTGAGGTGGGTGAGCAGCGTCTTGGGTCCGGCCTGGACGGTCACGTCCTCCAGGTCGAAGACGGTCCTGCCGAGCCTGGCGTTGGCGAACTTCATCAGCTCGCTGGTGTCGCGCGGCGGCGGCACGTCGGCGATCAGCTCATTGGCCGCCTCGATGCGGTAGCGCGGCTTGGAGGTACGGGCGGGGGCGCCGCGGCGCAGCCAGGCCAGCTCCTTGCGCATCAGGTTCTGCCGCTTGGACTCCTCGGTCGCGGCGATCCGCTCCCGCTCGGCCCGCGCGAAGACGTAGTCGCTGTAGCCACCCTCGTACTCGTGGACCGTGCCGCGCTGGACGTCCCACATGCGGGTGCAGACCTGGTCGAGGAACCAGCGGTCGTGGGTGACGCAGACGAGCGCCGAGCGGCGGGCGCGCAGATGGCCGGCCAGCCAGGAGATGCCCTCGACGTCGAGGTGGTTGGTCGGCTCGTCGAGGACGATCAGGTCCTGTTCGGCGATGAGCAGCTTGGCCAGCGCGATACGGCGCCGCTCGCCGCCGGAGAGCGGGGCGATGACGGTGTCCAGGCCGTGCTCGAAGCCCGGCAGGGCGAGCCCGCCGAAGAGTCCGGTGAGCACGTCGCGGATCTTCGCGCTGCCCGCCCACTCGTGGTCGGCGAGGTCGCCGATCACCTCGTGGCGGATGGTCGCCTGCGGGTCGAGCGAGTCGTGCTGGGTGAGGACGCCGAGGCGCAGCCCGCCGCTGTGGGTGACGCGGCCGCTGTCCGCATCCTCCAGCCTGGCGAGCATCCGGATGAGGGTCGTCTTGCCGTCGCCGTTACGGCCCACGACACCGATCCGGTCCCCCTCGGACACTCCGAGGGACACACCATCGAGCAGGGCACGGGTGCCGTACACCTTGCTGACCTGCTCGACATTGACCAGATTGACGGCCATTTCACTCCTGTCCGGGGGTTCGATCGACGTCCCAGGGTAGTCGGCTCGCGGCCGCGATAACGTGCTGCGATCGATCAAGGGGCGTGGGCCCGGGTCGCGAGAGCGTCGGACATCTCAGGGGTGGGGACTTCATGGGGATTTCAGCGAGGGCTTCAGTGGTTCCGGCGGCGCTGCTGGTGACGGCCGTACTGGCGGGCTGTTCGTCGCCGCCGCCGTCGCCGTCGCCGTCGCCGAAGGCGGAAGCAGCCGGGAAGGCCGCTTCCGCAGCCGCCGCCGATGGAGGCACGGTCGGCGGCTCCGGCTCGGCCTGTCCGCTGCCCGTCGCCTTCGACCTCGCGGCGTCCTGGAAGCCGAAGGCCGTCCACGTCGATCCGGACTCCGAGCTCGGTGCCGCGCTGGGCATGCAGGGCGGGGTCACCATGGTCTGCGAGATCGACGCGAAGCCCGCGGGGAACATCGGGTATCTGCGGGTGTGGCAGGGCGAGCGGTCCGACCTCACCCCGCGCCAGGTCCTGGAGGCGTTCCTGGCCGACGAGGACGGCGCCGAGAAGATCACGTACGGCGGGACCAGGGCCGGTGAGCTGCCCGCGGCCGAGGCCGGCTACACGGTCAGGAGCAAGCTGCTGGACGAGCTCAAGAAGGAGCGGGCCTTCGCCGTCTCCACCCCGGACGGGCCGGTCGTGGTCCATCTGGGCGGGATGGACACCGCGGAGCACGAGGCGATGCTCCCCGCGTACGAGCTGGCGAAGAAGAGCATGCGCCTCGGCGGCTGACCGGGCGGCGGTGCAACCCGGTCAGCCGGACTGCTGGACCGTGGCGCCCGGGGCCGGCGACACCGCGGCCCGTGCGTTTCTGCACGTCCCCGAAGAGATCAGCGCCTCGGCCACCTTCCGCGCCGACTCCGCGTCCGCCACCAGGAACGCGGTGGTCGGTCCGGAGCCCGAGACCAGGGCGGCCAGTGCCCCGGCCCCGGTGCCCGCGGCGAGGGTGTCGGCCAGCGAGGGGCGCAGGGAGAGCGCGGCGGGCTGGAGGTCGTTGCTCAGGGCGTCCGCGAGCGCGGTGGTGTCGCCGGACCGCAGCGCGTCCAGGAGTGCGGCGGACGCGGTGGGCTCCGGGACGTCCGCATCGGCCGTGAGCCGGTCGAACTCGCCGTAGACGGCGGGGGTGGAGAGCCCGCCGTCGGCGACCGCGAAGACCCAGTGGAAGGTTCCGCCGACGTCGATCGGGGTCAGCTGCTCGCCGCGCCCGACCCCGAGGGCCGCGCCGCCGACCAGGCTGAACGGGACGTCGCTGCCGAGCTCCGCGCAGATGGCGAGGAGCTCATCGCGCGTCGCGCCGGTGGACCACAGGGCGTCGCAGGCCAGCAGAGCGGCCGCACCGTCGGCGCTGCCGCCCGCCATGCCGCCCGCGACGGGGATGTCCTTGGCGATGTGGATGTGCACATCGGGTGCGATGCCGTACCGCCCGGCCAGGGCGATCGCGGCGCGTGCGGCGAGGTTCGTCGCGTCCAGCGGCACCTTGGCGGCGTCCGGGCCCGAGCAGGTGATGCGCAGCTCGTCGGCGGGGGTGACGGTGACCTCGTCGTACAGACCGACGGCGAGGAAGACATTGGCCAGGTCGTGAAAGCCGTCGGAGCGCGGCGCGCCGACCGCGAGCTGGACGTTGACCTTGGCGGACACGCGAACGGTGACGCTCACTCGCCACTCCCGGAGGTCTCGTCGCCGGCAGGCGCCGAAGTCCCGTTGCCGGCGGTCCCGGCCGGCTTGTTCTCGGCGATGGCGGCGAATTCCTCGACCGTCAGCGCCTCACCGCGGGCCTGGGGCGAGATCCCGGCCGCCACCAGGGCCGCCTCGGCGGCGGGTGCGGAGCCCGCCCAGCCGGCCAGGGCCGCCCGCAGGGTCTTGCGGCGCTGGGCGAAGGCCGCGTCGACGACCGCGAAGACTTCGGTCCGGCTCGCGCTCGTCGTGATCGGCTCGGTGCGCCGGACCAGCGACACCAGACCGGAGTCGACGTTCGGGGCGGGCCAGAAGACATTGCGGCCGATGGACCCGGCCCGCTTGACGTGCGCGTACCAGTTGGCCTTCACCGACGGCACGCCGTAGACCTTGTTGCCCGGCCTGGCGGCCAGCCGGTCGGCGACCTCGGCCTGGACCATGACGAGGGTCCGCTCGATGGTCGGGAAGCGTTCCAGCATGGTCAGCAGGACCGGCACGGCGACGTTGTACGGAAGGTTCGCGACCAGCGCGGTCGGCGCCGGACCCGGCAGCTCCCGGACCAGCATCGCGTCGGAGTGCACCAGGGTGAACCGGTCGGCGCGCCCCGGCATCCGGGCGGCGACCGTGGCCGGCAGGGCGCCCGCCAGCACGTCGTCGATCTCGACGGCGACGACCCGGTCCGCCGCCTCCAGCAGCGCCAGGGTCAGCGAACCGAGCCCCGGTCCGACCTCCACGACGACGTCGTCCGGGCGGACTTCCGCCGTCCGCACGATCCTGCGGACCGTATTGGCGTCGATGACGAAGTTCTGACCGCGCTGCTTGGTCGGGCGTACGCCCAGCGCGGCGGCCAGCTCGCGGATGTCTGCGGGGCCCAGGAGGGCGTCGGGATCAGTGGTGCTCACCCGGTAAGCCTACGGCCGTACGGCGGTCCGCTACCTCCGCGGCCTGACGACGACCGCGTCGCCGTCGGCGAGCGGGCTGCCGAGGGCGGGGACGACCGTGTCGTGGGCGGCGACGGTGACGCCCTGGTCGTCGAGGAGTCCGTCGACGTCGTCCGCGAAGGTGTGCAGGGTGCGGGGCGTGCCGTCGACGTCCAGCGTCACCGCCTTGTCGCAGACCACGAACGCGGTGGTGCCACCGGCCAGGACCGCGACGACGAGGGCCTGCGGCACGAGGCGGCGCAGGCTCTCGGGGCGTACGGGCGCCTTGCGCCGCCGGGCGGCCCTGCGCGCCGCCGCCCGCCCGCCGGTCGTACCGGTCGCGCCGCTTGCGCCGGGGCGGACCTGCCGGGGCACCAGGGGCGTGTCGAGGACGGTCGGGGTGCGGACCGCCCGGACGACGAGCGTCAGCCGCTCGTGGAGCGGTACGGACGCGGGGGCCGGCGGAGAAGCGGCGGGCGGCGTCGCCACCGCCGTGCGCCCCCTGCCGCGTGCTGCGCGGTGACTGCCCTTCGAATTGCTCACGACGCTCCAGAGGATCGGATCGGCCGGCTCGCCCGATGGCGCCCGGGACGATAGCGGAGCATCGGTGACTCTCCAAAACGGCTCGACTACGCACCGTCGCCGGGGAGTTGACCGGCAGCGACCGGTACCGGTCAGTAGTCGAATGCCCGCGCGGTGTTGTCGGAGACGGCCGAGGCCAGAGTGTCCTCGTCCACGCCCTTCACCTCCGCCATGGCACGCAGCGTGACGGGAATGAGGTACGGCGCGTTGGGCCGTCCGCGGTACGGGGCGGGGGTCAGGAAAGGCGCGTCCGTCTCGACCAGCACCAGTTCCGTCGGCGCGACGGCCAGTGCGTCCCGCAGCGGCTGGGCGTTCTTGAAGGTGACATTGCCCGCGAAGGACATGAAGTACCCGGCTTCCGCGCAGATCCTGGCCATCTCGGCGTCGCCGGAGTAGCAGTGGAAGACGGTCCGTTCGGGGGCGCCCGCGTCGGCGAGGATCCGCAGCACGTCCGCGTGCGCCTCGCGGTCGTGGATGACCAGTGCCTTGCCGTGCCGCTTGGCGATCTCGATGTGGGCCCGGAAGGACTCCTCCTGCGCGGCCAGGCCCTCGGGGCCGGTGCGGAAGCGGTCGAGCCCGGTCTCGCCGACACCGCGTACGTGGTCGAGTGCGGCCAGCGCGTCGATCTCCGCGAGCGCCTCGTGCAGCGCCGCGGCCCCGCCCCCTTCCCGCGCCCCCTGCCGGGACCAGCCATCGGGGTCGCCGTGCACGATGCGCGGCGCCTCGTTGGGGTGCAGGGCGACCGCCGCGTGCACGTTCGCGTGCGCGGCGGCGGTCT